>NZ_CATKPP010000023.1:0-2449 GCF_949767635.1 Pseudomonas sp. IT-93MI4
TTATGTTCAAAGCCACACCCAACCCCCCGGACACCTCAATCCCGTACGACCCAGCCCTCGACCCGCAGAAGATAAAAGCGGCAACCGACCGCGCCATCAACTTCTACCTCAACCCCGGCGCACTGAAGATCTCGATCCCTTCAGCCTCGTCATGCAAGGCGAACAGAATTTTCCTCATCGACCCCACCGTGGACGAAGAAACCTTGCTCGTCGAAGCCTGCGAATCCCTGGCCGCCGCCAGCGACATGGCCCGCGATATCGGCGACTCCATCGACAACCCACAGCGCCGGGCGATGCTGATGCTGCATCAGGTGATCATGCTCAGTGAACTGATGGTCAACCGGGTACTGGACGGCCGCCGCGTGCCGAACTAACTGCCCGATCCCCCTGTAGGAGCTGCCGAAGGCTGCGATCTTTTGATTTTGCTTCTAAAAACAAGATCAAAAGATCGTCCGAACGCGGCCCGAACCTGCGGCAGCTCCTACAGGGAGTCATTCTTCCAAAGTACCTTGATCGGAGTTCCAGCTGATGTCCGAAACCCCACCCAATCCGCCGGCCACAGACTCGGTATCACCCTACGAATCCCTCAACTCCAGAAAACTCCACGAAGCCGCCGAACGCGCCCTCGACCACTATCTCGCGCCCGCGCACATCATGGCAACGCCGTACACCCCCAGCAGCATGTTCATGGTCAACCCGCAAACCGACACCGAATCCCTGCTGGCCAACGCCTGCGAATCCCTGGCCTCAGCCACGGTCATGCTCGGTGAACTCGCCGGCACGCTGGAGGGGCCGAGTCGTAATACGGCGCTGGGCATTGCGCAGGTGGTGATGCTGGGGGAGTTGGCGGTGAATCAGGCGCTGGATAATGTTGTGCCCAAGGAATAGGCGTTGACAGTTCTGGCCTCTTCGCGAGCAAGCCCGCTCCCACAGTGGATCTGCGTTGATCACTGGTTAAGTGCCCGGCAAAGATCCCTTGTAGGCGTGAGTCTATTAAATAAATTCGTCCCCTTATCACGCCTTATTCCAGATTGTTTTTCGCAGCCCAAGAATTGGCCTGCATATATTTTGAGTAATGGAGGTGAGTATTCGGATACAGCTGTGCTCGGGTTAATTGCTCGGGGTAACACTTTCGTGGGAAAGCATTACCCCGGCCAACAACCTCCTGTGTTCACTTCAGTTCATCGAAAACACACCAGCTTTAGGAGCAACTGCTAAGCACCTCCCCATCAAGGAGAGGCGCTTAGCGTGGATTACCGTTTTTTGAATCAGCGATGCTCTTGGAAAAGTGATCTCCTCTGAACTTATGTTCCGGGGGAGCACCTTTTGTTCATCTGCGCCCCTTCCACCGGTGTATTCCAGGCAACAGAAACTTTTTAGTTTTTGAAGGCGATCGTGTTTAACCTGAAATAATTAAGTTGATTAAGTTCACCCGTCGCCGTGAGTACGAATTGGATAGTATCGAACGCCTGACCGTTGTCCGGGGCGACGGTCCTTTCAAAAATTTGATGGTCGTGGTCGGTGCTGCCCTCGTAGAACGTCATTGAGGACACCACACTATTTTTTTGTATGAACTCTAGCTTGATTTTTAATTGCCGCGCAGCCAAGTGGCAATTGATTGTCATACTCTTGGCATCATTTTGATGCAGTGCTATTGAGTACGCAAATGTGTCTAAAACACTTATGCGCCTTAGATAACTCCACAGACCCGTGGAATAGTCAAACACCGAGCTGCGACAGCTACCATATCCCTCAGTGTTTACAATAACCGTCGTTTTGGTTTTCGTCCCCTGCATGAAGCTCCCTGGATCTATGATCGTGTTCTCGGCATTCGGTCGTGGATATGTCTGAAAGTCTTCGACGAGGAAAACAGGAGCGACCACGTTCACTATCCACTCTCCCGACTCCGTCCCGCTGCCATACAACGCCTTGGCTTTGAACACATGCTTCGTACGTGTAAGCCCGGTCAGCTCTACCGTCCATATACCTTTGTCATTGGCCCTGGGCTTTTTGCCAGTGGCGGTGTCACCGTCGTAAATCTCCACCTCAAGAAAGGTGTTCGCCGTCCCCGTCAGGCGGATACGGGTGTCAGGAGTACTTCCACCATTGCTGATTGGCTGCCCGTTGGAATCCTGCGCGGCGGTGATGGCCGGCCTCACGCCATTCAACGCCGTCAAACGCCAAAGGTTCGATGTCGGATTGTTCGCGTATTGGCCAACGGCCTTTAAGGTGTGCAGTACGTCCAGCGATAACCCGCTCACGGTACGGGTCCAGGTTCTGTCGGGGCCAGCTTCCGCGATGCCTTTGGAGATTGCACCGAGGAAAACTTCCACCTTCTGGCCATCAGGCGCGGAGCCAGTGAGCGTGACGCTGGTGTGCACGGTATGACCGTTATCGGGAATGTTCCAGTTGCTCTGATCTTTTACTGAGGTGATGGTCAGTGCGGTAT
>NZ_CATKPP010000024.1:0-2193 GCF_949767635.1 Pseudomonas sp. IT-93MI4
CCATGTTCAAAGCCACACCCAACCCCCCGGACGCCGACCCGATCCCGTACGACCCGGCCCTCGACCCGCAGAAGATAAAAGCGGCAACCGACCGCGCCATCAACTTCTACCTCAACCCCGGCGCACTGAAGATCTCGATCCCTTCAACCTCGTCATGCAAGGCGAACAGAATCTTCCTCATCGACCCCACCGTGGACGAAGAAACCTTGCTCGTCGAAGCCTGTGAATCCCTCGCCGCCGCAAGTGACATGGCCCGCGATATCGGCGACACCGTCGACCACTCACAGCGCCGGGCCATGCTGATGCTGCATCAGGTGATCATGCTCAGTGAACTGATGGTCAACCGGGTACTCGACGGCCGCCGCGTGCCGAACTAACTGCTCGGTCCCCCTGTAGGAGCTGCCGCAGGCTGCGATCTTTTGATTTTGTTTTTCAAGATCAAGATCAAAAGATCGCAGCCTTCGGCAGCTCCTACAGGTCATCATTCTTCCAAAGTGCCTCGATCGGAGTTCCAGCTGATGCCCGAAACCCCACCCAATCCGCCAATTACAGACCCGGTATCGCCCTACGAATCCCTCAACTCGAGAAAACTCCACGAAGCCGCCGAACGCGCCCTCGACCACTACCTCGCGCCCGCGAACATCATGGCAACGCCGTACACCCCCAGCAGCATGTTCCTGGTCAACCCACAAACCGACACCGAATCCCTGCTGGCCAACGCCTGCGAATCCCTGGCCTCGGTCAAAGTGATGCTCGGTGATTTCGCCGGAACGCTGGAGGGGCCGAGTCGCAATACGGCGCTGGGCATTGCCCAAGTGGTGATGCTGGGCGAGTTGGCGGTGAATCAGGCGCTGGATAATGTTGTGCCCAAGGAATAGGCGCTGACAGTTCTGGCCTCTTCGCGAGCAAGCCCGCTCCCACAGTGGATCTTCGTTGGTCACAGGTTAAGTGCCCGGCAAAGATGCCTTGTAGGTGTGAGCCTGCTCGCGATTACCATAAAAAAATCCTTCCCCTTATCCCTCCGGCGCGTTGAAGGTGACAGACTATTTAGCTCTTGAAATCGATCGTTGTTATTCTGAGAAGATGACCATATGTCGTTGCAACCGTAGGCGTCATCACGAATTTGATTGCGTCGAACGCTTGACCGTTAGATGGGGCGACCTCTTTCTCATAATCACTTGGTTCTTGGTAGTAGGTTTCTAGGAGCAGCATTGAAGATATTACAGAATCGCTCCGTAAAAACTGAACATCGACGCGGCATCGAAAAAAAAAGTGAGAGCTACCTTTGATTATCGCACTCTTGGCAATTCCTTGTTTCAATGCGACGGAGTATTCAAATTTATTTTGAAAACTGGGGAGTGAGTAATTGCATCCCAGCCCGTATGGGAAGGTACCTATTGTCGAGCGATAAGGCACGCTGATGTGTGTAATAACTGTTACTTTGGTGTTCGTCCCCTCGAGGACGTCCCCTGGGTTTTGGATAGTTACTCCCTGTGGATATGACTTAAAGTCTTCAACGAGATCAACGAGATCGACCACAGTCACTGTCCACTCCCCCGACTCCGTCCCGCTCCCATACAACGCTTTGGCTTTGAACACATGCTTCGTACGTGTCAGCCCGGTCAGTTCAACAGTCCACATACCTTTGTCATCGGCCTTGGGCTTTTTGCCAGTGGAGGTAGCACCGTCGAAGATTTCCACTTCCTGCCCTAAAGCTGCGGTGCCCTCAAGCGTAATCGAGGTGTCTCCAGTCGTGCCGCCCGGGAGAATCTCATTCCCTTTGGAGTCTTCCGCTCCGGTAATTTCTGGCCGTACATCCTCAATCGCTTTGATCATATAAGTCCGCACCGGAAACTCCACCGCCTCACTCTCCACCGTGCTCTGACCAAGCGCCGCTTTAAACACCAATTCCAGATCGCTGCCATCCTGCAGAGCGTTGAGCTCATCGGCTGGAAGCGGAGCAGTGAAGAACCGGTCAGCAATCCAGTCGGGGTTGGTGAAGGCCGTCGGCGCACTCCAGATCTCGCGTGTGTAGGCGCTGCCGTCAGCATATGTCCCGCACAGGCGCAACCAGACGTATTGGTTGAGGGCGATCAGCGGCCAGTCACCCATGCGTACGGAAGCTTGGGTCAGGTTGCCGGTATGCAGTTCCGGGCCGGCGCCGTCGTTGTCGGCCTGCTCGATGGTGGGGCC
>NZ_CATKPP010000026.1:0-1195 GCF_949767635.1 Pseudomonas sp. IT-93MI4
CCTTCGCGAGCAGGCTCGCTTGTATGTTTAGACTTGAAGGGGTGGGCGGGACTACAGACTCGATTCTGACTCTGACCAGTACAGACCGTGGGAGACTTCTCGTCCCGCCCCTTCTACCCAAAGCGCCAATAAGGAATTCATCGGTAAACCGACGACAGAGACAAGCCAGCGCGACGGTAGACCCCAACAAGCTCTTAAACCCTAGCTCCGAGGATTCGTCATGACAATCCTTACTTCGCAGACGGTTGTTGGTATCGATATCGCCAAGGCCGAAATCGTTGTCTATCGCGCCGACCTGGAAACCATTGAAGCGGTCAAGAATGATCGTGCCGCCCTCAAACGTTGGCTCAAAACTCTGCCCGCGCAAAGCGCTATCGCTGTCGAAGCCACCAATATCTACCATTTGGAGACTGTTGATCTGGCTCATGCGATGGGACATCAGGTCTATGTGGTGGATGCTTATCGAGTCAGCCACTATCGTCGCGGTGTCGGTCAGCGAGCCAAAAATGATCCCTGCGATGCACGCGTGCTCGCACGCTATCTGACGAATGAACAAAGCAAACTGCGGCTTTGGAACCCGCCTCCTAAAGCCTACACCGTACTGAAAAGCTTGCTGCACAGACGCGCGACGCTGATTCAGAACCATACGGGTCTGATGTTGAGCTGGGCCGATGAACCCTTGCTGAAGAAAGAACGTACGGCTCAGCAAAAGGCATTCGAGCGATCCGACAAGGTCATTCAAAAACTGCTGCGCAAAGTCAGCAAAGAGGCCGGTATTGATGACAATATTGACCGCTGCAAAGCAATCGAGGGCGTGGGAGAGCTGACTGCGACTGGGTTGGCAACGACCTATATGCGCGGTGACTTTGCCAACAGCGACGCGTTCATCGCGTTTTTGGGTATGGATCTGACGGTGGACGATTCGGGGAAAAAGAACGGCCCGAGGTTCCTGAGCAAAAAAGGAGATCCGGAGATCCGTCGATTAGCCTACAACGCCGCAATGGCGGCGTGTCGCTCAACCAAGTGGAAGCCTTTTTACGAGTCTTACCTGGCCAGAGGCTTCTCGAAAACACAGGCATTGGTAGCTCTTGCTCGCAAGCTCTGCCGAGTGGCATTCACCCTGATGAAGAATCAGGGCGAATACCGATCAGTTTGAGATTCTAGGGTTGCTGAGCAACATAGAATCTCCCACATT
>NZ_CATKPP010000027.1:0-1135 GCF_949767635.1 Pseudomonas sp. IT-93MI4
TGTATGTACCGGAGACATGGTGGACACATGTTCGGAGACATGGTGGACGGTTTTAGATCTTCTTACCTGCTGTGACAATCTGCAAGTTCAAGTCGATTTTGGCTATACGATGTTTACCCCAGTAGACATCGTGGATGCCATCCTCCGTCGTTTCCCGGATAGCTACTGACCTCCCGTGAAAAGCCTTTCCGACTGTGTATTCACGGTTCCCCCAGTAGATCTCGCCCTTCACCTGAACCTTCCTGATCACGTCGCCATCGTTGTACTCCGGCGCCGCGGGTTGCTCCTGATATTCCCGTGGACTACTGCTGTAGCGGGCCGCAGGAACCTGCATGTCCAGCGCCTGATGCGGGCGCTTCTGGTTGTAAATATCACGCCAGCTATCAAACGCCCGTTGCGCGCCATCGAGATCGATGAACAACTGGCCTTGCAGAACTTCGCTTTTAAGGCTGCGGTGAAAGCGTTCCAGCTTTCCTTGGGTCTGCGGATGATAAGGTCGGGAGTGGCCGACCTTGATGCCTTGGCTCATCAGCCAGATCTCCAGTGCGGTATAAACACCTGTCTGATCACCCCAAGGCGAACCGTTGTCCATCGTCATGCGCAAAGGCAGGCCGTAGCGCCGAAAGGTCCGGATTAGATGCTCCTGAACGGTTTGGCGCTGCTCGTTCGCGCACGCAGCGATGCACAGCGAAAACCGTGAATGATCGTCCAGTATCGTCAACGGATGGCAACGGCCCAGGCCCAAGCTGATATGGCCCTTGAAGTCCATCTGCCAAAGATCATTGGGAGCTTCATGCTCGAACCGGATAAATGGCTTGATCTCAGCGGCCTTTGGATCAACGCGCGAGTGACGCTTTAAAACCGCATGCACGGTGCTGACAGAAGGCATCACTGCGCCGTTGTCTTCCAACACGCGCTTGAGCTTGCGAGCGCCCCAAGCCGCGTACTCCTGACTCACGGTCAGAATCTGCTGCTCAACCTCATCAACACAGCGTTTGGGTGACGTTTTCGGTCGCCGAGACTGGTTGATCAATCCCTCAACACCTGAGGCTTCAAACCTGTTTAGCCATTTGTAAGCAGTGCTTGGACTGATATTGAATCGACGGCAAAGCAGCCGAATATTGGCCCCCTCTTG
>NZ_CATKPP010000028.1:0-882 GCF_949767635.1 Pseudomonas sp. IT-93MI4
GATGACCATGCCCACCTGCATCATCGGATCAAAGGGGATGACGGCGGTGGTGTACACCCGATCAGGGTCGAGTGCCCCTTGTTGCGCATCCACGGCAATCGGCGCGAGCAGGCGTCGGGTTGCTCCGATGATACTGACGAAGCGCCCCTTGGAGGCGCGATCATCAGACCCGCTGCGTTCCACGCGATAACTGAACACGGCCTGGGTTTTGGCCAGCAAACGTATGTCGGCGCTTGGCAGGGCCAATTCGTAGATGTTGCCCACGCTGATGAGGGGCTCGCCGCGGACTTCAACGTTGATCGGTTCGCCGTCCAGCGTGGTGCCCTTGCCCAGGCCGATGATCACATCGCCGATCCGGAATTCAGGCGCATCGACCACCACTTGCAAGGTCAGCGGCGCCTCTCCCAGCTTGTCCATGTCCAGCTCACTGTTGAAGGCCTCTTTGACCATGGGAGGCGGCAGGCGCTTGTTGCCGGTATCGACGGCAATCCGCACTGCGGCGCACCAGTCTTCGGAGCGGTTGTCGACAATGTCGTGTACTTCAAAGGCTACGGCCAGGCTATCGGTATCGCCGGCGGCGAGGATGGTGGCCTTGTCGACATGGATGACCAGTGGATGGCCCTGCGGGTCATCGATGTGATCCTGGGTCACCCGTGGCGAATACTCGAACCAGCCACCCCAGGTCAATTTGCAGCGGTCACCCACGGCCATGTTGGGGTAGGGCAACAGGCTGCTGCTGCCGGGTTTGGCCTTGATGATGATGTCGAGGCCGGTTTCGGCGGTTTCCTTGTCCACGCCATCGTTGATGATCCGCGGATCGATGTACATGTAC
Organism: Pseudomonas sp. IT-93MI4; assembly: GCF_949767635.1. Taxonomy (NCBI): domain Bacteria; kingdom Pseudomonadati; phylum Pseudomonadota; class Gammaproteobacteria; order Pseudomonadales; family Pseudomonadaceae; genus Pseudomonas; species Pseudomonas sp. IT-93MI4. Next base: position 833 of record NZ_CATKPP010000028.1, read on the forward strand.
AGCTCGGAATGCCCCGGGGCACTGCCGTTTTCATCCTTGCCGCCGGGCCG
>NZ_CATKPP010000029.1:0-734 GCF_949767635.1 Pseudomonas sp. IT-93MI4
CCGAATTCGGTCTTCTCCAGCAGGTGCCCGTTGCGGTCGTAGGCGTAGGCGGTGCGCCGGCCGTCGAAGCCGGTTTCCTGTCGGATCAATCCGGTGGGCGTGTAGTCCAGCCGGTACTTTTCCCCGGACTCGTTCTCGATTTCCGTGAGCAGCAGTTGCGCATGGTCGTAGCGGTACTGCACCCGCGTGCCGTCGGGATTGATCTTGCGCGAGACCAGGTGCAGGTCGTCGTCATACTCGTAGCGGGTGATGTGCCCGAGTTCGTCGCGCTCGGCAGTGACCTGGCCGTAGGCGCCGTAGCTGTAGGCACGGGTAGCGCCCGTAGGAAAGGTCGTCTGAATTAGTCGGCCAACCGCATCCCACTGCTGGCGGGTGATCGCGCCGTGCTCGTTGCAAGTGGTCGTCCGTCGCCCCAGCGCGTCGTAGGAAAAGCGCCGCACACCACCGTCGGGCAGGGTTTCCTCGATCAGTTGCCCGAGGTCGTTCCACGACAACTTGTGCCGGCTGCTGTCCGGGTAGCGGATCGACAGCAACTGCCCGCGCGTGTCGTAGTAGTAATGGGTGACCTGGCCGTCGGGATCGACCGCCTCGGTGACATCGCCCTCGGCGTTGCGCCGAAACGTCCACATCGCCTCGCCGCGGGAACGGCTGTGCAGGAAACCGTTACGGTACTCGTAGGACGTTGGCTCATCGTCCGGCGGAAGCAGCGCGATCAGCCGTCCGACGTCGTCGTA
>NZ_CATKPP010000030.1:0-732 GCF_949767635.1 Pseudomonas sp. IT-93MI4
CGAACGGTGGCGCAAATTGTTGCAGACAAGCTTCAATTGCAGTGGTCACCGGAACAGATTGCCGGTTGGTTGAAGCGCACGTACCCGGACGATACGAGCTATCAGGTGTCACACGAGACGATCTATCGCACGCTCTTCATACAGGCTCGCGGGGCTCTGAAGAAGGAGTTGCTTGAGCATTTACGGCGCACGCGGGCCATGCGTCGCTCGCGTCATCACACGCAGAAAAAAGAAAATCACGGACGAATCACTGACGCGGTATCGATCCGTGAACGCCCGGCCGCGGCTAAGGATCGGGCGGTGCCAGGTCACTGGGAAGGCGACCTGCTGTGCGGTAGCAGGAACAGCCAAATTGCCACTCTTGTTGAGCGACATACCCGCTACGTAATGCTAGTGAAATTGGACGGTAAGGATAGCGAGACGGTCATCAGCGCCCTAATTGAAAACGCCCGTAACTTGCCCCAAGAACTCTACAAATCGCTGACCTGGGATCGCGGTAAAGAGATGGCTGACCATAAACGCTTTACGGTGGCTACCGACATCAAAGTCTACTTCTGCGATCCTCATCGTCCTTGGCAACGAGGATCAAATGAGAACACCAACGGGTTGTTAAGGCAGTACTTCCCGAAAGGAACCGACCTTGCGGAGCACTCGCAAGCCACGCTCAATGAAGTGGCAAGGCAGCTAAATAGCCGCCCTCGGAAAACGCTAGACTACGAAACACCGGCAGAA
>NZ_CATKPP010000031.1:0-607 GCF_949767635.1 Pseudomonas sp. IT-93MI4
TTTCGATTCGGTAATTTCTGGTCGCACATCCTCAAACGCTTTGATCGTGTAAGTACGCACGGGGAAGGGCACCGCCTCGCTCTCATCCGTGCTCTTGCCGAACGCGGCTTTGAACTCCATGGTCAGCGGGCTGCCATCTTTGAGGTTTCTCAAGCCTGCAAAGGCGATGCTCCGCTCGTAATAGCCTTGATCGAGCCACTTGTCGCTGACCATTGAACCCGGTGCCGTATGAATCTGCAGGTTGTAGTCGCTGCCATCAGCGTTCGTCCCTTTCAGACGCAGCCAGACATATTGGCCTGTGGCAATCAACGGCCAGACGCCCATGCGATAGGTGGCATTGCTGGTCAGATTCCCTACGTTGAACTCCTGGCCCTCGCCGTCATCGTCGGCGTCCATGATCACCGGCAGGATCAAGCTTGAGTCCGGCAAGGTGCCAACATTCAACAACAGCGGCAACGAGGTGCGGGGCGCACCGTTGCGGGTGACGGTGTACGTCACGGTGACGGTTTTGCCCAGGTTGAATGCCAGCACGGTGACCGGCAGTTCGATTGTCAGCGTGGTTTCACTGATGGGTTTTGCCGGGGTGGTGTACGAGCCGCCGGCGGCA
>NZ_CATKPP010000032.1:0-601 GCF_949767635.1 Pseudomonas sp. IT-93MI4
TTCCACTCGGGTAATGTCGGGGCGCACATCCTCAACCGCTTTGATCGTGTAAGTGCGCACGGGGAAGGGCACCGCCTCGCTTTCATTCGTGCTCTTGTTGAACGTCGTTTTGCACTCGATGGTCAAGTCACTGCCATCTTTCAGGTTTTTCATTGCTGCTTGAGTGAGTCCGCGATTTTGGTAGCCCCTATCGATCAACGGCTGAGTGACAGGATCCCCAGGTGCAATATCGTTGATGTACGCAGTGCCGTTGGCATTGGTTCCGGTCAGACGCATCCACATACGCTGACCGGTAGCTATCAACGGCCAGACATCTATGCGAGCGACTGCGTTGGCAGTCAGATTAGCCACATTGAATTCCGGGCCTTCGCCATCGTTGTCGGCTTCCATGATCACCGGCGATTTCAAGCTTGAGTCCGAAAAAGTGCCAACATTCAACAACAGCGGCAACGAGGTCCGGGGCGCACCGTTGCGGGTGACGGTGTACGTCACGGTGACGGTTTTGCTCAGGTTGAATGCCAGCACGGTGACCGGCAGTTCGATTGTCAGTGTGGTTTCACTGATGGGTCTGGCCGGGGTGGTGTGCGAGCCGGCGGCGGCC
>NZ_CATKPP010000033.1:0-508082 GCF_949767635.1 Pseudomonas sp. IT-93MI4
CGGACTTACATTCAAAAACAGTGTTGATTGATCCACCGCTTTCGCGAGCAGGCTCGCTCCCACAGGGGGGGTTGTCGCTCTGAGAAAGAGTGATCAGGCTTTGGCGTCCGCCTTGGGATCGAGGCCGGTTGCTTCGATCAGGCAGCGATAGCTTTCCTCGCGCTTGCCGCTGGCGGTGACTTTTTCGATCGACCAGCGACCGCGCATGAAGTCTGGCCAGGTGTCATCGAGTACCAACAGGCCTTCGGCAGCCAGTAGCGGGTCGCCCGGGCAAGTGACCTTCAGCTTGTATTTCTCGCGCAGCATCTTGCGCACTTCGGCTTCGCCGATGGCCTTGGCTTCTTCTTCACTCGCCTGTTTCTGGCGAATGACCTTGTAGGGCGCGGAACCGGTGATCACCTCCTGCAGCTTGCCAAGAGCACCGTCCCAGAAGCAGGTCTTGCAACCCTGATTCTGGGTGCGGGCAGTCTCTTCCAGTGTCGCGCTGATAAAGGCGTGATCACCCGGCCGATTGTTGCTGGTCACCGACAGCCTGACGTCCGGTATCACCTGGCCCGAGAGGTTTTTCAACTGCGCCGGTTTAGCCAGCACGTAGAGGTTGTTGAACGGTTTGGCCACCGCGTCGTACTTCTTTGCCAGTCGCGTGATGAAGCTCATGTCGGTTTCGTTCGACTGGTCGATATGAGCAATCCGGATCAGCGCCAGTTCAGGATCGACGCGCGGCGAAAAACCGTGCCGCGAGACCAGTTCGCGAAACAGTGCGCCAAGGGTGGTGGGGCCATGACTGGCCGTACGCCGTTCCTTGAATCCGGTTTCGTCCTTGCCGCTGAAAGGCGCGGCCGTAGCGACCAGCGTCAGGCGCAGCGGGAACAGCGTTGGTGTCAGTCTGGTCACCTTGAATTGGCCCTTTTCGACCAGCCCGGATTCCAGATAACCCACCCGCAGGCCGATGGTTCCGCCCAGGGTCGGCAAGCCTTCGAGGCCTTCCAGGTCGATCACCAGTGTCAGTTGATCGGACTCCATCCCGGCAGCATCAACGTGCTCCCAACTGATCAGACGCTGATTCAGCAAGTCTTTGTTGGCCCCGTAGATTTCGATCGCCGGGGTGAATCCCTGTGTCATGCAACCTCCTTAGTCCCAGGCCAGAACCGGTTTGATCGCGGCGGGTTTGCTGTCGAGTTCCGGCAGTGTCACCCAGACACCTGCCGGGAGAATCGGACCACGTTCGGCCAAGGTCGGGTTGAGTTTCCACAGGGCTTCTTCGGCGCTGTCATCGCTGCGACCGGTTTCACGGTAGAGCAACAGATTCACCGAATCGCCGGCCATGCTTCGTACCTTACGCATTGTTGAACTCCGCCAGTTCAAGGGTCCAGTCGACCACCATTGCCGTACCATCATCGATGATGCAGGTCTGGGTTTCCTGAACCATGGTGATTCGCCACAGGCCCCAATTACGGCCGATGCCATCAATCAGCGGTAGCGGCACAAGAAGGGCTTGCAGCGCCCGCAGCTCATCCAGCCGATCCATGGCCACCGCGTACATTGATTTACCGGTGATGGTCAGGGTTTCGGGTTTCTGGCCAATTTGATGGGACTTGGGTTTGCTGGTGAGAATCTGCAGTTCCGTCCAGCCGCCGTCGGACTTGCGCAGAAAACTGCTGTAGGCAAAGCCGCGTGACAGGCCAAAGATGAAACTGCCCAAGGCCATTTGTTGTTTCATGTGGCGACTCCATCGGTCAGGGCTGCGTCACGTCGTGTGGCGAGGGAATTGGTCGGCATGATCTGGCCCAACTGCCCCATGGTGGTTTGCACCACCAGATTGGCCAGTGCCTGGGCGCTGGTCTGGTCCTGACCATTGATGTTAATGGTTGAGTTGAACGTGACCGGCTGGCTGGCGGCTGTGATCGCAGGTGCCCCGGGGATCGTGGAAATCGCCGAAGTCGCGATAAGGTCTTTGCTGACCTGTGCAGGTGAGCCGAGACGATCGACTTGTGTCCCTAGCTTGTCGCCCAAGGATTCACCGATCGCGCCCCCCGCCATGCTTCCGAGCCACCCGCCAATTGCCGTGCCCACACCGGGCAAAATCAACGTGCCAAGTGCTGCACCGACGGCGGCCCCAGCAGAAGACCCGGCCAACGAGGCACCGGACGACACGACGGCACGCGTATCGCCCTTCATGACGCCGGTGACCATTTCATATCCGGCACTGAGCAACCGCAGCGGCGGTGCCCGTTTGGCAAGCAGTCTGCCTGCCTTGGCGTAAGAACCGGACAGTGAAGCGGCCGGGGCAGGACTGACGGCTGATGACCCTGCAAATGCGGTCATGCTTGCCGGCCAGGACGTGCCGGACATGCGGGGCAGAACGGGTCGTGCCGGCGACGCCGGCGGTGCACTGATCCGTAGTGGCCGAGGAGGCACCGTGCGGGGGCTTTTCCCGCCTCGACCGGTTTGTTCACGTCTGACCCGAGGCTTGGTGCTTGACCGGCGAGGCTTGAGTTTGTCGCCTGTCCCGCCGCCCAGCGGTTTGCAGCAGCAGTCATGACCCGCGCCATTTCCGGCAGACGTTTTCTTGGCTTTCGGGTCTTCAATATCGGCAATCAAACCGCCAAGACCAAGCGGCAATTTTGAAGCGACGCCCTTGAGCAGCTTGTCGGTGAAATTGCCGAATGCCTTGGCCATCACCGCCACCACGATGGCCGACAGTCCAGCGCCCGCAAGGGCCAATGCCGTCGAGGTCTTGGGATGGGCTTCAGCCATATCGGCCACGCCATTGGTCATATTCGTCAGCGAGTCCAGCGTGCCGGTCGCATCCGGTGCCAACGCCGTGATCAGACGATTGAGACTGGCATCGAACGCGTTCCAGCTTCGCTGAGGATCTTTACCCGCAGGCTCGGCGCTGCGTTGAATCGCGCCGCTGTAAGCCGGTGTCAGTGGATCATCAGGCTTGAGCAATGAAAGCGGCGTCTGAGCCTCCCCGGGCTTGCCCATCCACTGGCGCACGCCCCCCTCACCCTTGAATGGCGATGCGAGGCTGCCCTGGGTCGCTTGCGATGGCACAAGCGTCGACGTTCCTTCCAGTTTGGCCGGCGCAACCAGCGAAAACGCTTTTTGCAGGTCTTCGGGTTTCGCCAGCAGTTTGCGCACACCGTCGTTACCACCGAAAAGTGTCTTGACCAGCTCCGTTTGCTGCTCTGCCGGTTGTTGCTTCAATGCCGCCAACGCTTTGACAAGGTTGTCCGGTACGTTTTCAGTCAACTTGCCGGGATCAAGGCCCAACGCCTTCCACGCCGACTGCTCGGCCGCCGAGCCTTGGGTGCCTTTGTCCAGGGCTGCGCTGATACGTTTCACCGCCGCGCCGGCACCGGCCTTGTCGACATCAGCGTTGAGCAACGCGGCTGACAGCGCCGCCAACTGCTCGGGCAGGATCCCCACTGCAACGGCCGACTCGCCGGATTGCTGCACGACCGAGCCGATGTCGGCAGCCGTCGCATTCAGTCCGCTGTTGCCCAGATGCTGAGTCGCATCGGCCAGCAGCTGACCTTGAGTGCGATCCAGTTTCATCGACAATTGCCAGGCCGACAGCATTTCACCGGCCGACTTCAGGCTGATGCCGAACGCCGACGCATTGACCGCTGCATCCTGGGCAAAGTCCAGCAGCACCTGTTCCTTGTCGGCGCCCTTGAGACCCGCGCCAATCCCGGATCGGCCAGCCGCGACTTCGACCTGCACCAGATCCACGACCGTCGCCCCACTGCCGGCAACTCGTTTGTCGGTGGCCAGTTCAAGGTTGGCTTTCGACAGCGTGTCGAGGTCGCCACTCAGGCCTTGAACCTGCTTGATCTGGGCCATGGCGGTTTCCAGGGCCATGGCCGATTGCAGGTAGGCCGGAGGCGAGCGTTGTTCAATCTCAGCCTTGAGCTTTGACTTGCTTTCGCCGCCAGCCGCCGGTGCGGCAGTTACCATTGGCACCTTGAACGATGCCAAGGCCGTGTTCAGCCCCAGGACAACGGCGCCGAGTTTGATCTGTTCACGCACCAGACTGCGGATGTCCAGGCTGGCCGTGAGCAGCGCCTCTTTCAGTTCGGACAGTGGGTTGATCAGGCTGTCTGTGGCCGATCCCCCTGCCGACAAACCGGAACCCGCGCCGCCGGTTTGCGCGGCGTACATCAGCGAAAACGATGTGTCTGCCATGCCGCTCTACTCCTGTTTCACGCCAAGGCGAGTGATCGCTATGTCGTAGCGGCGCAACGCCTTTTCGGCGTCCCATTCCAGAATCTCCGCTTCACTTACCGGGTAAATGAGCGGGACGATATCGAGGATTACTTCGATGTCGCGTTCCGAAAGTAGGCCGCCGGCTGGTTTAAAAAATCGTCGATGCGCACCTGCAATTGGGTCCAGTCCGGGACGCTCAGTTGGGCCAGATCGGGGATCATCAGACCGGTGCAATGCGCGGTGATGAACTCGGCGCGTTCCTTGGCCGTTTTCAGTTTCTTCATCACTTTGGTGGCGCGCAGTGCCGGCATTTCCAGCGACAGCGAGGTCACGGTGCGGCCAGTCACGGCGAGCGGTTGCAGCAGTTGCACCTGGTCAGGATCGGCGGACTTTTCTGCATCCTCGACCTGCTCCAGAAAGTACGACGCCGGACGGGTCGACATCTCGTGCACGTACTGGGCGATGCTCACGTAGTCCGGGCGTTTGAGCTGGTCGAGTTCCTTGACCGACAGGCCGGTGGCGAGCAGCGCCAGTTCGAAGAACTGATCGTCTTCATCATCGCCGGCGCGTTCCAGCGCTTCTTTTTGCGCGGCGTAGAACAGCGGCTTGAGCTGGATCTGTTCGATCTGCGCGCCGTCGTCGCCGGTGATCGGCGACAGCAGGTCATGCTTGGGTGGCATCCACGACATGTATGAATTCCTTGGTGATTCTTGAGGGGGTATTGCGCAATGGGGCCAGTCAACCCGACCCAGTGTGGGAGCGAGCCTGCTCGCGAAAGCGGTCTTACAGTCACATAGGTAGCGAATGTGATGGCCTCTTCGCGAGCAGGCTCGCTCCCACAGGTTTTGCGGTGTAACGGACTACGGCATCAGCACCGCACGGCGCGCATCACCAAGGATGTCGACGCCGTTGAGCACGAATTTCTGGGTGCGTACGTCGATGTCGATCACCGGGATGCCGTTTTCCAGGCGGTTGTAGGTGCGGCAGGAGAACTCCAGAGTCGTCAGGGCTTTGCCGCCCATCTTGATCGCGTCTTCACCCATGGTTTTGAGCTTGCCGCCGATGGTGTGATAGGTGAACCAGGTGTTGCCGTCCTGATCCTGACCGGCTTCACGCACGTTCAGCAGGATGTCGTCGCCCAGCTTCACCCCCATCGCCAGCAACACTTCTGCACCGGTGCCTTGCAGCTTGAGCGTGGCGTTCAGAGCCTTGGCACTCTTGGCCATTTCCTCAACGATGAAGCGCCCGCCCGTCATGCTTTCCATGTCGAAATCGATTTTCGGCGGGGTGAACTCCTCAACGGTCGCCGACAACGGCAGGCCTTGCAGGGTGGCCGCGATGGCCTGTCTTACGCGGTTGGTAAACATTAGAGAACGTCCTCCAGGAACTGCTCGATGATTTCATCGCGGGCGTTGAGTTGATAAACCATGTGTTCGTTCGGCGCGTAGCGGCCGTAGTCGATGACCACGTACCAGGTGCCGTTCTTGTACTTCTCGACGCTGTTGAGTTCCGGGTGCAGATAGACGCTGCCGCCAGGAATGGTTTCGTCGGCGACCAGGGTCTGCAGCCAGTCGTTGATGCGCTTGACCTCCTGATCCATGAACGATTTGGTCAGGTTTTTGGCCATGGCTTTCTGGCCGGCCTTGACCAGCTTGCGGCTGATCGCATCTTCAAGACCGACGTAGCTGATGAACTTGCCGGTGATCGAACGGTTACCCAGCAGCGAGAAGCCACCGAGCACGGTGCGGGCGTAGTAGCTCACGCCGTAGCGGTTGAGCAGATCGCCTTCGGTGGAGGTATCGAGGATGTTGTACTCAACGACGCGGGACACGTCTTCGGCGTAGGTCACTTGGTTGCCCGGGCTCTCCCACTGCTTGACCTTGGCCAGCGCGGCAATCGCCAGGCTGGACGGCGCGAGGAAGACGTTTTTCTTCGCGGCTTTCGAGTACACGGCGGGCATGTTGTGCACCACCAGGCAACGGTCGAAGCCTAGGTCGGCGCCGCCCAGTTCCTGGCTGTACGCCACTTGATCAGCGACCGAAGCGTCTTTGCCGTCCAGTACCACACGGGCCTTGATACGCTTGCCGAACGAAGCGAACTCACTGGCCACCGCTTTGCTGCCGGTGAAGCCCGGCGCGCCGATGATGGTCAGGTCTTCCGGGACGCTGCCCAGTGCGGCCAGGCCGAGTTTGCGGCCGGTGGCTGGCTCAACACCGCCGATCACCGCGTTGACAGTGTCGGCCGGGGTTGCGCCCGCTTCGACGATCACCACGTACACCGGCACCTTGACCACTTTGAGGATCTGGTAAACCGCGTGATAAAGGGTGCCCTCTTCCGAACCGGTCGGATCGAGCAGTGCATGAGTGGTGAAGCTGTTGATGCGAAACGGTGCGTTACGCGGAATCAGCGGATCGGCTTTCGGCGCGGTGCCGACCAGACCGATGACGTTGTCACCCAGGCCACCCATGGCCTCGGGGGATTCAGTGGCATTGACGGTAATGCCGTTGTGCTCGAAGTTCAAAACCTCAGCCATGGTTAGTCAGCCTTCTTGGCAGCGGCCTTTTTGGCCTGGGTGGAGGGTGTTTTCAGTTCCAGTCGACCGGCGCTGTGCAGCGCACTGGCCTCGACGTCGAGCAGATCAAGGTCTTGACCGACGCTCGACCAGTGCCCACCGCCGGTGGGGAATGGAACGAGCACGGTGTAGGTTTGGCGGGTTGCCATTTTTCGTTTCTCCATAAACGGGAAAGCCCCTCGTGGGGAGGGGCTTGGCGGGTGTTGATTTGTTTTAAGCGGACAAGAAAACGCCCCGGGGTGCAGGGGTGTTTTACTGAAGGTTTGGGACTGGCGTTTCAGGCAAGGAATCTGGCCAGCCCTCGGTCAGCATTTCGTTGCCGAACGTTCCTGCTCGAGCAGACTCGGACAGCGCTTTTTCCCGATCAAAACAGGCCTGAACATGAGACCGTACAGCCTGTGCAATTTGCAGGATCTGTTGAGCTGTCAAATCGACAAACCCGGCAACAGACTTGTAGCTGCAACGATATTCAGGATCGAGCATCGCGGAAACCGCCATTCCAGCAATCAGCGATTGACTGTCACGGGATGAATCGATAATCAAACCGGCGACCACGATACCCGAACCTTCTCGGCGAAATCGCTCCTGCGCAATCAGGTCCAATTGGCGCTTCAAGACCAGCTCGCCGTTCGCGAAACCAAATGAGTTTTCCAGTTCCTGAAGGGTGGGTTCATGGTCGAAGAGTACTTCACCGTCAGCCAATGGCCAGTCCGAGGCGACACATCGAAAGGTCGTCCCCACATTTGAGTAGGCTCTCAACATAGATGACTCCTTAAAAAGTGTATTGGGAGATGTGGACATCGTTTGCACGAGAGACCGACGCATAGAGACGGTAATAGATCATCTGTGGAGTCGCCATGACCAGGTCCGAGAACGGACTTAGAACACCCAGTCCGACGATTCCACCAATGCCGCATGCTTTCATACCTACTTCGGTAACATCCGGAGAAAGCCCCAGAGAGCCACCGCCCGGAAAATCAGCGCTACCAATGTAATGAATGTAGCCACCGACGGTTTTTGCATTCTTCGGAACAACAGAGGCCAGCGAGATCGGTGTCGGCGACATCGACATGCCGTTTTCCAGCACTACCGTCCGAGCAATGGAAATTGAACGCTGATGTTGAATGCCGGGGTTCATCAATCGACTGGCACCGGTTTGCCACACGCTGACCAGCGCACTGGCGCTATAACCGGCGGGCATATTCGTGCCCGCATAAATTTCAGGAGCGGTACTCAATGTCGCATTGACGCCCAGCAGCTTCGCAACCTTCAACTCGGGGTTGTAGATGACGTAAATCCCGACACTGCCGTTTGCTGGAGCGATACCGGTGTCCATGCCACCTGCACCGACGGTTGTCAGATCGAGCGATAGATTGAGATTCGACAACTTGTACTGCGCGACACCCGGTTGCTCGACAATCAGTTGATCAGCAGTAACCGTTGCAACGGAAGTAGCGACAGGCAGCGATATTCTCAGATTACGCATGGCGCCTACTTCCGCACCATTTAGGCGAGCCAGTTTGACTTCAGTAGCCAGAGAGGCGATGTCGATGCTTCCCTGATTGATAGGTGCGTTCCAAGCTTTGATGCACCACATGACGGCGAGGTTTCGAGGCCTTGACCGCATGAAGTCCACGCCGATATAGGCGGTACCCGGAGTCTGCACTCCATCCATGTTGAGCCCTTGCGAGGCAGCAGTAGTCGTGCCATTAACCGTCACGGACTCGACAACCGCCGGAGTCGTGTCGTACTCAAGCCCAAGAACCCTCACATGTTTGGGGTCATTCAGGTTCGGGATCGGCAGATTGACACCATCACCATCGCCATAAGTTGCGGTGCCTACTTGCCAGCTACCAATTGCCCGCCCCGTGTCAGCACCACGCCCATGATCCCAACCACGGAGAAACTCACCGCGCGAATCCGGCAAGCGGAAGTTGCCCGCGCCCTCATCTCCCTTGTTGTAAGTGGTACCGAGAAAAGCCGCCAGATCCGGATAAGTCGCAATGCTCTGCACACTGCCATCCAGTTCCAGATAACCCGGCGCGACGATCCCCGTCGGGAATGCCAGAACGGCCCCCACCGGAACAGCGGATTTGAGCCGTTCGACTTCCTTGGCCAGTGCGGCTACATCGATGGTTCCCTGATTGACCGGGGCGTTCCAGGCTTTGATGCACCACATGACGGCGATGTTGCGTGGGCGAGTTTCATTTCCCCCTGCATTGACGGTAGTTGTGGGCGACGTCAGATTGTTTGAATCAGGCCCTGAAGTTGCCAGATACCCACCCGTAGCGGGAGGTGTTACGACACCGTTAACAACTCCAGCGCCCGTCCCCCCAAAAGGGTCAATGTTTGCAGCTACGCTGTCAAAGTACCGGTGACTGTGACTTTTATAATCATCAGCCTGAAGGCTACCGACTTGACGTCCCAGGTCGACTCCCCGTCCATGATCCCAACCGCGTAAAAATTCCCCACGCGCTTCCGGCAAACGGAAATTCCCGACGCCCTCATCACCCTTGTTGAACTTGCCTCCCAGATAAGCGCTCAAGTCCGGGTAAGTCGCACTGCTCTTGACGCTGTTATCCAGCTCCAGAAAACCCGGCGGCGGTGCATCCACCGGGAACGCCACAATCGAACCCACCGGCAATGCCGATGCCTTGGCAATCAACGCCTCGACTTCAGCCTTGGTGTAGGAATCCTTGATGCCAAACCCGGCCAACGTTTCAGGATTCGCACCTGCCGTCGCTCGACCATATTCATCAACCGTCAGGCTCTTGTAAGTCCCGGCAGCAATCCCCGTGCGCCCGGCGAGCATCTTGAACGTCAGCGCGGTGGTGCCGAGGGTGATCGGCGCGTTGGTGGTCAGGTGCCACAGCGAATCGCCGTTCGCCGTACCCTCCTCGACCATGACCGTCAGGCCCGGCGTGACCTTGGCGCTGGTATTGGCATCAGTCGCCCGCACCCAGTCGCCATTGGCGACGATCCACAGGCCGTTGTCCTTGACCAAGGTCTGGTTCGCCAGCAGCACACGGTCGCCGGCAACCACGGCGACACCGTCAATTTGCTGCGCACCGTTCAACACGATGTTGGTGGAGGCCGCAACGCGCACCGATTGCTTGCCATCGAGTTTGCCGAGTTCTTCGGCGAGATAACTCATGACCCAGGCACGTGTGGCCTTGACCACCGTGTCATCGATCAGCAGCGTTACCAACGACGCATTGCTGGTCTCGAAAATCGAGCGAATGTAGAACTCTTTGCCCGAGCCCGACGTCGCCAGCACCGGCTTGAACGACTCCGGATATTTGACGATGGCGTAGAGAATCCCGGTGTCGGTCCACAGCCCCGCTTCTCGCACGTACCAACCGCCAACGTCCGGCGGAATGGTCACTTCGGCGAGCAGCCAGCTCGGGTTCTTCTCGTCCTGGAACAGCGCATTGAGCGGCCCGCGCCAGACTTCGCGTTTCAGCGCGGTGGCGGTCGCGGCCGGGTTGTAGACCGCGCCGCCGCCGTCGCCGACAGAAATCTGCGTCAACTTGATCGGCACGCCCGCGGCCTTGCACGCCGTTTCGTAGGCAATCCCTGCGTTGGTGAGCAGGGTGTAATAGTCAGCCATTCAGGCCCCCTGGGGATAAATAGTGGATGTTTCGACGGTGTACAAAGCTGCGGCCATGAACGCCTCGCCAGAGGTTTCAAGCCCTTCGATGAATACCGGATAGATCGTCGTCAGCTCACCGCAAAAGGTCGCGGCGGCGATGGAGTGACTGCCGAACGCGCTCAAGCCAACTGTTACCGAGAGAAGGTCCCGTTCGCTCTTGGCATCGGCCAGGCGTCGGTCGAGACGGGCGTCGATTTCTGCGCTGTAGGGCTGGTCGCTGAAGGCGCGCACGCTGAAGCTGTAAGGCACGCCGGGCGGCGTCTGTTCGTACCATGCGCGGATGTCGGGGCGCAGTTGCAAACCCTTGGCCGCGTTTTCCAACGCCTTGCGAGTACCGGCCTGGCGTGCGGTGGGCCAGGCCAGTTCGACGGTCAGGCGCTTTTCCGCTTCCGGTGCGCTGGTGCTCCATTCGGCGACACCGCGATCCGCTGCCAGATACGGCAGGAATGCGACCGGTGTTTCGCTCGGATTCATCAGCTCGGGAAACGGCGGCGCGATGCGATCAAGCAGTGCGCCGAAGCCCAGATCCAGTCCACGTTCGAGTGGAGAGCTGTTGGCCGGCAGCAACGTCGGGCTATGCGTTGGCTCACTCATAGTGTCAGCACCTCGACCTCGACCGCCGTGCAGTACGGCGCCTCGAAGGCGCTGGTGATGATCGGCTCCAGCGGTTCAAGAATCTGCAGTTGCACGGCGCCAGCGCTGTGCAGCGTGTAGTCGATCCAGCTCGGGTCGACCCGCCCTTCGAGGCGATGGCAACTGTCGGCGTAGGCCTGCAATTGTTGCTGCGCGGCGACTTTGGTCAGGCCCGAGTCGGGGCCGGAATTGATCTTGGCCACCACACGAATCTTGTAGCGTTGAATGTCCGCAGCCTTGACCGTGACCAGGTCGGTTTCCGGTCGCACATCAGGGCGGTCGAAGTGCTGACGCACGCCATCGAGCAATGCGGCGGATGGCGTGCCATCGCCGTCTCGCGACAACACCGTGACCTGCACTTCGCCAGGCGCCGTGCGGCGACCGTTGCCGTCCTTGACCTGTGCAGCGAGGCCGTCCGGGTTGAAGGTGTAGGTGACATTCACCACACCGGCGTCGGTGGATTCGACCTTCACTGTCGGCCGTTCACCGAGGGTGAATACCTCGCGGCGATACTGCATTCGCGAGCCCGCTGCCGGGGCATGTGGCGCCAGGTAATAACGCAGCCGGGCGTCGTCGTCGCTTTCATAAATTGGTGGTACCGGCGGGAATGCCGCAGGGTCACCCGCATCGAGCAACTGGCGCTCCAGGCCCATGTCCGCTAGGCGGGCGTCGAGGTTGCTGCCGGTCGCCCACCACGCCAGCATCTGCTTGATGCGGGCGTTGTATTTGCGTTCATGGGTTTGCAGACGCACGCAGAAGGCTTCCAGCGCCAAGGTCAGCAGCTCGCTCTCGTTGTCGAGGCTGGTCTTGAGTTTCGCCGCGCTGTCCGGCGCCCGGGCGCCGACGTATTCGACGACGAAAGTCTTGAACTCGGCGAGCAAGTCTTCGAAGGCGTCGACGGTGATCAGCGCCGGTTCGGCCAATTGGTTCTGGCCGGGGATCAACATGCTCATGTCACGACCTCGAATGTCTGTTGACGGTTTTTCCAGGTGCCGGCGAAACGCAGCAGCAGACCGGCGCCGTGACGGCTGGCGACGATCACGCTCGGCTGAAAATCACTGATCCCGTTCTGCGTGTTGTAGAACGCCTGAGCCGCGTGGCTCTGGGCCAGAAGCAGAACGTCGTCACCGAGGTTCTGCCCCAGCAGCGTGGGGATCAGCGAGCCATAAAGGGCCCTTTTTTGCCGGGTGCCCAGCGGCGTGGTCAGGGCCCGGGTCGCGCGCTGCACGAACTGCAGCCAGTCGTCGACCGTGGCCCCGGAGTCTCTATCGATTCCGATCATGGGAAGCTCTTGATTCAGGGGCTGATGACGCGGCCCTGGTGATCCACCAACGGGCCGCTGAAGTGCACGCCCGAGGCGTCGATGCTCAGGCCGACGCCGCCCAGTTGCAGGCTGATCAGCTGTGGCGTCATCGTCAGTTGTGCCGGGCCGATGCTCAGTGCAAGCGATTCGCGAGAACCGGTGAAAGCCGCCGGGCCGTTCTGCCAGTGCAGGGTGTGTGTAGCGTCGTCGTAGCCGCTTTCAGTGCCATCGACATGCACCCGGCGCGTCAGCGTCGGTACCGTTGCCGTCGGTGGAAAGCGGTCACTGTTCAAACCAAACAACGCCACGCTTTGCGCGCCACTTTCACCGCTGCCGTAGTTGAGCAGCAGACACTGCTCGCCCACGCTGGGAATTCGTGACTCGCTCTGCGCTCCGGCGCTCGGGTTGAAGAACTTGATCGCCGGCGTGAGCAATCCTCCGTGGCTGACTTGGCAGGTGTTGCTCGCGGCATCGACTGCCTGACAGACGCCGATGCGACAGAAACTCTCGGCTCGGCGGTGCAGGTCGTCGATTTCCGCTTCCATCTCGGCCAGCCGCTCGATGATCGGCCCCAGTTGCATGCGCAGTAATGCGTCGAACATCGGTCAGGCCTCCAGCGCGGTGTATTGGTCGGGGTCGTCGATGTCGCTGACTTCCCAGGTACGGGCGAATTTCGGCGTGCCGAGCGGGTCGTCGAGCAGCGTCGGACCGAGGTAGAGGGTCTGGGTGAAAGTCAGCGTCCATGCCTTGTATTGCTGCTCGGCGCGTGTGAGCACTGACGGCAAACCATCAATGTTCATCGGTAGATCACATTGAGCGCCGGGCAGGTTCCAACGGTTGTCGGTGATCAGGTTTTTCAGTACGGCGATCAGGTCGCAGGCGGCAAATGCGCTCGCAGAAAGTGCCGGAATGACTTGCAGCGATACCGTCATGACGTGGGCAATTCGCCCGTCAGCGGCACGTGCACCCGGTGCATTACGGTCGAAGTCGATCAACGCCCAGGCCTGAGCGCCGGGTGTTGTGAAGTCGTCGTGATTGCCGACCTGCAGATTCAGGCCGGCGCTGTTGCGCAAGGTTGTCGCCATCGCCGTGAACAGCTGCGAAGGCTGCTGGATCGGTGCGGGCATGCATGACCTCCTTTTCAATTGTCCACGCGCAGCCCCGCCGCATCAGTTGCAGCGAGGCAGGAAAGTTTTGAGTTACTGGGGATCGCGCGGCGGGGGAACTTCGCAGACGCCGATGCGCTTGGCGGCCCAGCGTTCGTACAGACCGATGGCCACGTCGGCCCCGGCCATGGCGGTCAGGCAACCGAAGGCGCCGGCCGCCCAGATCGAAAGCCCGGCTGCATACAGCAGCATGATCGCCGAGACTCCGCAGATCATGCAGGCGCCGGAGCGCAGGGCCAGACGCCGCAGCAATGACCAGCCACGGGCGCCCTCCTTGTCGGCGCGCCACATTTCGCCGGACACCCCGCCCACTACAGCGAGGAGGATGACCAGCCAGATCGGCATGTCCGCCAACGCTTGTTGCTCGTTTGTCATGTCACGCCTCCTGTAAGTGCGGATGAATAAAGAACGGTGAAAAGCCAACCCACGCTGCTCCCCGGTTATGGGCGCTACAGGCGCTCAACAATGACGTTATCGATAAAGGCGAAGTTGGCGTTCGGGTTTTGCTCGTTGAAAAACGCGAGCGTTGTCTGCGCTGTGATGGCGGTGAATTCGTAAGTGATGGTGCTCCACTCCACTGCAACACCTTTAGCCGTCGGGGTATTGAACGTCGACGTTTGCCCGGCCACTTTGACCTGGATGACACCGTCACCGGAGCGGCTGGCAAACCGCGAATTACCTGCGCTGAAGGTGAGTCGGTACTTCGCCCCGATGGTCGTGGCGAAGTTCTGTTGAATCCCGCCACCATTGCCATAAACATAATTGGCCAGATCTACGATCATCACGCCGTCGGCTGCGACGGAGCCGCCAATTGCATTTGGCATGTTGAAGTACTCGGCACCGGACAGAAAGGTTGTCCAGCCGGTGATCGCATTGGTTTTGGCGGGAGTGTCCAGAATGCAGCCACCACCGCAGGTCGACTGTTCAAAACTGCCGTTGACCAACAAGTTGGCTGCCAGCACATTCGTGCCTGCACCGAGCAACATTGCGCTGGCCAGGAACGGAGCAAGATATTTCTTAAACATATTCGGGTTTCTCTTCCGTGAAAGGATTGATGGGTAACGCCTCAGGGGTTATTGCGAACAAGGTAGGCATTCCAAAAAGCCCGGCATTACGCCGGGCTTTTCAGTAATGCGTTCCTTCGCCTTCCTTCAAATCCCGTATCCGAGAAGGAAGCTGACTTTTCGGCGCTACTGGCGCGGTACGAGTCCATTCAAATTGTTTTTCCGACCGCGGTCCCTGCCCGCCGGATAACTGCTCTTGGTGCTTTACGCTGCACACCCGGGTCAGTTGCCAACCCTCTGAACCGTTGAGGCCGGTTCATCGCTGCCTGTTCTTGTGGAACTAAAGAGCTGTTGTTGCCAGCCGCTTTGTCGAGCGGCTTGGTGGCAAGAATATGCATGGATGCATATACAGTCAATGCATAAATGCATTTATTTATGCGCGATGAATGCACGGACGCATGCAGACCGCATAAATCAAGGCGCCGAGGGTTTTGTTCAGGCGAAAAAAAACCCGCCATGAGGCGGGTTTTATGCGAAGGGGAGTACCTATCGAGCGTACATGCCCCACCAGAAGACGTGACCAAGGATGACTATCTGCTCGTCCTGCATATCCTGGAAGCTGTAGTCCTCGTCCGGATGTTCATCACGGTTGAAACTGCGCAGACGGATACCGGTCGGCAGGCGGTAGAGCTGCTTCACGCGCAATTGACCGTTGTGGTTGATCGCGTACAGGTCGCCATCGATGATATCGCCGATGCCACACTTGCCGGCATTGACTCCGACCGTGGCGCCGTCACGCAACACCGGCATCATGCTGTTACCGCGCACCGTCACGCATTTGGCCTGGTCGAACTGCACACCGTTGTGGCGCAGGCTGCGCTTGCCGAAGCGCAGGCTAGAGCGTTCGCTCTCTTCGATGACGAATCTTCCTGATCCAGCAGCCAATTCAACCTCACGAAGAAAGGGCACCGACACCTCGTCGTCATCGACAGGGGTATCGTCGTCCCACAGGCTTATGTCCTTGAGTTCCGCATGCGCGTCATCGCGCGCGCCATCGGTCGCGATCGCGACATCGGCGCGGCCACGCAATTGATCGGTGCTCACATTGAAGTATTCGGCGATCTTCGAGATATGTTTATCCGAAGGATCGACGATCTTCCCGCTGAGAATCCGCGAGAGCGTTGATTGAGGCACGCCGGTGCGACGGTGGAGCTCCGTGGGGGAGATCCCGTGCTGGTCGAGCAGTGCTCTTAAGACGGAGGATACGTTGCGTTTTTGCATAACGCGCATAGTGCTTGAAGTTTTTTCCGAAGACAAATGCTGATTTGCATAAATCGTGCATCAATCACAATTAAACGCAAAAAGTGTCAGCCGGCCGTCATGCCTGCGTCGAGCCGACCGCCCATGGTAACCTTGCGCCCATCGCGGAAAAGCCCGGCGGTTGCCCTCGCTTTTGCCCTACATCATTTAACGAGTTACCTGACAATCCGATGAATAAAGCCGTCTCCGACCTGTCCTCCCACACCCCGATGATGCAGCAATACTGGCGCCTGAAGAATCAGCACCCGGATCAGCTGATGTTCTATCGCATGGGCGACTTCTACGAGATCTTCTATGAAGACGCGAAGAAGGCGGCCAAGTTGCTCGACATCACTCTGACCGCGCGCGGCCAGTCGGCGGGGCAAGCGATCCCGATGTGCGGGATTCCTTACCACGCGGCGGAAGGTTACCTGGCGAAACTGGTCAAGCTCGGCGAGTCGGTAGTGATCTGCGAGCAGGTCGGCGATCCGGCCACCAGCAAGGGCCCGGTAGAACGTCAGGTGGTACGGATCATTACCCCGGGCACAGTCAGCGACGAAGCGCTGCTCGATGAACGCCGCGACAACCTGATTGCCGCCGTGCTAGGCGACGAGCGCCTGTTCGGTCTGGCAGTGCTGGACATCACCAGCGGCAACTTCACTGTGCTCGAGATCAAGGGCTGGGAAAACCTGCTGGCGGAGCTGGAGCGGGTCAACCCGGTGGAGCTGCTGATCCCGGACGATTGGCCGAAAGACCTGCCGGCGGAAAAACGCCGTGGTGTGCGTCGTCGCGCGCCGTGGGATTTCGAGCGTGATTCAGCGCTGAAAAGTCTCTGCCAGCAGTTTTCCACACAAGACCTGAAAGGCTTCGGTTGCGAAACCCTGACCCTGGCCATCGGCGCCGCCGGTTGCCTGCTGGCCTACGCCAAGGAAACCCAGCGCACCGCCCTGCCCCATCTGCGTAGCCTGCGTCATGAGCGTCTGGACGACACCGTGGTGCTCGACGGCGCGAGCCGCCGCAACCTCGAACTCGACACTAACCTGGCTGGTGGTCGCGACAACACCCTGCAATCGGTGGTTGATCGCTGCCAGACCGCCATGGGCAGCCGCTTGCTGACCCGTTGGCTGAACCGTCCGCTGCGCGATCTGACCGTGCTGCTGGCGCGCCAGACCTCGATCACTTGTTTGCTCGACGGCTATCGCTTCGAAAAGCTGCAGCCGCAGCTCAAGGAAATCGGCGACATCGAGCGGATTCTCGCGCGGATCGGTCTGCGCAATGCGCGCCCTCGTGACCTCGCTCGCCTGCGCGATGCGCTCGGTGCCCTGCCGCAACTGCAAGTGGCGATGACCGACCTCGAAGCACCGCACCTGCAACGCCTGGCGACTACCACCAGCACCTACCCGGAACTGGCGGCGCTGCTGGAAAAAGCCATCATCGACAACCCGCCAGCGGTGATCCGCGACGGCGGCGTGCTGAAAACCGGTTACGACAGCGAACTCGACGAGCTGCAGTCGCTGAGCGAAAACGCCGGCCAGTTTCTCATCGATCTGGAAGCCCGGGAAAAAGCCCGCACCGGTCTGGCCAACCTGAAAGTTGGCTATAACCGCATTCATGGCTACTTCATCGAACTGCCGAGCAAGCAAGCGGAATCGGCTCCGGCAGACTACATCCGTCGCCAGACGCTCAAGGGCGCCGAGCGTTTCATCACGCCCGAGCTGAAAGAATTTGAAGACAAAGCGCTGTCGGCCAAGAGCCGTGCCCTCGCTCGCGAGAAAATGCTCTACGAGGCGCTGCTGGAAGACCTGATCAGCCAGTTGCCACCGCTGCAGGACACTGCCGGCGCATTGGCCGAGCTGGATGTGCTGAGCAACCTTGCCGAGCGTGCGCTGAACCTTGACCTGAACTGCCCGCGCTTCGTCAGCGAGCCGTGCATGCGCATCACCCAGGGTCGTCACCCGGTGGTCGAGCAGGTGCTGACCACGCCGTTCGTGGCCAACGACCTGAGCCTGGATGACAACACCCGGATGCTGGTAATCACCGGCCCGAACATGGGCGGTAAATCCACCTACATGCGCCAGACCGCGTTGATCGTACTGTTGGCGCATATCGGCAGCTTCGTGCCGGCGGCCAGTTGCGAACTGTCGCTGGTGGACCGGATCTTCACTCGGATCGGTTCCAGCGATGACCTGGCCGGTGGCCGTTCGACCTTCATGGTCGAGATGAGCGAAACCGCCAACATCCTGCACAATGCCACCGAACGCAGTCTCGTGCTGATGGACGAAGTCGGTCGCGGCACCAGCACCTTCGACGGTCTGTCCCTGGCATGGGCCGCCGCCGAGCGTCTGGCGCATCTGCGTGCCTATACTCTATTTGCCACGCACTATTTCGAACTGACCGTGTTGCCGGAAGCCGAGCCGCTGGTGGCCAACGTGCACCTCAACGCCACTGAGCACAACGAGCGCATCGTGTTCCTGCACCACGTGTTGCCGGGGCCTGCCAGCCAGAGCTACGGCCTGGCGGTGGCGCAACTGGCCGGCGTGCCGAGTGAAGTGATCGTGCGGGCCCGTGAGCACCTGAGCCGACTGGAAGACACCGCATTGCCGCATGAAGCGCCCAAGCCTGCCGTCAAAGGCAAACCGGCGGTCCCCCAGCAGAGCGACATGTTTGCCAGCCTGCCGCACCCAGTGCTCGATGAGTTGGCGAAAGTGGATCTCGATGACCTGACCCCGCGTCGAGCGCTCGAATTGTTATATGCACTTAAGAACCGGATCTAAGCAGCGAAGAACCGGATATAACGCAAACGGCTTCAAGCTGTTAGAATCTCGCGCGGTTTGGGATGCTGCTGGCTAATAGCCTGGCTGGCAGACATCGCTCCCGAACCTGGCGACCCCAACCGTGAAGGGGCTACGCTGCCGCCGCCTGAGGAGAAAATTAGAAATGACCTTCGTCGTCACCGACAACTGCATCAAGTGCAAGTACACCGACTGCGTAGAAGTCTGTCCGGTGGACTGCTTTTACGAAGGCCCGAACTTCCTGGTGATTCACCCGGACGAGTGCATCGACTGCGCCCTGTGCGAACCGGAATGCCCGGCCGTCGCGATTTTCTCCGAGGACGAAGTTCCGGAGGATATGCAGGAGTTCATTCAACTGAACGTTGAATTGGCCGAAATCTGGCCGAACATCACCGAGAAGAAAGAATCGCTGCCGGATGCCGAAGAGTGGGATGGCGTCAAAGGCAAGATCAAAGACCTCGAACGCTGATCTGTCGCGCGTTACCAAAAGGCCCCTTGCGGGCCTTTTTGCTTTTTCGGAATTTACTTTTCTACAGGCAAAAAAAGGGGCGGTTTGACCCGCCCACATTTTTTCCCTATTCCCTGTATTCCTTTTCATCGTCCTGATGAATCGCGTCCTGCGATGTCCGTTCCCCTCTTCCTTGAAGGGCGTGTCTGTCCGTCGACACAGTGCTGATACTAGAGAGTTCCCTGCCGAGAGCAATCGGCCCGGCGGGGTGAAAGTCGCTGTAATAAGCACTTCATATTAAAAAATAAGCATATAAATCAATTGGTTAAATACGACTCTCGGCAGAAGTCGACGTCTACCGTCCTGCAAAAATGGGGAACGCTTACGAAAGAGTAAGCCAAGGCTTACACCGCGAGACTACAAACGATGGAAATGCTGACCATTTGTCCGGCAATGAACTTTGTGGCGAGGGAGCTTGCTCCCGCTTGAGTGCGTAGCGCTCATGAATTTTTTGGGTTGCTGCGCAACCCGGCGGGAGCAGGCTCCCTCGCCACAGACAGTCATCAGCCAATATCCGAGCAATAAAAAAGCCCCGAACCAGTCGGGGCTTCTTGCGGCAGGCGTGTGAGGCGCTTACTGAAACAGCGACTCGCTCGACAGGCCATTCTTCTCGAGGATTTCGCGAAGGCGCTTGAGGCCCTCCACCTGGATCTGCCGCACCCGTTCCCGGGTCAGGCCGATCTCCAAGCCTACGTCTTCCAGCGTGCTGCTCTCATGGCCGCGCAGGCCGAAGCGGCGTACGACCACCTCGCGCTGCTTGTCGGTCAGTTCTGAGAGCCATTGATCGATGCTCTGCGACAGGTCGTCATCCTGCAGCAGTTCACATGGATCGGTCGGACGGTCATCCGTCAGGGTGTCCAGCAGGGTTTTATCCGAATCCGGACCCAGCGAGACATCGACCGAAGAAACCCGCTCGTTCAGGCCGAGCATGCGCTTGACCTCGCCCACCGGTTTTTCCAGCAGGTTGGCGATTTCTTCGGGTGAGGGTTCGTGATCGAGCTTTTGCGTCAGCTCCCGTGCCGCCCGCAGGTACACGTTGAGCTCCTTGACCACATGGATCGGCAACCGGATGGTCCGGGTTTGATTCATGATCGCGCGCTCGATGGTCTGACGGATCCACCAGGTCGCGTAGGTCGAGAAGCGGAAGCCACGCTCGGGATCGAACTTTTCCACTGCGCGGATCAGGCCGAGGTTACCCTCTTCGATCAGATCCAGCAGCGACAGCCCCCGATTGACGTAACGCCGGGCAATCTTCACGACCAGCCGCAGGTTACTTTCAATCATGCGCTTGCGCCCGGCAGGGTCGCCACTTTGCGACAGTCGCGCAAAATGAACTTCTTCCTCCGGGGAGAGCAGTGGTGAAAAGCCGATTTCGTTGAGATACAGCTGCGTGGCATCGAGTGCCCGAGTGTAGTCGATGTACTTGTGTTGTTTAAGTGAAGCGGATTGTCTGGATTTGGAACGAACGGAAGGTGGAGCAGCCCCTTCATCATTCGACATCGAAGATTCCGAATCGATGCCGGCCTCCATAAGGAGAACCTCATCGTCGATGTCAAACTCCGGCACTTCTTTACTGAGAGCCATTGTTATAGTCCTTTGGTGAGTTCGACCCCAAGCTCAAGCGACGCCTTTATCCTTGGCAGCGCTGGAGCCTGTCCCCTCTACGCGACGGAACAGGCTGGCCTCAAATCAACGTTTGGGCAGGAACTGCAGCGGATCTACAGGTTTACCTTGGCGGCGAATCTCAAAATGCAGTTTCACCCGGTCTGTACCCGTGGACCCCATTTCGGCAATTGTCTGTCCGACCTTGACCTGCTGCCCCTCCCGTACCAACAGCCTGCGGTTATGTCCGTAGGCACTGACGTAGGTTTCGCTGTGTTTGATGATGACTAATTCGCCGTAGCCCCTTAAGCCACTCCCGGCGTAAACCACCGTCCCATCAGACGCAGCTAAAACAGGCTGTCCCAAATCTCCGGCGATATCAATTCCTTTATTCAAACTACCGTTTGAAGAGAATTTTCCAATCAGAATGCCATTAGATGGCCATCCCCAGCCGGTCGGGGCCGGGCCCGGTGGAGGCATCGGAGCCGGAGCCGATTTGTTCGCGACGGACGGTGCAGCCCCCGCAGCAGCGGCTCCGGAGCCGGTCACGGTGGTGGTCGTCGTGCCATTCGCCTGGCGCCGGATTACCGTGGTTTTGCTCGACGATGATGGCGCGGAACTGCCGTTGCTCACCACCGCTGTCGGTGTTGAACCGGTGCGGCCGTCAAAGCGAATTGTCTGACCCGGGTGGATCGTATACGGCGTAGGAATATTGTTGCGGGCCGCGAGGGCTTTGTAGTCCCAGCCGTAGCGAAAAGCGATGGAAAACAGCGTATCGCCCGGACGGACTACATACTGCCCGGTCGTGACGGCCGGACGCTGGGCCGCCGCGCTGTTGCGATCGACCACCCGCACGTTGCTCGATTTGGTGCTGGAGCAACCGACCAGCAGGGTGCTCAATACAAGGCCAGTCACCAGGCGCTGAAAGCTCGTGTTACCCATACGCTGCGCAATGACTGTGAGACTCACCCGCCGCTCCCTTTGTGGTGGCTGAAATATGTGGAATGCCGAATCGCGGCAAGTAGTGTCGCAAGTATAACGGGCCGAACCGGCTTTACCGTTAAAGATGCGAAAACGCTTCACGCACACGTTTGCCCTTGGACAATTCGTAGCGTTTAAACCATCACTGCCGGTGTAAGACACAGGCCGGCGCAAGGAATTCAGCGCCCGCAAACAAATGCTCAGGCCAGCGGGCCATTGAGCAATGGCACGAAGCGCACAGCTCCCAATACGTGACGGGAAAAGCCGTGTTCTTCACGCACGATCAGCATCAGTTGCTGCACTTCCCCCGAGCCAACCGGAATCACCATCCGTCCACCCGGTGCCAGTTGATCGAGCAAGGCCTGCGGTACATCAGTCGCGACTGCGGTGACGATGATGCCGTTGTATGGCGCTAGCGCCGGCCAGCCCTCCCAGCCATCGCCCCAGCGGAACACCACATTGCGCAGGTTGAGCTCGACCAGGCGTTCCTTGGCCCGATCCTGCAGAACCTTGATGCGCTCGACCGAAAATACCCGCTCGACCAGTTGCGACAGCACGGCGGTCTGATAGCCCGAACCGGTACCGATCTCCAGCACCTTGTCCAGCGGCCCCGCCTCCAGCAGCAGCTCGCTCATGCGCGCCACCATATAAGGCTGGGAGATGGTCTGGTTGTGGCCGATCGGCAGCGCGGTGTCTTCATAGGCGCGATGCGCCAGCGCTTCATCGACAAACAGATGACGCGGCGTACGGCGGATCACTTCCAGCACCTTGGCGTTGGACAGGCCTTCTTCATATAGACGCTGGATCAGACGTTCACGGGTGCGCTGCGACGTCATGCCGATGCCACTGCGCAGTCTGTCTTCGTGTTCACGAGCCATCAGCGCAGTTCCTCCAGCCAGCCGTCGAGACTTCTGAAGGCATCATTGAAAGTGCGATCGAGCTGCAACGGCGTGATCGACACATACCCCTGCATCACCGCATGAAAGTCGGTGCCCGGGCCGCCGTCTTCGGCATCACCGGCCGCAGCAATCCAGTAGCCGGCCTTGCCACGCGGGTCGACCACTTTCATCGGCGCCGCAGCACGGGCGCGATGGCCCAGACGGGTCAGTTGAATACCACGAATATGATCGATCGGCAGATTGGGAACGTTCACGTTCAGCACCGTGCGCGGCGGCAGGTCCAACCCGGCGTGGGCTTCGACCAGTTTGCGCGCGAAATGTGCGGCTGTCGCCAGGTTGTCCACCTGTCGCGAACACAGCGAAAACGCAAACGAAGGGCGCTCGAGAAAGCGCCCTTCGAGGGCAGCCGCCACGGTGCCGGAATACAGCACGTCATCGCCCAGATTGGCACCGAGGTTGATCCCGGAAACCACCATGTCCGGCTCGCGCTCCAGCAGGCCGTTGAGGCCCAGGTGCACACAGTCGGTCGGCGTACCGTTGAGGCTGATGAAACCGTTTGCCAGGTATTGCGGGTGCAACGGACGGTCGAGCGTCAGCGAACTGCTGGCGCCGCTTTTGTCCTGCTCCGGGGCGATAACCACGCACTCGGTGTAATCCGCCAGCGCAGCATAAAGCGCGGCGAGACCGGGTGCGGTTACCCCATCGTCGTTAGAAATCAGAATACGCATGGGCTGTCCGTCTGCCCCACCGGCACCAGATCAACGAGTTCGCGCACCAATACGGTGGCGAAGCATCCGGCCGGGAGGACGAATTCCAGTTGCAGAATGTCAGGCTGGGGATAATGCCACGACAACCCGCCAATGGGCAGCCGCAGGATGCGACGTTCGTGGCTCATTCCGGCATTGATCAACCAATCGCGCAGATCCGCTTCACGCTCGGCAATCCCCTGCTCCAGATCATGGACAGCGCCAGCGGCGGGTGAGTCACCTTCGCCCCACTGCGGACCGGTCGGGTGCAGGTCGAGAATCGCCAGGCGCGGATCGCTGCATTCGGCCTCACCGGCCGGGAAAAAACTGCGGCTGTCGGTGAACGCCAGCAGATCGCCGACTTGCGCCTGCTGCCAGGTGCCATCGGCAACCCGAGCGGCCAGTACCTGATTGAACAGAAAACTGCGCGCCGTCGATAGCAGCCGCGAGCGCACATTGCGCTGCTCCGGTAGCGCATTGCGCGCCGCCCAGGCACGCGCATCAACGACGTTACCGCCGTCATGGCCGAAACGCTGGGCGCCGAAATAATTGGGAATGCCTTGCCTGGCGATCAGTTGCAGACGCTGCTCGATCGCATCCTTGTCGCCGGCAAACTGGGTCAGGCGCAAGGTGAAGCCGTTCGCCGAATGCGCGCCGCGTTGCAGCTTGCGCTTGTGCCGCGTGGTTTTAAGGATCTTCAGCGTGTCGTTTTCCGCCGCCGACAGATCCGGATCAGCCTTGCCCGGCAGTTGCACGCTGAACCACTGACGGGTCAACGCCTGACGATCCTTGAGCCCGGCATAACTGACGGTGCGCAACGGCACGCCGGCGGCCTTGGCAATTCGGCGCGCGGCTTCTTCGGTATTCAGGCCACGTTTTTCGACCCAGATCCACAGGTGCTCACCATCGCCGCTGAACGGGATGTCGAGCACTTCATCGACCTGAAAATCTTCGGCGATGGCTTTCAGAACCGCAGTGCCGAGTGGTTCGCCATAGGCCCGCGGGCCAAGCAATTGCAGTTCGTTCATGCGCGCAGCAACAAGGCAACGGAATGCACGGCGATGCCTTCTTCGCGACCGACAAAGCCGAGCTTTTCGGTGGTGGTAGCTTTCACGTTCACTTGATCCAGTTCAACTTGCAGATCGGCGGCGATCAACGCGCGCATCGCTTCGATATGCGGGGCCATTTTCGGTGCCTGAGCGACGATGGTGTTGTCGACGTTGCCGACTTTCCAACCCTTGGCGTGGATCAGCGCGACCACATGCCGCAGCAGGACACGGCTGTCGGCGCCCTTGAATTGCGGGTCGGTGTCCGGAAAGTGCTTGCCGATATCGCCCAGCGCGGCCGCGCCGAGCAAGGCATCGCTCAAGGCATGCAGCAGGACGTCACCGTCGGAATGAGCGAGCAGCCCGAAGCCGTGTGCAATACGCACGCCGCCCAGAGTAATGAAATCGCCTTCAGCGAAACGGTGAACATCGTAGCCGTGGCCAATACGCATAAAAAAACGCCCCGATTTTTGTCAGGGCGTGATTCTACCTGCATTAACCGCGCAGGGCGCGTGCGTGATGCTGCAAGTGGTCGTCAATGAAGCTTGAGATGAAGAAATAGCTGTGGTCGTAGCCCGGTTGCAGGCGCAGCGTCAGCGGATGACCCGCTTGTTTTGCAGCTTGTTGCAGGGCTTCGGGTTTGAGCTGCGTGACGAGGAAGTCATCGCGATCACCCTGATCGACCAGCAACGGCAGTTTCTCGTCGGCTTCAGCAATCAGCGCGCAGGCATCCCATTCTTTCCACTTGGAACGGTCTTCGCCCAGATAGCGGGAGAATGCTTTCTGCCCCCACGGACAATCCATCGGGTTGTTGATCGGCGAAAACGCCGACACCGACTGATAACGCCCCGGGTTGCGCAGCGCGCAGACCAGTGCACCGTGACCGCCCATGGAGTGGCCGCTGATGCTGCGTTTGTCCGACGCCGGGAAATGCGCTTCAACCAATGAAGGCAATTCCTGCACGACATAGTCATGCATCCGATAGTGCCGCGACCACGGTTCCTGCGTGGCATTCAGGTAGAACCCGGCACCGAGACCGAAATCCCAGGCGCCATCTGGATCACCCGGCACATCCGGGCCGCGCGGACTGGTGTCCGGCGCGACGATGATCAGACCGAGTTCGGCGGCCATGCGCATCGCCCCGGCCTTCTGCATGAAGTTCTCGTCGGTGCAGGTCAGACCGGACAGCCAGTACAGCACCGGCAGCTTGCCACCCTGCTCCGCTTGCGGCGGCAGGTACACGGCAAACACCATGTCGCAGCCGAGCACGTCGGAACGGTGGCGATAGCGCTTGTGCCAGCCGCCGAAACTTTTCTGACAGGAGATATTTTCCAGACTCATGTAAAGACTCCTACGCGGCCCCGGCTATAAACCTTCAAGGTCTGTAGCCGTGGCGTCGCGAATGATCAGAAATGAATGACGGTACGGATGCTCTTGCCTTCGTGCATCAGATCGAAGGCCTTGTTGATATCTTCCAGCCCCATGGTGTGGGTAATGAAAGTATCCAGCGGAATCTCGCCGCTCTGCGCCATGTCGACATAGCTTGGCAGCTCGGTACGGCCACGCACGCCACCGAACGCCGAACCACGCCAGACGCGACCGGTCACCAGTTGGAACGGACGGGTCGAAATTTCCTGACCGGCACCGGCAACACCGATGATCACCGATTCGCCCCAGCCCTTGTGGCAGCATTCCAGCGCCGCGCGCATCAGTTGCACGTTGCCGATGCACTCGAAAGAGAAATCGACGCCGCCGTCGGTCATGTCGACGATCACTTCCTGGATCGGACGATCGAAGTCTTTCGGGTTGACGCAATCGGTGGCGCCCAACTGCTTGGCGATCTCGAACTTGGCCGGATTGATGTCGATGGCGATGATCCGCGCAGCCTTGGCTTTCACTGCACCGATGACGGCCGACAGACCGATGCCGCCGAGACCGAAGATCGCCACAGTGTCACCCGGCTTGACCTTGGCGGTGTTGATCACCGCACCGATACCGGTGGTTACACCGCAACCGAGCAGGCAGACCTTTTCCAGCGGCGCATCCTTGGCGATTTTCGCCACGGAGATTTCCGGCAGTACGGTGTATTCCGAGAACGTCGAAGTACCCATGTAGTGGAAAATCGTTTGGCCCTTGTAGGAAAAGCGCGAAGTGCCGTCCGGCATCAGGCCTTTGCCCTGAGTAGCGCGAATCGCCTGGCACAGGTTGGTCTTGCCCGACTTGCAGAATTTGCACTGGCCGCATTCCGGGGTGTACAGCGGAATCACGTGGTCACCGACGGCGACCGAGGTGACGCCCTCGCCGATGGCTTCAACGATCGCGCCACCTTCGTGGCCGAGGATCGACGGGAAGATACCTTCCGGATCCGCGCCGGACAGGGTGTAGGCGTCAGTGTGGCAAACCCCGGAAGCCACCACGCGCAGCAACACTTCACCGGCCTTGGGCATGGCCACATCGACTTCTACGATTTCCAGCGGCTTCTTGGCCTCGAAGGCAACGGCGGCGCGCGACTTGATCATGCTGACTCTCCAGTGAATCCAATGAATAAAAAACCAGACCGGCAGTGTAGTTCAGCGCCAACTGATTAATAATCCGGACAAATGCAAAATATTATTGCTGTACAGGGATAATCAAATGTCCGAAAACCGCTGGGAAGGTATCGACGAGTTCGTCGCCGTCGCCGAATGCAGCCAATTCACCGCTGCGGCCGAACGCCTTGGGGTTTCCTCCTCACACATCAGTCGACAAATCGTACGGCTGGAGGATCGATTACAGACGCGCCTGCTCTACCGCAGCACCCGTCGTGTGACCCTGACCGAAGCCGGTCAGACCTTTCTGCAGCATTGTCAGCGCCTGCAGGACGGTCGCGAAGAAGCTCTGCGCGCGGTCGGCGACCTGACCAGCGAACCGAAAGGCATGCTGCGCATGACCTGCGCCGTGGCCTATGGCGAGCGGTTTATCGTGCCGTTGGTGACGCGGTTCATGGGGCAATACCCGCAACTGCGCGTTGATATCGAGCTGAGTAACCGCCAACTCGATCTGGTGCATGAGGGACTGGATCTGGCGATCCGTCTGGGCCGATTGCAGGATTCTCGATTGGTCGCCACCCGCCTGGCGCCGCGTCGGATGTACCTGTGCGCGTCTCCTTCCTACGTGGAACGGTATGGCCGCCCACACAGCTTGTCGGAACTGAGCCGGCACAATTGCCTGATCGGCAGTTCGGATCTGTGGCAACTGGAACAGAACGGCCGGGAATTTTCCCAGCGCGTACAGGGAAACTGGCGCTGCAACAGTGGGCAAGCGGTGCTGGATGCGGCGCTGCAAGGGGTCGGCCTGTGTCAGTTGCCGGACTATTACGTGCTGGAGCATTTGCACAGTGGTGCGCTGATTTCGCTGCTGGAGGCGCATCAGCCGCCGAATACGGCGGTGTGGGCGTTGTATCCACAGCAGCGGCATTTGTCGCCGAAGGTGCGCAAGCTGGTGGATTTCTTGAAGGAAGGGTTGGCCGAGCGGCCGGAGTATCGGGGCTGAGTGATGGGATGTCTGTGCGACCGCCTTCGCGAGCAAGCCCGCTCCCACAGGGGATTGGCGGCGAATGCAAAATTTGTGTTCGGCGCAATTCAAGGGTGGGAGCGGGCTTGCTCGCGAAAGCGATCGAACAAGCGCCACAGCAATCAGCGACGGTTAGCCCAACGTTGACGCAACCACTCCAGGTCTTCCGGCCGGGTGACCTTGAGGTTGTCCGCCCGCCCTTCGATCAGACGCGGCGCCAGACCGGCCCACTCCATCGCCGAGGCTTCATCGGTAATCACCGCGTCCGCCACCAGACTGTCAGCCAACGCCCGATGCAAGGCACCGAGACGGAACATCTGCGGCGTATAGGCTTGCCAGATCACGCTGCGATCCACGGTTTCAAGCACACGACCGTGCTTGTCGACCCGCTTCAGGGTATCGCGCGCCGGCACGGCCAGCAGACCGCCGACGGCATCATCCGCCAGTTCAACCAGCAACTTGTCGAGATCGTCGCGACTCAGGTTGGGCCGTGCAGCATCGTGCACCAGCACCCAGTCATCGTCATCGGCACCCTGCGCATGCAAATGCAGCAAAGCGTTCAGCACCGACCCGGAACGCTCCGTGCCACCCTCGACCCGCTGAATCCGCGAGTCGCTGGCGCAAGCCAGGTTTGGCCAATAAGGATCATCAACCGCCAGACTGACCACCAGCCCCTTGAGGCTCGGGTGATCAAGGAAACAGCCGAGGCTGTGTTCGAGAATTGTGCGCCCGCCCAGTTGCAGGTATTGCTTGGGACGGTCTGCGGCCATTCGGGCACCGACGCCCGCGGCAGGAATCACGGCCCAGAAGGCCGGCAGAGAATCGATCATTGCGCGAGCTGGTAAAGGGTTTCACCGTCCTTGACCATGCCCAGCTCATGGCGAGCCCGTTCTTCAACGGTCTCCATGCCTTTCTTCAACTCGCTGACTTCGGCGTCCATCACCCGATTGCGCTCCAGCAGGCCTTCGTTCTCGGCGTGCTGATCAGCAATCTGCTGCTTCAGCTCGGCGACCTGCGCCAGACTGCCATTGCCCACCCACAGGCGGTACTGCAGACCGGCCAGCAGCAAGAGCAAAACGAGAAACAACCAGTAAGGACTGCGCATCGAATATCAGGTATCCAGTGAAAAAAGACAGCCACGCCAAAACTTTGAAACGTCTGATAGCACGAAGCCTGGAAGATCCAGGCTTGTGCATGTAAGGCATCAGATTAGTGGCAAATCCATCGCTGTCACGACTTTTCCGACACAATCCGGTGTCTTTTTACCATCTACTGCTTAACCGCGGAACTCGGAGCGACCGTTGTACTTGGCTTTGCCATTCAACTGCTCTTCGATACGCAGCAGTTGGTTGTACTTGGAAACGCGGTCGGAACGGCACAGGGAACCGGTCTTGATCTGGCCAGCCGAAGTGCCCACGGCCAGGTCGGCAATGGTCGAATCTTCGGTTTCGCCCGAACGGTGCGAGATCACCGCGGTGTAACCGGCAGCCTTGGCCATCTGGATGGCTTCCAGGGTTTCGGTCAGGGTGCCGATCTGGTTGAACTTGATCAGGATCGAGTTGGCGATCTTTTTATCGATGCCTTCTTTCAGGATCTTGGTGTTGGTCACGAACAGGTCGTCGCCGACCAGTTGGGTCTTCTCGCCGATTTTGTCGGTGAGGATCTTCCAGCCAGCCCAGTCGGACTCGTCCAGACCGTCTTCGATCGAGATGATCGGATAACGTTCGGTCAGGCCTTTCAGATAATCGGCGAAACCTTCAGCGGTGAACACCTGGCCTTCGCCGGACAGGTTGTACTTGCCGTCTTCGTAGAATTCGCTGGCTGCGCAGTCCAGTGCCAGGGTCACGTCGGTGCCCAGCTTGTAACCGGCGTTGGCCACGGCTTCGGAGATCACTTTCAGCGCGTCTTCGTTGGACGCCAGGTTCGGTGCGAAACCGCCTTCGTCGCCAACGGCGGTGCTCAGGCCACGGGCCTTCAGCACTGCTTTAAGGTGATGGAAAATCTCGGTGCCCATGCGCAGACCTTCCGAGAACGTCTTGGCGCCAACCGGCTGCACCATGAATTCCTGGATGTCGACGTTGTTATCGGCGTGCTCGCCACCGTTGATGATGTTCATCATCGGAACCGGCATCGAGTACACACCCGGGGTGCCGTTCAGGTTGGCGATGTGTGCGTACAGTGGCAGATCCTGGTCCTGTGCAGCCGCCTTGGCCGCAGCCAGGGATACGGCGAGGATGGCGTTGGCGCCCAGGGTTGCCTTGTTTTCGGTACCGTCGAGCTTGATCATCGCGTGGTCGAGGGCTTTCTGGTCGCTTGGGTCGGTGCCCAGCAGCAGATCGCGGATCGGACCGTTGATGTTGGCTACCGCCTTGAGCACACCTTTGCCCAGGTAACGGCTCTTGTCGCCATCACGCAGCTCGAGCGCTTCACGCGAGCCAGTGGATGCACCGGACGGCGCGCAAGCGCTGCCGATGATGCCGTTGTCGAGAAGCACGTCCGCTTCCACGGTGGGATTGCCACGGGAGTCGAGAACTTCACGACCTTTGATGTCGACGATTTTTGCCATTGTTGTAAACACTCCAAAGTTGACGAAAACGACGCAGCTAGAGGAAATCTTTTTACCGTCGGCAAGTGGTGTGCAGCGGGCAGCTTGCAGACGACAACGCACATGCCCGAGGGCATGTGCGACAAATCGTGCGGTACTTTACCGGAGAATTGAGCTTTACGCGGTTTCTACCGTCGGAAAACTCTTCACCAGTTCGTCCAAGGCTTTGAGCTGGGCCAGAAATGGCTCCAGTTTGTCCAGACGCAAGGCGCAAGGGCCGTCGCATTTGGCGTTGTCCGGATCCGGATGCGCTTCGAGGAACAGACCGGCCAGCGACTGGCTCATGCCGGCCTTGGCCAGATCGGTGACCTGGGCGCGGCGACCGCCGGCGGAGTCGGAACGACCGCCAGGCATTTGCAGCGAGTGAGTCACGTCGAAGAATACCGGGTACTCGAACTGCTTCATGATGCCGAAGCCGAGCATGTCGACCACGAGGTTGTTGTAGCCGAAGCTCGAACCACGCTCGCAGAGGATCAATTGATCGTTACCCGCTTCCACGCACTTGTTCAGGATGTGTTTCATTTCCTGAGGCGCGAGGAACTGGGCTTTCTTGATGTTGATCACAGCGTTGGTCTTGGCCATCGCGACGACCAGATCGGTCTGGCGCGACAGGAAGGCCGGCAGCTGAATGATGTCGCAGACTTCAGCGACGACCGCGGCCTGATCAGGCTCGTGGACGTCGGTGATGATCGGCACGCCGAAGGCTTGTTTGATGTCCTGGAAGATGCGCATGCCCTCTTCCAGGCCAGGACCGCGATACGAGGTCACAGAAGATCGGTTGGCCTTGTCGAAGCTGGCCTTGAACACGTAAGGGATACCGAGTTTCTCGGTGACCTTCACGTACTCTTCGCAAACCTGCATGGCCATGTCGCGGCTTTCCAGCACGTTCATGCCGCCGAACAGCACCATGGGTTTGTCGTTGGCGATTTCGATGTCGCCGACGCGGATGATCTTCTGTGCCATCGGGTTACGCCTTCTTCTGGTGTTGAGCCAACGCAGCTTTCACGAAACCGCTGAACAGCGGGTGACCGTCACGTGGCGTCGAGGTGAACTCCGGGTGGAACTGGCAAGCGACGAACCAAGGATGATCCGGTGCTTCGACCACTTCAACCAGCGCGGCATCAGCGGAGCGACCGGAGATTTTCAGGCCGGCTTCGATGATTTGTGGCAGCAGGTTGTTGTTCACTTCGTAGCGGTGACGGTGACGTTCAACGATCACGTCCTTGCCGTAGCAATCGTGCACCTTGGAGCCGGCTTCGAGCAGGCATTCCTGAGCGCCGAGGCGCATGGTGCCGCCCAGATCGGACGCTTCGGTACGCACTTCAACTGCGCCGGTGGCGTCTTCCCACTCGGTGATCAGACCCACGACCGGATGGCCGCTGGCGCGATCGAATTCGGTGGAGTTGGCGTCTTTCCAGCCCAGCACGTTACGGGCGAACTCGATAACCGCCACTTGCATGCCCAGGCAGATGCCCAGGTACGGAACCTTGTTTTCACGAGCGTACTGAACGGCAGTGATCTTGCCTTCCACGCCACGCAGACCGAAGCCGCCCGGAACGAGGATCGCGTCGACACCTTCGAGCAGCGCAGTGCCCTGGTTCTCGATGTCTTCGGAATCGATGTAACGCAGGTTGACCTTGGTACGGTTGGTGATGCCGGCGTGACTCATCGCTTCGATCAGCGACTTGTAGGCGTCCAGCAGTTCCATGTACTTGCCGACCATCGCGATGGTCACTTCGTGCTCTGGATTGAGCTTGGCATCGACGACCTTTTCCCACTCGGACAGGTCGGCGCCATTGCATTGCAGGCCGAAACGCTCGACGACGAAATCGTCCAGACCCTGAGCGTGCAGCACGGCCGGAATCTTGTAGATGGTGTCGACGTCTTCCAGGGAGATCACCGCACGCTCTTCAACGTTGGTGAACAGCGCGATCTTGCGACGCGACGACACATCCACCGGATGGTCGGAGCGGCAGATCAGCACGTCTGGCTGCAGGCCGATCGAACGCAGCTCTTTTACCGAGTGCTGGGTTGGCTTGGTTTTGGTCTCGCCAGCGGTGGCGATGTACGGAACCAGCGTCAGGTGCATCAGCATCGCGCGCTTGGAACCGACTTCCACACGCAGTTGACGGATGGCTTCGAGGAACGGTTGCGATTCGATGTCGCCAACGGTACCGCCGATTTCCACCAGGGCCACGTCGGCATCGCCGGCACCCTTGATGATGCGACGCTTGATTTCGTCGGTGATGTGCGGAATCACCTGGATGGTTGCACCCAGGTAGTCACCACGGCGCTCTTTGCGCAGCACGTGCTCGTAGACACGGCCGGTGGTGAAGTTATTGTTCTGGGTCATGGTCGTGCGGATGAACCGCTCGTAGTGGCCCAGGTCCAGGTCGGTCTCGGCGCCGTCGTGGGTGACGAACACTTCACCGTGCTGGAACGGGCTCATGGTGCCCGGGTCGACGTTGATGTACGGATCCAGCTTAAGCATGGTGACCTTAAGCCCCCGCGCCTCCAGGATGGCCGCCAATGAAGCCGAGGCAATGCCTTTCCCCAATGAAGAAACAACACCGCCCGTGACGAATATGTAGCGCGTCATGAAAAACCCTAGAAGTCTGCGTTAAAGCGGTACGAGCCGCCGGGGAAAGCGAAGGAAGGCCGAAGCCCCCGATCACCTGCATTAATCACAGTGCACCTTTCAAAAAAACCGCCGCGTTGGGACAGACCGGCAGATGAAACACCGGTACGTTGCTCGCTACACATTTTTTGGAATCGCCCAGCAAAGACTGCTTGGTAATCGGCAACTCCTGCAATTCAGGCGAATCCACAGAAGTTGTATCAAGAAGGGAGCGTAGTCTACCGGAATGCCCCTTTCATCTCAAACCTTGATCTTCGTCTGTTGGCTGCCAATGCAATTTCCAGCCGTCCGGCCCCTGCCCGTCAAGGCCCGGCAGGTTCGCCACGGCGAGCAATTCTGCGCCGCGAAACAGCAGCGGCAATCTGCCACGGACGAAGCCCGGCACCGCGCGCTCATTGAGCAGGCGCTTGAGATCGCGGTGGCCGCGCCCCGCCAGATGCATCAGCTCGCCGCCCTGCCGATAGCCAATGCACAGCGGCCCGACGGGAGTCTGCCCGCTGAACATGACACGCCCGTTATTCGCCAAGCGTAGCGGCGTCGACGGGTCAGGCCACTCGACGCTGACCGCTGGCGCGCGCAGCCAGCCTCCGCTCAACCACCATACCCGGCCGGCGCTGCGATGCAGCTCACCGTCGGCCAGACACCAGATCGGGGATGCATCGCTGGCAGCACCGCATAGGTCGTTCCAACCCGACCAATGGTCAGTGTCGGGCAACCGGGTCAGCGGTTCGAGCCAGTGGCTGAGTGCATTGCGCTGGCGAGCGGCGGACAGACTCGTCAGCGGCGCCAGCTCCAGCGACGGCAGACCCAGCCATGAAAACTCGCTCGGCGTGGCGGCTTGCGCGAGATCTAGCTGCGCCAGCTCATCGAGCAAGCCTTGCGCCTCACGCAGGTGCGCCGCGCTGCGGGCCATGCTCGCCTGCGCCTGCGGCCAGCGCGCGGTGAGCAACGGCAGCACCTGATGGCGCAGGTAGTTGCGCGAGAACTGCCGATCCTGGTTTGACGGGTCTTCGATCCAGTTCAACTGATGCGCGCGGGCGTAAGCCTCAAGCTCGGCGCGCGTCACGTCGAGCAATGGCCGCAGCAGCGCGCCCTGCCCCAACGGTCGCTGCGCCGGCATCGCCGAAAGTCCGCGCACGCCGGCACCGCGCATCAAGCGAAACAACAGGGTTTCAGCCTGATCATCACGGTGCTGCCCGGTCAGCAGCACCTCATCCGCCTCCGTCAGCGAGGTGAACGCCGTATACCGCGCCTCCCGCGCCGCCCGCTCCAGACTGGCGCCGGGTTGTACTGACACCCGAATCACTTGCAAAGAAACGCCCAGCGCATCGCAGACCGACTGACAATGTTCCGGCCACGAATCGGCCGCAGCCTGGAGGCCATGGTGGATATGGATGGCGCTGAGCGCCGGCAGGGAATGGTGTTTAGCGAGATGCGCAAGCAGATGCAGCAGGACGGTGGAATCGAGACCACCGGAGAAAGCCACGCGCCAGGTCCTGGCATTGCGCCAGGCTGCAAGGTTCAGCAGAAGCCGGGACGGCAGATCACTCACGGACTGACCCCTATCTAACTGTTTGCCCAAATCAAATGTGGGAGCGGGCTTGCTCGCGAAGGCGTTTCAACAATCAACACATCTGTCGACTGTTATACCGCTTTCGCGAGCAAGCCCGCTCCCACATTGGGTATTGCGAGATCTGTCAGAGACCGTAGCTCATCAGACGATCGTAACGACGCTTGAGCAGCGCTTCGTTGTCGAACTTCTTCAGCATCGCCAGTTGCGAGCTCAGCTCGGCACGGATCGACGCAGCGGCAGCGGCCGGATCACGGTGGGCGCCGCCCAGAGGCTCGCCGATCACCTTGTCAACGATACCCAGACCTTTCAGGCGCTCGGCGGTAATGCCCATGGCTTCAGCGGCATCCGGTGCCTTTTCGGCGGTTTTCCACAGAATCGAAGCACAACCTTCCGGCGAGATCACCGCGTAGGTCGAATATTGCAGCATGTTCAGCTGATCGCAGACACCGATCGCCAGTGCACCGCCGGAACCACCCTCACCGATGACGGTGGCGATGATCGGGGTCTTCAGGCGCGACATCACGCGCAGGTTCCAGGCGATAGCCTCGCTCTGGTTACGCTCCTCAGCGTCAATGCCCGGGTAAGCACCCGGGGTGTCGATGAAGGTCAGGATCGGCATCTTGAAGCGCTCGGCCATCTCCATCAGACGGCAGGCCTTGCGGTAGCCTTCCGGACGCGGCATGCCGAAGTTGCGGCGTACCTTTTCGCGCACTTCACGGCCCTTCTGGTGGCCGATGATCATCACCGGCTGGTCTTCCAGACGTGCAACGCCGCCCACAATGGCCGCGTCGTCGGAGAAGTGACGGTCACCGTGCAGTTCGTCGAACTCGGTGAAGATGTGCTCGATGTAGTCGAGGGTGTACGGGCGTTTCGGGTGACGCGCCAGGCGTGCGATCTGCCAGCTGGTCAGCTTGCCGAAGATGTCTTCGGTCAGCGTGCGGCTCTTGTCCTGCAAGCGGGAGATCTCATCGCCGATATTCAGCGAATTGTCATTACCGACCAAGCGCAACTCTTCGATCTTGGCTTGCAGGTCGGCGATCGGCTGTTCGAAATCTAGAAAATTCGGGTTCATAGGCGTCCGTCTTGGGTCGTGTCCCAAATGAGCTTGGGCCGGCCGGTTGTCTATTCGCGCCCTACCTTAAGGGAGAGGCGCGCTGAGGTCGAGATTAAAAATTCAGGTTGTGGGCAAGCGCAATGATGGCACTTGCCGGTCAACGGTATTGGAGGAAGACGTTGTCTCGCCCGAACTGGTCACGCAGGGCTTGAATCAACGCATCCGCCGGGTCGATTCGCCACGTCTCGCCGAACTGCAGCAAGGTCTTCGCATCGGGGCTGGTGTACTCCATGGTGATCGGGCACGCCCCGCGGTGACGCTTGAGCAGCTCACCCAACCAGCGTAGCTGATCGCCTTTCAAGTCCTGAGTGTGCAGCTTCAGGCGCAGGCTCTCGGCCAGATTGGTCCGTGCATCTTCCATGCTCATCACCCGTTTGACCCGCAGGCGCAGGCCGCCGGAGAAGTCGTCGTTGCTGACCTCGCCTTCAACCACCACCATCGCGTCGGTCTGCAACAGCGACTGCGCAGAGTGAAACGCATCGGCAAACAGCGACGCCTCGATCCGCCCCGAGCGGTCGTCGAGGGTGATGAAGCCCATCTTGTCGCCCTTCTTGTTCTTCATCACCCGCAGGGCAATGATCATCCCGGCCACGGTTTGCGTGTCGCGGGCCGGTTTCAGGTCGATGATGCGCTGCCGGGCGAAACGGCGAATCTCGCCTTCGTACTCGTCGATCGGGTGACCGGTCAGGTACAGGCCCAGAGTGTCTTTCTCACCCTTGAGCCGCTCCTTGAGGGTCAGCTCCTTGGCCTTGCGGTGCGTCGCGTAGACGTCCGCATCTTCCTCGACAAACAGCCCGCCGAACAGGTCGGCATGGCCGCTGTCGCGGGTGCGCGCGGTCTGTTCGGCCGACTTGATCGCCTCCTCCATCGCCGCCAACAGCACCGCGCGGTTGCGGTCGATGTTGGCCTGATAAGCCTTCTGCTCGTCATGGAAGTACGGCCCGAGGCGATCCAGCGCGCCGCTGCGGATCAAACCGTCCAGCGTGCGCTTGTTGATGCGCTTGAGGTCGACCCTGGCGCAGAAGTCGAACAGATCCTTGAATGGACCGGCCTGACGAGCCTCGGTAATCGCTTCCACCGGACCTTCACCGACACCTTTGATCGCGCCCAGGCCGTACACGATGCGGCCTTCGTCGTTCACCGTGAACTTGAACTCCGAAGTGTTCACGTCCGGCGCGTCGAGGCGCAGCTTCATCGTGCGCACTTCCTCGATCAAGGTCACGACCTTGTCGGTGTTGTGCATATCCGCCGAAAGCACCGCCGCCATGAATGGCGCCGGGTAGTGGGCTTTCAGCCAGGCAGTCTGGTACGACACCAGGCCATAAGCAGCGGAGTGGGACTTGTTGAAGCCGTAACCGGCGAATTTTTCCACCAGGTCGAAAATGTTACCGGCAAGATCCGCGTCGATATTGTTCGACGCACAACCCTCAATGAAGCCGCCGCGCTGCTTGGCCATTTCCTCGGGTTTTTTCTTACCCATCGCCCGACGCAGCATGTCCGCACCACCGAGGGTGTAACCGGCCATGACCTGGGCGATCTGCATCACCTGTTCCTGATACAGAATGATGCCGTAAGTCGGCGCCAGTACCGGCTGCAGGCCTTCATACTGGTAATCCGGATGCGGATAAGCCAATTCGGCGCGACCGTGCTTACGGTTGATGAAGTCATCCACCATGCCCGATTGCAGCGGGCCCGGACGGAACAGGGCCACCAGTGCGATCAAGTCTTCGAGACAGTCAGGCTTGAGCTTTTTGATCAGCTCTTTCATGCCCCGGGATTCGAGCTGGAATACCGCGGTGGTTTCAGCTTTTTGCAGCAACTGATAAGTCGGTTTGTCATCCAGCGGGATAAACGCGATATCCAGCGGCGGCTCGTTGACCTTGGCGCGGTCACGGTTGATGGTTTTCAGCGCCCAGTCGATGATCGTCAGGGTCCGCAGGCCGAGGAAGTCGAACTTCACCAGACCGGCCGCCTCGACGTCGTCCTTGTCGAACTGGGTCACCAGACCATCGCCAGCCTCGTCGCAATAGATCGGCGAGAAGTCGGTCAGCTTGGTCGGGGCGATTACCACACCACCGGCGTGCTTGCCGACGTTACGCACCACGCCCTCAAGCTTGCGCGCCATCTCCCAGATTTCCGCCGCTTCCTCATCGACCTTGATGAAATCGCGCAGGATCTCCTCCTGCTCGTAGGCTTTTTCCAGGGTCATGCCGACTTCGAACGGAATCATCTTCGACAGACGATCCGCCAGGCCGAATGACTTGCCCTGGGCCCGCGCCACGTCGCGCACCACAGCCTTGGCGGCCATGGAACCGAAGGTGATGATCTGGCTTACCGCGTTGCGACCGTATTTCTCGGCCACGTAGTCGATCACCCGGTCACGACCGTCCATGCAGAAGTCGACGTCGAAGTCGGGCATCGAGACCCGTTCCGGGTTGAGGAAACGTTCGAACAGCAGGTCGTATTCCAGCGGATCGAGGTCAGTGATCTTCTGCACATAGGCCACCAGCGAGCCGGCACCCGACCCACGGCCCGGGCCCACCGGCACGCCGTTGTTCTTGGCCCACTGGATAAAGTCCATCACGATCAGGAAATAACCGGGGAAGCCCATCTGGATGATGATATCCAGCTCGAAATTCAGCCGGTCGACATAGACCTGACGCTTGGCCTCGTAATCTTCGGTAGTGTCCTTGGGCAGCAGTACGCTGAGGCGGTCTTCCAGACCGTCGAACGACACCTTGCGGAAGTATTCATCGATGGTCATGCCATCGGGAATCGGGTAGTCGGGCAGGAAGTGCTTGCCCAGCTTCACGTCGATGTTGCAGCGCTTGGCGATCTCGACGGTGTTTTCGATCGCGTCGGGAATGTCGCTGAACAGCTCGGCCATTTCCTCGGCGCTTTTGAGGTATTGCTGGTCGCTGTAATTCTTCGAACGCCGCGGATCGTCGAGGGCACGGCCCTCACCGATGCACACGCGGGTTTCGTGAGCGGCGAAGTCTTCCTGCTTGATGAAACGCACATCGTTGGTCGCCACCAGCGGCGCGCCGAGCTTGTCGGCCAGGGCCACGGCACCGTGCAGTTGCTCTTCGTCGTTGGGACGATTGGTGCGCTGGATTTCCAGATAGAAACGATCCGGGAACACCGCCATCCATTCGCGCGCCAACATCTCGGCTTCGTCCGGGTTACCACTGATCATGGCCATGCCGATCTCGCCTTCTTTGGCAGCGGACAGCATGATCAGGCCTTCGTTGGCCTCGGCGACCCATTCACGCTCGATGATGATCATGCCGTTGCGCTGGCCGTCGATGAAGCCGCGCGAGATCAGCTCGGTGAGATTGCGATAACCCTTGGCGTTCATCACCAACAGGCTGATCCGGCTCAATGGCCCGTCCGGATCCTTGTTCGACAGCCACAGGTCGGCACCGCAGATCGGCTTGATGCCGGCGCCCATGGCGTTTTTATAGAATTTGACCAGGGAACACATGTTGTTCTGATCGGTGACCGCCACGGCCGGCATGTTCATGCCGGTCAGCGCCTTGACCAGTGGCTTGATCCGCACCAGCCCGTCGACCAGGGAGTATTCAGTGTGCAGGCGTAGATGAACGAATGAAGCCGGCATAGTGATCCTGTCCAGTTACATAGAGACAACAAGGCCCGGATTGTACCGGGCCTCGAACAAAACATCAGCCTTGCGCCTAAACCTGCGTCAGGCCTTCGAGCGCCTCGTAAGCCTGACGCACCGGGGCGAAGGAGCGCCGGTGAATCGGGGTCGGGCCAAGGCGCACCAACGCTTCCAGATGAACGGGCGTCGGGTAGCCTTTATGACCGCCGATGCCGTACCCCGGGTAGATCAATTCGAATGCAGCCATTTCACGGTCGCGGCTGACTTTGGCCAGAATCGACGCGGCAGCGATGGCCGGTACCTTGCCGTCACCCTGCACCACCGCTTCGGCGCGCATCGGCAGTTTCGGGCAGCGGTTGCCGTCGATCATCGCCAGTTTCGGCTGAATATGCAGCCCGGCCACCGCGCGTTGCATGGCGAGCATGGTCGCGTGGAGGATGTTCAGCTCGTCGATTTCCTCGACTTCGGCGCGTGCAATGCACCAGCTCAGGGATTTCTCGATGATCTCGTCGTAGAGTTTCTCGCGCTTGGCTTCAGTGAGTTTCTTCGAGTCGTTGAGGCCGAGGATCGGCCGGTTCGGATCGAGGATCACCGCCGCCGTCACCACTGCGCCGCACAACGGGCCACGACCGACTTCGTCGACACCGGCCACCAGTTCTTCGACTTCGGCGACCAGGGTGAAATCCAGGCCCATCTGCATCGTCTTGCTCATTGTTTCTGACCGATCAGGTTGAGGACGGCATCCGCCGCCTGATTGGAAGCATCCAGCCGCAGGGTGCGGTGGATCTCGTCGAAGCCTCGGGTCTGCTCTTCGCCGCCTTCGATCAATGGCAACAGTGTCTGGGCCAGGGCCTCGACTGTCGCATCATCCTGCAACAATTCCGGCACCAACAGACGCTGGGCCAGCAGGTTCGGCAGCGACACGTACGGGCTCTTGACCATGCGCTTGAGAATCCAGAAGGTCAGCGGTGCCAGGCGATACGCGACGACCATTGGCCGCTTGTACAGCAACGCTTCCAGCGTCGCCGTGCCCGAAGCGATCAGCACCGCGTTACACGCCGCCAAGGCCAGATGCGACTTGCCGTCGAGCAGGGTTACTGGCAAGTCGCGGCCAACCAGCAACTCTTCGAGCTGAGCGCGACGCTCGGCATTGGCGCACGGGATGACGAAGCGAAGCCCGGGGCGCATGGCCCGCAGACGCTCGGCCGTATCCAGGAACAGCGCACCGAGACGGCCGACTTCGCCACCGCGACTGCCGGGCATCAATGCCACCAGCGGCCCGTCGGGCAAGCCGAGTTCGGCACGCGCTGCGGCGCGATCGGCCTGCAGCGGAATGGTATCGGCCAGCGTATGACCGACGAACCGCACCGGCACGCCCTTCTCTTCGTAGAATTTTGCTTCAAACGGCAACAGGGTGAGCATCAGATCGCAGCCTTCGCGAATCTTCAGCACACGCTTCTGGCGCCACGCCCACACC
This sequence comes from Pseudomonas sp. IT-93MI4, assembly GCF_949767635.1. Classification (NCBI taxonomy): domain Bacteria; kingdom Pseudomonadati; phylum Pseudomonadota; class Gammaproteobacteria; order Pseudomonadales; family Pseudomonadaceae; genus Pseudomonas; species Pseudomonas sp. IT-93MI4. The sequence goes on from NZ_CATKPP010000033.1 coordinate 40,997, forward strand.
GAAGGGCTGACGTAATGCACGGTCTTGATCCCGGCCTGACGCAGCTTGAGTTCGATGTTGAGGTTGAAATCGGGAGCGTCGATGCCGATGAACACATCCGGTTTCTCGGCGATCAGCGTGGCGATCAGGTCCTTGCGGCGCTTGAGCAACTCGCGCAGCCGCCCAAGGACTTCCACCAGCCCCATGACCGACAGACGTTCCATGGGGAAATAAGACGTCAGGCCCTCGGCCTGCATCAACGGACCGCCGACACCGATGAACTCGACTGCCGGATGTTGAGCCTTGAGGGCGCGCATGAGGCCGGCGCCCAGAATGTCGCCGGAAGCTTCGCCCGCCACCAGCGCAATACGCAGACTGGCCATGATCAGCGGGTGATGCCGCGAGTCGACGACTGGATCGAGTCACGAAACAGCGCGACTTCCGGGAACTGCGCAGCAGGTTCGGCCAATTCGGCCAACGCTTGCTCCACGGTCAGGCCCTGGCGATACACGGTTTTGTAAGCGCGACGCAGCGCATGAATCGCGTCTTCGCTGAAACCACGACGGCGCATGCCTTCGAAGTTCATGCTGCGCGCTTCGGCCGGGTTGCCGAACACGGTGACGAAAGCCGGAACGTCCTTGCCGATGGCGGTGCCCATGCCGGAAAAACTGTGGGCGCCGATGTGGCAGTACTGATGCACCAGGGTGAAACCGGAAAGGATCGCCCAATCGTCAACGTGCACATGCCCGGCCAACGCGGTGTTGTTGACCAGGATGCAGTGGTTGCCGATCACGCTGTCATGCCCGATGTGGGCATAGGCCATGATCAGGTTGTGATCGCCCAGCGTGGTTTCCGAACGGTCCTGCACGGTGCCACGGTGAATCGTCACGCCTTCGCGAATGACGTTGTGATCACCGATCACCAGACGGGTTTCTTCGCCTTTGTACTTCAGATCCGGCGTGTCTTCGCCTACCGAGGAAAACTGGTAGATGCGGTTGTGCTTGCCGATGCGGGTCGGGCCTTTGAGGACCACATGCGGTCCGATCACAGTACCCTCGCCGATTTCCACACCTGCGCCGACGATCGACCACGGGCCGACCTCGACGCCGTCAGCCAGAACGGCCGACGGATCGATGATTGCGCGAGGGTCAATCAAACTCATAGCTTGCGTTCCGCACAGATAATTTCAGCCGAGCAGACTGGCTTGCCGTCGACCGAAGCCTGGCATTCGAATTTCCAGATCTGGCGCTTGCAGCTGATGAACTTGGCTTCCAGGATCAACTGGTCACCCGGCAGCACTGGCTGACGGAAACGCAGCTTGTCGGAACCGACGAAGTAGTAAAGGGTGCCATCGGCCGGCTTCACGTCGAGCATTTTGAAACCGAGGATCCCGGCAGCCTGGGCCATCGCTTCGATGATCAGTACGCCCGGCATGATCGGGTGCGCCGGGAAGTGGCCGTTGAAGAATGGCTCATTGATGCTGACATTCTTGTAGGCGCGAATGCGCTTGCCTTCAGTGTCCAGTTCCACCACCCGGTCCACCAGCAGGAACGGGTAACGGTGAGGCAGGTATTCGCGAATCTCGTTGATGTCCATCATTTCGGGGGGAAGCCTATGTAAAGATTGGGAGCGCGACTGACGCGCACTCCTCTAGCAAATCAAGGAGGCAGTCTAGAGGCTGTGCACACTTGATATGGAAATGGTATCAGCCATCAGATGAAGCATTGCTGCCGGGGGTCACTTCTCCGACGCGCTTTTCCAGCTGCTTCAAACGTCGCGCGAGGTCATCGAGCTGACGGATGCGGGCCGCGCTTTTGCGCCATTCGGCCGCCGGTTGCATGGCTGTGCCGGAAGAATAGGCGCCTGGCTCGGTAATCGAGTGGGTCACCATGGTCATCCCGGTCAGGAAAACGTTGTCGCAAATATCGATGTGCCCCACCAGGCCGACACCACCGGCGAGCATGCAGTGCTTGCCGATTTTGGTGCTGCCGGAGATACCGACACAGGCCGCCATGGCGGTGTGATCACCGACCTGGACGTTGTGCGCGATCTGGATCTGGTTGTCGAGTTTCACGCCGTTGCCGATCACGGTATCCGCCAGCGCGCCACGGTCGATGGCAGTGTTCACGCCGATCTCGACATCGTCGCCGATGGTCACGCCGCCGATCTGGGCGATCTTTTGCCAGATACCTTTCTCGTTGGCAAAACCGAAGCCTTCACCACCGAGAACGGCACCGGACTGGATCACTACACGCTTGCCGATGCGCACGTCGTGGTACAGCGTCACCCGAGGAGCGAGCCAGCCGCCCTCGCCGATTTCACTGCGGGCACCGATGACGCAATGGGCGCCCAGGGTGACCTGCGCACCGATGCGCGCACCGGCCTCGATCACCACAAACGGACCGATGCTGGCGCTTGGATCAACCACCGCATCCGGTGCAATCACCGCCGTGGGATGAACACCCGCAGTGGCTTTCGGTTTGGGATCGAACAGATGGGAGATACGGGCGTAAGCCAGATAAGGATCCGGCACCACCAGCGCGTTACCGGCAAAACCTTCGGCGTCGGCTTCCTTGAGCAATAGCGCAGCCGCCTGGGAACTTGCCAGGTATTTACGGTATTGAGGATTTGCCAGAAAGCTCAACTGAGCTGGGCCAGCCTCCTGCAAGGTGGCTAGCCCAGTAATTTGCTTCTCGGGGTCGCCACGCAGGGTGGCGCCGAGGAACTCGGCCAACTGGCCGAGCTTGATAGTCACGGTCATGGGTTACTTCAGCTGATTCATGCGCTCGATAACCTGGCGCGTGATGTCGTACTGAGGTTTGACATCGATCACTGCGCCACGCTCGAACACCAGGTCAAAACCACCTTTTTTGATGACTTCTTCCACTGCGCTATCCAGTTTCGGCTTCAGTTGCTTGAGCATTTCGCGGTCGGCAACTGCCTTGGCTTCGTTCAGCTCCTTGGACTGAAACTGGAAGTCACGGGCCTTTTGCTTGAATTCCAGCTCCAGACGCTCACGCTCGCCCTGCTGCATCTTGTCGCCACCGGCCATCAGACGGTCCTGAATGCCCTTGGCGCTGCTTTCCAGCGTCTTGAGCTTGGTCAGTTGCGGACCGAACTTCTTCTCGGCATCCACGGCGTATTTCTTGGCCGCGTCGGACTCCAGCAGTGCCATCTGATAGTTCAGAACGGCGATTTTCATGTCGGCGAACGCCGGGCCTGCCACCAGTACGGAGGCCAGGAGAACCAATTGAGTCAACTTACGCACGATGCACTCCTACAAAATCCATTGTCGTTATCTTGGGTCAGACGCTTAGAACGTCTGGCCGAGGGAGAATTGGAACACTTGAGTTTCAGCGTCATCCGGTTTCTTGATCGGCATGGCCAACGCGAAGCTCAAAGGCCCCAGTGCGGTTACCCACGTCACGCCCACACCGACGGAACTGGCCATGTTGCTCAGGCTGATGTCGTTGCACTGAGTGTTGGCTTTTGTACCGTCAGCGTTGCTGGTCGACTTGCAAGTCGAATCGAACACGTTACCCACATCCCAGAATACCGAGGTGCGCAGGGAGCGTTGATCTTTCACGAACGGCAGCGGGAACAGGACTTCAACACCACCCTGGATCAGCACGTTACCACCGAACGGCAGCGGATCCTGATCCGGGTCGGCCAGCGTACCGGCGTTACCTGTAACCCCGGCACCACGACTCGGGGTACTGCGAGGACCCAGCGTACTGTCCTTGAAGCCACGTACCGAGTTGAAACCACCAGCATAGTAGTTTTCATAGAACGGCAAGCCGTCGGTCGAACCATAACCGTCGCCATAACCCAGTTCGGTGTGCAGACGCAGGGTGTAGTTTTCGGTGATCGGCTGGAACAACTGACCACGGTAGTCGAGCTTGTAGAACGACAGGTCGCTGCCCGGGATCGTGGTTTCCAGCGTCAGGCTCTGCGAACGGCCACGGGTCGGCAGCACGCCCTTGTTCAGGGTCGACTCGGACCAGCCGGCCGAAGCCTTGAAGTTCAGGTAGTTGTCGCCTTCCTTGTTAACGAAGTCGAAAATCTCGTCAACGGTGTATTGACCGGTCTTGATCTTGTCCTGCTGAGCGGACAGACCGAAGGTCAGACGCGAAGTCTCGCTGATCGGGTAGCCAACGTTGACGCCGGCACCCAGGCTGTCTACCGCATAGCTCGCTACGTCGACGTCGAGGTCTTTGTAGTCGGTGGTGCGATAGAACGCGTTGTAACCCAGGCTCACGCCATCGGCGGTCCAGTAGGGGTCAACGTAGCCGAAGTTGTAGCGACTCTGGTATTCGCTGCGAGTAAGGCCCACGCTCACACGGTTACCGGTACCGAGGAAGTTGTTCTGGGTGATCGAACCACCGAGGATCAGACCGGCACTCTGCGCGAAACCGACACTGGCAGTGATCGAACCGGAAGCTTGTTCTTCAACGGCGTAGTTCACGTCAACCTGGTCGTCGACACCCGGTACAGCCGGCGTTTCAACGTTCACTTCCTTGAAGAAGCCCAGACGCTCCAGACGGGTCTTGGACTGGTCGATCAGGTAGGTCGAAGCCCAGCCACCTTCCATCTGACGCATTTCACGACGCAGCACTTCGTCCTCGGACTTGGTGTTGCCGCGGAAGTTGATGCGATTGACGTAGGCACGTTTGCCCGGATCGACGGCGAACAGGATGTCCACAGTGTGATCGTCGTCATGCGGCTGAGGTACGCCGTTGACGTTGGCGAAGGTGTAACCCTCGTTACCCAGACGGCGGGTGATCAGTTCGGAGGTGGTGGTCATCAGCTTGCGCGAGAACACCTGGCCTTTCTGCACCAGCAACAGCGACTTGACCTGGTCTTCAGGCACTTTCAGGTCACCGCTGAGCTTGACGTCACGAACGGTGTACTTCTCGCCTTCGGTGATGTTGACGGTGATGTAGACGTGCTTCTTGTCCGGGGTGATGGACACCTGGGTCGAAGCGATATCCATGTTGATGTAGCCACGGTCCAGGTAGTAGGAACGCAGGCGCTCCAGGTCACCGGAGAGTTTTTCACGGGCGTACTTGTCGTCGTTCTTGAAGAACGACAGCCAGTTGGTGGTTTTCAGCTCGAACAGGTCGATCAGATCGTCATCAGGGAAGACCGTGTTACCCACCACGTTGATGTGCTGGATGGCCGCCACGGTGCCTTCGTTGATCTTCACTTTCAGCGCGACGCGGTTGCGCGGCTGCGAGACCACTTCGGTGTCGACGGTCGCCGAGTAACGGCCCTGGGCAACGTACTGACGCTGCAGCTCGTTACGGACACCTTCGAGGGTGGCGCGCTGGAAGATTTCACCTTCGGACAGACCGGACTGCTTGAGGCCTTTCATCAGGTCTTCGGTGGAGATCGCCTTGTTGCCTTCGATCTCGATACTGGCGACCGACGGACGTTCGACGACCGTGATCACCAGAACGTTGCCTTCGCGGCCCAGCTGGATATCTTGAAAGAAACCGGTTTTGAACAACGCACGAGTGGATTCCACCAGGCGACGATCATCCGCCTGCTCGCCGACGTTCAACGGCAAGGCACCAAAGACGCTACCCGCGGAGACCCGCTGGAGGCCATTGACGCGAATATCAGAGATAGTGAAGGACTCGGCGTGAACTTCGGCGATCATCAATACGGTGAGAACCGCAGTTAGCAGCAGACGTTTCATGAAGTCCTTTCTTATTCCAACTGGCAATAAACAAACTGCCGCAAAATGCGGCAGATTCGCAATTCAGCGAAGCTTTACAGTCGACCCAGATCATTGACCAGAGCAAGCAACATCACTCCGACCACCAAACTGATACCGATCTGCACCCCCCAACCTTGCACCCGATCCGACAAGGGGCGACCACGCACCCACTCAATCAGATAAAACAACAAATGCCCCCCATCCAGTACAGGAATGGGCAGCAAATTCAGAACCCCCAGGCTAATACTCAGATAAGCAAGGAAATTCAGGAAATCAGCAACGCCCGACTGGGCAGAAGCGCCCGCCACTTTAGCAATGGTTATCGGCCCACTCAAGTTTTTTACCGAGAGCTCGCCAAACAGCATTTTCTTCAGTGAGTCCAGCGTCAGGATGCTCATGGTCCAGGTACGCCGGGCACCCTCGCCAATTGCGGCCAACGGGCCATAACTGACCTCGCGGATCATTTCCGGCGGCCAGTCCACTGCTTTCACGCCAGCACCCAGATAACCGCTCGGCGCCTTGCTTTCGCCACGCGCAGCCAAGGTCACCGGGACGTCGATTTGAGCACCGTCGCGCTCGACGCGCAGCAAGATTTTGGTATCAGGACGCGTACGAACGGTATCAACCACTTGCTGCCAGTCACTCAGCGCCTGGCCATCGAGCGACAACAGGCGGTCGCCGGTTTTCAGACCAGCGGCCTGCGCCGGACCTTTTGGATCGAGCTCGGCCAGCACCGGCGGCAACGCCGGGCGCCATGGGCGAATACCCAGCGAGCGAATCGGATCGGGCTCATCGGCGCCTTTGAGCCAGTGATCCAGCGCCAGTTCGCGCGGCGTGTCAGCGGTAGAGCCCCGCTCGCGCACGAGCAATTGCAGGGAACCGCTTTCCCCAAGACGACGGACCAGCTGCAAATTGACGGCCGCCCAGCCGGAAGTCGGCTCGCCATCGATGGCGACGATCTCCTGACCGGCATTCAAACCGGCCTTGGCCGCGATGCTGCCGGACTCGACCGCACCGATGACCGGACGGATCTGCTCACTGCCGAGCATCGCCAGCACCCAGAAAAACACCAGGGCCAGCAGGAAGTTGGCGATCGGTCCCGCCGCGACAATGGCGATGCGCTGGCGAACCGATTTGCGATTGAAGGATTGATGAAGCTGATCGGCCGGTACTTCGCCCTCACGCTCATCGAGCATTTTGACGTAGCCACCCAGCGGAATCGCGGCGACGACAAATTCGGTGCCCTGCTTGTCGTGCCAGCGCAACAACGGCATGCCGAAGCCAACGGAAAAACGCAGAACCTTGACGCCACAGCGACGCGCGACCCAGAAGTGGCCGAATTCGTGAAAGGTGACCAGTACACCCAAAGCGATCAGGGTGCCGGCAATCATATAGAGCGCGCTCATCTACTTTCTCCGCAATCCTGTTCAGTGCCGCGTGAAGCCATGGGTCTGCAACGGCTATCGGCCGTGACGATCAAGCCATTGTTCGGCCAGAATCCGCGCTTTCGCGTCTGCGGTAAACACCGCATCCAGATCTTCAAGCGCAACCACTGGCTCGAGGTTCAGCACGTCCTCGATAATACTCGCGATTTCCAGATAGCCAACGCGTCCGTCGAGAAACGCCGCGACTGCCACTTCGTTGGCCGCATTGAGCATGGCCGGTGCGCTGTTGCCAGCCTCCGCCGCCTGCCGCGCCAGGCGCAGGCAAGGAAAGCGCTGTTCATCCGGCGCCTCGAAATCCAGGCGCGCGATGGCAAACAGATCCAGCGGTGCCACACCCGAGTCGATTCGCTCAGGCCAGGCCAGTGCGTTGGCAATCGGCGTGCGCATGTCAGGGTTGCCCAACTGCGCCAATACCGAGCCATCCACATAGTCGACCAGCGAGTGAATCACACTCTGCGGATGGATCACCACCTCGACCTGCGACGGCTTGGCATCGAACAGCCAGCAGGCCTCGATCAACTCCAGGCCCTTGTTCATCATGCTGGCGGAGTCCACCGAAATCTTGCGACCCATCGACCAGTTCGGGTGCGCACACGCCTGATCAGGCGAAACATGCGCCAGCTCGCTCATCGGCGTCTGCCGGAAAGGACCGCCCGAAGCTGTCAGCAGAATCCGCCGCACGCCGACCGCACCCAGTCCACGGGCAAAATCCTGCGGCATGCACTGGAAGATCGCGTTGTGTTCGCTGTCGATCGGCAGCAACACTGAACCGCTCTTGTGCACGGCCTGCATGAACAGCGCGCCAGACATCACCAGCGCCTCTTTGTTGGCCAGGAGAATTTTCTTCCCGGCCTGCACCGCCGCCAGCGTCGGGCGCAGGCCCGCGGCGCCGACAATGGCCGCCATCACAGCATCAACTTCAGGGGCGGAGGCGACCTGGCACAGGCCCTCTTCCCCCACCAGCACCCGAGTGGACAGCCCGGCAGCCCGCAGGTCGTCCTGCAAGCCACGCGCCGCAGCCACTTCAGGCACCACCGCAAACTGCGGCACATGCCGAACGCACAAGGCCAGCAACTCGCTCAGGCGGGTAAAGCCGCTCAGGGCGAAAACCTGATAACGCTCGGGATGCCGATCGATGACGTCCAGGGTGCTCAGGCCAATCGAACCGGTCGCCCCCAGAACAGTGATCTGTTGCGGGCGGCTCACGGTGCAGCCATCCACAGCAGTACGGCAAAAATCGGGATCGCAGCGGTCAGGCTGTCGATGCGATCAAGCACACCGCCATGACCGGGCAGCAGGTTGCTGCTGTCCTTGATGCCGGACTGGCGCTTGAACATGCTTTCGGTGAGGTCGCCCACCACCGAAATGAATACGATCAATGCAGCGCCGATCAGGCCCTTGAGCAGTTCGGCCACGGTCCAGTCACGCACCAGGCCGACGATCGCGGTGATCACCAGACTCAGCGCCAGACCACCATAAACGCCTTCCCAGCTCTTACCCGGGCTGACTTGCGGCGCCAGCTTGCGCTTGCCGAAAGCACGGCCGGAGAAATAGGCACCGATGTCGGCCCCCCAGACCAGCACCATCACCGCCATGATCAGCCAGTTACCCAGCGGGTACTGTTTGATCTGCACCAGCCCTTGCCAGGCCGGCAACAGGATCAGCAAGCCGATCACCAGTTTGGTGGCCGCCGTGGACCAGTGCTCGCTCGAACGCGGGTACGTCAGCACCAGGTACGTCGCCACCGCCCACCACAACACCGAAGCGCCCAACACCCAAGGGGCGAGGCCCGGCAGGACGTACATGACGAACAGCATCAGCGCGACGACAGCGGCAAAGCCGACACGGAACGACTGTGCGGTAAAGCCCGCTAGGCGTGCCCATTCCCAGGCGCCCAGGCTTACGACCAGACCGATGAACAGCGCAAAACCGGAGCCTTCGAGCAGGAAAAACCCGCACAAAGCGATCGGCAGCAGGATCAGCGCAGTGATGATTCGTTGTTTAAGCATTAAACCCGGGCTCCAGCTTCGACCTGTTCGCTCGTTTTACCGAAGCGACGCTGGCGCGAAGCGAAATCGGCCAGCGCGGTGCGCATGGCTTCGTGTTTGAAGTCCGGCCAGAACAGGTCGGAGAAGTACAACTCGGCATACGCCAGTTGCCACAGCAGGAAGTTGCTGATGCGGTGCTCGCCACCGGTGCGGATGCACAGGTCCGGCAACGGCAGGTCGCCGGTGGCCAGACAGGTTTGCAGCAGATCCGGTGTGATGTCTTCCGGACGCAGATGCCCGGCCTGAACTTCACGCGCCAGACGCTGCGCCGCCTGGGCAATATCCCACTGACCGCCGTAATTGGCGGCGATCTGCAGGATGAAACGGTTGGCACCGGCGGTCATGGCTTCCGCTTCGCGCATCGCTGCCTGAAGCTCAGGATGGAAACGCGAGCGATCGCCGATGATGCGCAAGCTGATGTTGTTGTCGTTCAGACGCTTGGCCTCACGACGCAGCGCCTTGAAGAACAGATCCATCAAGGCGCTGACTTCATCGGCCGGGCGCTGCCAGTTTTCACTGGAAAAGGCGAACAGGGTGAGCACTTCGACCTTGGCCTCGGCGCACACCTCGATCACTGCCCGCACAGCATCCACGCCGGCCTTATGCCCGGCGACACCCGGCATAAAGCGTTTTTTCGCCCAGCGATTATTGCCATCCATGATGATCGCGACATGGCGCGGCACCGCGGACGGCGCAGACTGCTTGGTCTTGTCCATTAAAAGCTCGACCCTTATACGGCCATCAGGTCTTTTTCTTTCTCGTCCGTGGCCTTGGTGATCTGGGCCTCGGATTCCTTGGTCAGCTTATCGATATCAGCGATGGCACGACGCTCTTCGTCTTCACTGATTTCCTTGTCCTTGACCAGCTTTTTAAGCTCACCCAATGCGTCACGACGAATGTTGCGCACGGCAACGCGCGCATCTTCCGCTGCGCTACGAGCCTGCTTGGTGAAGCCCTTGCGCGTTTCCTCGGTGAGGGCAGGCATCGGGATCAAAAGCAACTCACCCAGGTTGGTCGGATTGAGGTTCAGACCGGCGCTCTGGATCGCCTTGTCGACGGCAGCGAGCATGTTGCGCTCGAAGGCCACGACTTGCAGGGTACGCGAATCTTTCACGGTGACGTTGGCGACGCTGCTCAGCGGGGTGTCAGTGCCGTAGTAAGGCACCATGACGCTGCCGAGGATGCTCGGGTGAGCCTTGCCGGTACGAATCTGGCCGAACGCGTGGTTCAGAGATTCCAGGGATTTCTGCATACGCGCTTGGGCGTCTTTCTTGATTTCGTTGATCATTGTTGGCCTTCCTCGATCAAAGTCCCTTCAGCGCCGCCGTGCACAATGTTCAGCAGGGCGCCGGGCTTGTTCATGTTGAATACGCGCAGCGGCATCTTGTGATCGCGGCACAGGCAGATAGCAGTCAGATCCATTACACCCAGCTTGCGATCCAGCACTTCATCATAAGTCAGATGATCGAACTTCTCGGCATGCGGGTCTTTGAACGGGTCTGCGGTGTAAACGCCATCAACCTTGGTCGCTTTCAGCACGACGTCCGCATCGATTTCGATGGCACGCAGGCAGGCTGCCGAATCCGTGGTAAAGAACGGATTACCGGTACCGGCGGCGAAGATCACCACGTCCTTGGAGTTCAGGTGGCGCATGGCTTTGCGGCGATCATAGTGATCGGTCACGCCAACCATGGAAATGGCCGACATCACGATGGCTGAGATATTGGCACGTTCCAGCGCATCGCGCATGGCCAGGGCGTTCATCACAGTGGCCAGCATGCCCATGTGGTCGCCTGTCACCCGATCCATGCCAGCCTTGCTCAAGGCCTCGCCACGGAACAGGTTGCCACCGCCGATCACCAGACCGACCTGTACGCCAATGCCGACCAGTTGGCCGACTTCCAGCGCCATCCGATCCAGCACTTTTGGATCGATCCCGAACTCTTCCGAGCCCATCAGGGCCTCGCCGCTAAGCTTGAGTAGAATGCGTTTATAGCGAGCCTGATAACCACTGCCCTGCTGAGCCATTGCGAATCTCTCCTGCGGCGTATTTAAAAAATTCTGTGCAAGCTGTTTTACAGCTGCCGTTCACTCTAGCTTGGCGCTGCTTCAGCGCCATCGGAACCTGGCTTTGTAAGTCAGTTCCCAGTGGAAACCAATTAAAAAATGGTAACCCCATCTGAAAAGAGGCTGCGCGCGTGAGCGGGCAGCCTCTTTCGGGCGACAGTTGAAAAACCGTCTTATTGCTTGGCGGCAGCCAGCTGGGCAGCAACTTCTTCAGCGAAGTTGTCGACCGGCTTCTCGATGCCTTCGCCTACTTTGAAGTAGGTGAAGGAAACGATTTCTGCGCCGCCTTTCTTGGCCAGCTCGCCAACCTTGATTTCAGGGTTCTTGACGAACGCCTGCTCAACCAGGCTTGCTTCTGCCAGGAACTTGCTGATACGGCCTTTAACCATGTTCTCAACAATGTTTTCTGGCTTGCCTTTGATCTTCTCTTCGTTCAGCTGCAGGAACACAGCTTTTTCACGCTCGATCGCTTCAGCCGAAACTTGCGAAGGCAGCAGGAACTCAGGGTTGCTGGCAGCTACGTGCATCGCGATGTCTTTGGCCAGCTCGACGTCACCGCCTTTCAGAGCCACAACCACGCCGATCTTGTTGCCGTGCAGGTAAGAACCGACAACGTCACCTTCGATACGGGCCAGACGACGGATGTTGACGTTCTCGCCTACTTTGGCAACCAGTGCTTCGCGAGCAGCTTCTTGCGAAGCGATCAGCGGAGCAGCGTCGGTCAGCTTGTCAGCGAAAGCTTTTTCAACGCTGGCAGCGACGAAGTTTTTGAAGTCGTCTTGCAGAGCCAGGAAGTCGGTCTGCGAGTTCACTTCCAGGATAACGGCAGCTTTACCGTCGTCCTTGATTGCGATTGCGCCTTCAGCGGCAACGTTGCCAGCCTTTTTCGCAGCCTTGATCGCGCCCGAAGCACGCATGTCATCAATGGCTTTTTCGATGTCGCCGTCAGCCTTTTCCAGGGCTTTCTTGCAGTCCATCATGCCTTCGCCGGTACGCTCGCGCAGTTCTTTAACCAACGCTGCAGTAATTGCTGCCATTTTCAAATTCCTCTTGGATAGGTTTTCAACCATTCCACCCGATCGAACGGGCGTTCAATTCTTCCCGAAACACCTTGTAGCTGCTGCACGTTACAAATGCAGGAGGTGCGCTGCCACAAGTGGGCGCCAACAAACGGTTTTCGAGGTGGCAAAAAGGGGGCCAAGCCCCCTTTTTGCTTACTGAGTCAACGCCAGGGCGTCGATTACTCAGCTGCAGCCTGAGTTTCTTCAGCTGCGAATTCAACAGTGCCGCCAGCAACATTGTTGCGACCACGGATCACTGCGTCAGCCATCGAACCCATGTACAGCTGGATAGCGCGGATTGCGTCATCGTTGCCTGGGATGATGTAGTCAACGCCTTCCGGGCTGCTGTTGGTATCGACAACGCCGATGACCGGGATGCCCAGCTTGTTGGCTTCGGTGATCGCGATGCGCTCGTGGTCAACGTCGATCACGAACAGTGCGTCTGGCAGACCGCCCATGTCCTTGATGCCGCCCAGCGAACGATCCAGCTTTTCCAGGTCACGGGAGCGCATCAGCGCTTCTTTCTTGGTCAGCTTGGCGAAAGTACCGTCTTCGGCTTGAACTTCAAGGTCACGCAGACGCTTGATGGAAGCACGAATGGTTTTGAAGTTGGTCAGCATGCCGCCCAACCAGCGGTGATCGACGTACGGCGAACCGCAACGTGCTGCTTCTTCAGCAACGATCTTGCCAGCGGAACGCTTGGTGCCGACGAACAGAATCTTGTTTTTGCCCTGGGCCAGACGCTCTACGAAAGTCAGAGCTTCGTTGAACATTGGCAGGGTTTTTTCAAGGTTGATGATGTGAATCTTGTTACGCGCGCCGAAAATGTACTTACCCATTTTCGGATTCCAGTAACGGGTTTGGTGACCGAAGTGCACACCGGCCTTCAGCATATCGCGCATGTTGACTTGGGACATGATAGTTCCTTAATAAGTCGGGTTTGGCCTCCACGTATCCCAATGACCAACCAGTGGCATAAAGCCAAAAGCACCCAGGTCATCGTGTCGACACGTGTGTGGATTTAAGCTTTTCGGGGCATCCCCGGAAAGCGGCGCATTTTATACCACAGGGTGCACAGAAACGGAACCCGGAATCTGCAATCGCACCAGGGACATGGGCGCAGCCCCCTTGGAATCGCCTTCAAGCGCACCATTGTATAGACAGACGCGATGCACGCAGGCGCGGATTTGCTCCTTTCGTCTGGTAGAATCGCGTTTTTCAGGGTCGCAAAACGCACACCTGCCACCCTATCCGTATCAGCAAGCGCCGCCGAGCGCAGAGAGAGCCTGTATGACCGTCAACCTCAAAACCCCCGAGGACATCGCTGGCATGCGTGTCGCCGGCAAACTGGCCGCCGATGTGCTGGAAATGATTGCCGAACACGTCAAACCGGGCGTGACCACCGATCAACTGAACCAGATCTGCCACGACTATATCGTCAACGTGCAGCAGGCCATCCCTGCCCCGCTCAACTACAAGGGCTACCCGAAGTCGATCTGCACCTCGATCAATCACGTCGTCTGCCACGGCATCCCGAATGACAAGCCGCTGAAGAATGGCGACACCCTGAACATCGACGTCACCGTGATCAAGGACGGCTACCACGGCGACACCAGCCGCATGTTCCACGTTGGCGAAGTGCCGGTCTGGGCCGAACGCCTGTCGCAGGTCACTCAGGAATGCATGTACAAGGCGATCGAAATCGTCAAACCTGGCTGCCGCCTCGGCGACATCGGTGAGATCATCCAGAAGCACGCGGAAAAGAACGGTTTCTCGGTGGTTCGCGAGTTCTGCGGCCACGGCATCGGCAAGGTGTTCCACGAAGAGCCGCAGATCCTGCATTACGGTCGCGCCGGCACCGGCATGGAACTGAAGGCCGGTATGACCTTCACCATCGAACCGATGATCAACCAGGGCAAGGCCGACACCAAGGTACTGGGCGACGGCTGGACCGCGATCACCAAGGACCGCAAACTCTCGGCGCAGTGGGAACACACCCTGCTGGTGACCGACACCGGCTACGAGATTTTCACCCTGCGCGCCGACGACACCATCCCGCGCGTCTCGGCCTGATCCCAAGAACGTTTCCAGCCTTATAGAAGGAAAGCCAATCGATGCCGCAGGTGGATCCCGAACTCTTCGACCGCGGCCAGTTCCAGGCGGAACTGGCCCTGAAAGCGAGTCCCATCGCGGCGTTCAAGAAGGCGATCCGCCAGGCGCGCGAGGTCCTCGACACGCGTTTTCGCAGCGGCCGCGACATCCGCCGACTGATCGAAGACCGTGCGTGGTTCGTCGACAACATCCTGCAAAAAGCCTGGGAGCAGTTCAACTGGAGCGAAGACGCCGACATCGCGCTGGTCGCGGTCGGCGGCTACGGCCGGGGTGAGTTGCACCCCTATTCCGACATCGACCTGCTGATCCTGCTGGACAGCGCCGATCACGAAGTCTTCCGCGATTCCATCGAGCGTTTTCTGACGCTGCTGTGGGACATCGGTCTGGAAGTCGGTCAGAGCGTACGCTCGGTCGACGAATGCGCCGAAGAGGCCCGCGCCGACCTGACAGTGGTCACCAACCTGATGGAAAGCCGCACCATCTGCGGCCCCGAACGCCTGCGCCAGCGCATGCTCGATGTCACCAGCACCGCGCACATGTGGCCGGCCAAGGAGTTTTTCCTGGCCAAACGCGCCGAACAAAAGGCCCGTCACCACAAGTACAACGACACCGAATACAACCTGGAACCCAACGTCAAAGGCTCGCCCGGCGGCCTGCGGGATATCCAGACGATTCTGTGGGTGGCCCGGCGTCAGTACGGCACCCTGAACCTGCGCGCCCTCGCCGGTGAAGGTTTCCTGGTCGAGAGCGAAAACGCCCTATTGGCGTCGTCCCAGGAATTCCTCTGGAAAGTGCGTTACGCCCTGCACATGCTCGCCGGGCGCTCGGAAGACCGCCTCTTGTTCGATCATCAACGGACCATCGCCGGCCTGCTCGGTTTTGAAGGCGACGACGCCAAACAGGCCGTCGAAAACTTCATGCAGCAGTACTTCCGCGTGGTCATGAGCATCGCCCAGCTCAGCGACCTGATCATCCAGCACTTCGAGGAAGTCATCCTCGCCCCGGAAGACGAAGCACCGCCGCAGCCGATCAACTCGCGCTTCCAGTTGCACGACGGCTACATCGAAGCACGCAACGACAACGTATTCCGCCGCACGCCGTTCGCCATGCTCGAGATCTTCGTGCTGATGGCCCAGCAGCCGGAAATCAAAGGCGTGCGCGCCGACACCATTCGTCTGCTGCGCGAGAACCGGCACCTGATCGACGACAATTTCCGCAACGATATCCGCAACACCAGCCTGTTCATCGAGCTGTTCAAGTGCAAGATCGGCGTGCACCGCAACCTGCGCCGGATGAACCGCTACGGCATCCTCGGGCGCTATCTGCCGGAGTTCGGCTTCATCGTCGGGCAGATGCAGCACGACCTGTTCCACATCTATACGGTCGATGCGCACACGCTGAACCTGATCAAGCACCTGCGTAAGTTGCAGTACACCCAGGTGTCGGAAAAATTCCCGTTGGCCGCCAAGCTAATGGCCAAACTGCCCAAGCCCGAACTGATCTACATGGCCGGCCTGTATCACGACATCGGCAAGGGCCGGCATGGCGATCACTCGGACATCGGCGCAGTCGATGCCGAAGCGTTCTGCCAGCGCCATCAGCTGCCGCTGTGGGACAGCCGCCTGATCGTCTGGCTGGTGCAGAACCACCTGGTGATGTCGACCACCGCACAGCGCAAGGATCTGTCCGATCCGCAGGTGATCCACGATTTCGCCCAGATCGTCGGCGACGAAACCCGTCTGGATTACCTGTACGTGCTGACCGTGGCCGACATCAACGCCACCAACCCGACCCTGTGGAATTCGTGGCGCGCCAGCCTCTTGCGCCAGCTCTACACCGAGACCAAACGCGCTCTGCGCCGTGGCCTGGAAAACCCGGTGGATCGCGAAGAGCAGATCCGCCAGACCCAGAGTGCGGCGCTGGACATCCTGGTGCGCGGTGGCACTGATCCGGACGATGTCGAGCAGTTGTGGGCACAGTTGGGCGATGACTATTTCCTGCGTCACACAGCCGGCGACGTGGCCTGGCACAGTGACGCGATCCTGCAGCAGCCGGCCGATGGCGGTCCGCTGGTGCTGATCAAGGAAACCACCCAGCGCGAGTTCGAGGGCGGCACGCAGATCTTCATTTACGCCCCGGACCAGCACGACTTCTTCGCCGTGACCGTGGCCGCGATGGACCAGCTCAACCTGAACATTCACGACGCCCGGGTCATCACGTCGAGCAGCCAGTTCACCCTCGACACCTACATCGTGCTCGATACCGACGGCGACTCGATCGGCGACAACCCGGCGCGGGTCAAACAGATTCGCGACGGTCTGACCGAAGCGCTGCGCAATCCTGACGATTACCCGACGATCATCCAGCGCCGGGTGCCGCGCCAGCTCAAGCACTTCGCCTTCGCGCCGCAGGTGACGATCCACAACGACGCCCAGCGTCCGGTGACAGTGCTGGAGTTGACGGCGCCTGACCGCCCGGGCCTGCTGGCACGGATCGGCGGGATCTTCCTCGAATTCGACCTGTCGCTGCAGAACGCCAAGATTGCGACCCTGGGCGAACGCGTAGAAGACGTGTTCTTCATCACCGACGCCCACAACCAGCCGCTCTCCGACCCGCTGCTGTGCAGTCGCCTGCAGGACGCAATCGTCGAGCAACTGAGCGTCAATCAGGAACCGGATATCAAGCTTTCGCGCATCAGTATTTGATCCAGCAATTCCCCCCTGTGGGAGCGGGCTTGCTCGCTCCCACATTGAACGAGGCCCCCATGAACAACGCTCTGAACCAGCTCCAGCCCTACCCGTTCGAAAAACTCCGCGCGCTGCTTGGCACGGTCACGCCGAACCCGGACAAACGCCCGATCGCCCTGTCGATCGGCGAGCCGAAACATCGCTCGCCAAGCTTTGTCGCCGAAGCGCTGGCGAACAATCTGGATCAGATGGCGGTGTATCCGACCACCCTCGGCATCCCGGCCCTGCGCGAAGCCATCGCCGGCTGGTGCGAACGTCGTTTTGGCGTACCGAGCGGCTGGATCGATCCGGCGCGCAATGTGCTGCCGGTCAACGGTACCCGCGAAGCGCTGTTCGCTTTCACCCAGACCGTGGTCAACCGTGGCGACGATGCACTGGTGGTCAGCCCGAACCCGTTCTATCAGATCTACGAAGGCGCAGCGTTCCTCGCCGGGGCCAAGCCGCACTACCTGCCTTGCCTGGACGAAAACGGCTTCAACCCGGATTTCGACGCCGTGTCGCCAGACATCTGGAAACGCTGCCAGATCCTGTTTCTGTGCTCGCCAGGCAACCCGACCGGCGCGCTGATCCCGGTTGATGTACTGAAAAAACTCATCGCCCTGGCCGACGAATACGACTTTGTGATCGCCGCCGACGAGTGCTACAGCGAACTGTACTTTGACGAACAGACCCCGCCGCCGGGCCTGCTCAGCGCCTGCGTCGAACTGGGCCGCAAGGACTTCAAGCGTTGCGTGGTGTTCCACAGCCTGTCCAAGCGCTCCAACCTGCCGGGCCTGCGCTCCGGGTTCGTCGCCGGTGACGCGGATATCCTCAAGGGTTTCCTGCTGTACCGCACCTACCACGGTTGCGCGATGCCGGTGCAAACCCAACTGGCCAGCGTTGCGGCGTGGAATGACGAAGTGCATGTACGCGCCAACCGTGCGCTGTACCGCGAGAAGTTCGACGCAGTGCTGGCAATTCTCAGCCCGGTGATGGACGTACAGCGTCCGGACGGCAGCTTCTACCTCTGGCCGAACGTGGCCGGTGACGATGCCGCATTCTGCCGCGACCTGTTCGAGCAGGAACATGTGACTGTCGTGCCAGGCTCGTATCTGTCGCGCGAGGTCGACGGCGTGAATCCGGGCGCCGGGCGCGTGCGCATGGCACTGGTTGCGCCTTTGGCTGAATGTGTTGAAGCTGCAGAACGGATCCGCGACTTCATCACCCGCCAACACTGAGTTTTTAATATCCGTGCCAGTCATCTGGCACGGACATACCCCTCAAGTTACATTTAAAACCACTTTACGACTACTCCAGACACTGCCCGAAGCTTAATCTCGCGCAGTGGTTTTTTGCATGCGCGAAACAACCAAAAAGACAAATCAAGGAGCAAGACAAAGCATGGACAACTTTCAATATTGCACGCTGCAAAAACCGGCTAAAGAACTCAAATCCAGCGCCCTTAAAAACAGCCGAAAAAAACGCTCGTTGGTACACTACGACAAACTTTGGCCAAGCCGACACACTCTGAAAATAGCTTTCATGGATAACCCAACTCCGGAACACAAAGATAAAATCATTGCCGCCGCCGAAAAATGGCTTCCTTATATCAGTTTGAAGTTTGAGTTCGTTGAAGGCGTAGAGGGTGAGATCCGAATCGCCACCGAGGGTGTGGTGAACAGTTCATTTCTGGGTACCGATGCACTGGATATGTTTCCTGACACGCCAACCATGAACCTTGGCATCGACCCCGAACACGAAGACTTCGAGACGGTCGTCATCCACGAGTTTGGCCACGCACTCGGCGCGATGCACGAACACCAGCACCCCAAGGCGCAAATCCCCTGGAATAAAGAAAATGTTTACAACTACTACCAGAACAGACCGATGAATCCACTGTCGCGAGGCGAAGTTGACGACAATATATTTACGCCTTTTGACGATGCCGACGCGCTTTACTTGCCATACGATCGAAAATCCATCATGCACCATCCTGTTCCCAACAATTTGACGCTTGGCAATTGGGCGAATCCGATCAATCGCGAAATCAGTGATAAAGACAAACAGCTCATGCGGTTGATTTACCCACGTTGAATCACATCTTTACCGTGCCAGTTCTGTTGGCACGGTAATCCGTCATAAAATCGTACACATATCCAATTTACCTGCTCAGGCGCAGCAACTAGCATCCTTCATTCAAAGCGACTTTCCGGGAACAAAAAGCAGCCCGAGAAGTTACATATGACGAACGAAAACATGGATGTTCAGTTATGCACTCAACCCGGCTTCAGCCAAACAAAAAAACCGAAACCACACGCACCTCCCGCAACATCAAATGCACTTCGGAGGTTCAGTAAAATGTGGGCTAAAAACAATCCGGCAAAATTCTGGACTCCCGGCAGCACTCTCCGCATCGCCTTCCTCAACGGTACGCAGGAATTCAAGGACGCGACCATTGCCGCTGCCAGCAACTGGTTGCCGCACATCAACTTGAAATTCGATTTCGTTGAAGGTGAAGTGGGCGACATCCGCATACTCAGTCAGGAAGGAACGTTTTCCTCCCGGATAGGTACGGATGCTCTGCTACACCCCGATGAGCCGACCATGACACTGTGGCCGCATCCGAGTCTGCCACGTTACTTCGCAGCCAATGTCATGCATGAGTTCGGTCACATGCTGGGCGCGGAGCATGAACAGACCAATCCCACGGCAGATATTCCCTGGGACAAGCCAGCCATCTATGCACAATTTGGAATCACCGCCGACCCGGAAGAAGACGACTCCCAGGCCAGCGTGACGCGCAAACGCCTGCACGACTGGTACTTTGACCGCGGCAATCCCGACGAAAGCATTTATTCGGAATACGATCCAAAGTCGATCATGCACTATCGCATCAGCCAGTCCTGGACCATCGGAGACTTCCAGCTCTTCATTAATCTGGATCTCAGCGAAAAGGACAAAATCTTCATGGCGAACGCTTATCCCTGCCCCGCGAGTGAGTGAGCGCATCAGGTCCGTGTCAGGCTATTTGACCTGACCCAGATTCGCCTCACTCAAATCCAGCTCACCCAATACCTCACGCAACACGTCATCACCGATCTGGTGCTGACGACTGAGGCTATACAACTCCAGGCGCTGCGCCCGCAACGCCTTCAAGCGCAAGCGGCGTTCCAGCAGATCCATCTGGAACGCCAGCGCCTGGGCTTCGGCCGAATCATTGAACACGTCGAGCTGATGACGATACTCGGACATGATCCGCGCCTTGAGTTCCGCCGAGAGTGCGGCCTGCGCCGCATCCTGCGGGCCGACCTCTTCGGTTTCCAGCGCATGGATCGCCGCCTCGGCGGTCTTGCGCCAGGCGTCGCGCACTTCCTGGCGGCGCTTGTCGTCCGGGCTTTTCTCGATGCCGCGCAACAGCAACGGCAAGGCTATGCAGGCGCAAATCAGCGACAACAGAATCACCCCGGCGGCGATGAAAATCAGCAGATCACGCTCGGGGAACGCCTCGGCCCCCATCAACATCGGTACCGACATCACACCGGCCAGCGTCACCGCCCCGCGCACTCCGCCGACAGTCAGCAGCCAGCAAGATCGAGCGGTCGGCACTTGCGTCAGGTCGCCCTTGCCGCGCAGCCGTCGCAGCAGCACCGACAAACGCCAGATGCTCTGCACCCAGATAAAGCGCAACAGCACCAGGGCAAGGAAAATTGCCACCACGTCGAGGCCGCGATACATCAGCGTCGGCCACAACGTCGGTTCGTGGCTGACCACGGCCTTGATGATGTCCGGCAATTGCAGACCCAGCAGCAGGAAGATCAGGCCGTTGAAGGCAAATTCAAGCAGCGACCAGACGCTGCGATTGAGTAGCCGGGTGCTGGTCTGCCGCGGCAGCAGATCGAGCCAGCTCTGCATCATCCCCGCCGCGACAGCCGAAAGAATCCCCGAAGCGCCCAGTCGCTCGGCCAGTACATAGGCGGCGAACGGCAGCAGCAACATGAACACCACGTGGGTGGCCGGATCGTCCCAGCCACGGGCGATCATCCACGCGCGCAAGCGCCCGACCAGCCAGCTCAGCGCGACGCCGACGGCCAAGCCCCCGACCGCCACCAGTACGAACGTCAGGCTGGCATTGGCCAGCGAGAACACCCCGGTCACCGCCGCCACCAAGGCAAACTTGAACGTCACCAGACCCGAGGCATCGTTCATCAACGCCTCGCCTTGCAGGATGTGCATCAGCGGTGTCGGCAAGCGGTTCTGCGAGATCGCCGAGACCGCCACGGCGTCAGTCGGCGAGAGCACGGCCGCCAGCGCGAAGGCCACCGGCAGCGGAATGCTCGGCAACAGCCAGTGAATGAAGTACCCGGCGCCGACCACGGTGAACAGCACCAGGCCAACCGCCAGCGTCAGGATCGGCCCGCGCAGATGCCAGAACTCGCGTTTGGGCATGCGCCAACCGTCGGAAAACAGCAGCGGGGGCAGGAACAGAAACAGGAACAATTCGGGGTCCAGCGCGACGTGCAGGCCCAGTGTCGGCCAGGCCAGCAAGGCACCGGCGGCGATTTGCACGAGGGGCAGTGGCAGCGGGATGACCCGTCCGACCAGCCGCGAAACGCTGACCAGCATCAGCAGGATCAGGACGGTATAAGCGGTTTGCATAAAGCGGAAATCTCAGACAATCGACAGCGTTGAACTGCCATATTAGCCGCTTAGGATGCGTCTGGCGTTTGCACCTATGTCTCACTGCCCTTGTGGGAGCGAGCCTGCTCGCGAATGCGGTGTCTCCTTCAACAGAAATATTGCCTGTCATGGCCCCTTCGCGAGCAGGCTCGCTCCCACAGGTTTTGCAGCGTTACGACAACCGTGGCCGACGAAACGCTTTGGTCATGGCATAATCCGACACCATTTTTTTCCAGCACCTGTAAAGGGGGCGATTCCTTGACCGTTTCAAGTAAAACGTTGCACCTTTTCGGCATCAAAGCCTGCGACACCATGAAGAAGGCGCGCACCTGGCTCGATGAACACGCTGTCAGCTACGACTTTCACGATTACAAAACCGCCGGTATCGACCGTGAGCACCTGACCCAATGGTGTGACGAGCACGGCTGGCAAACGGTGTTGAACCGTGCAGGCACGACCTTTCGCAAACTCGACGACGAACGTAAAGCCGATCTCGACCAGTCGAAAGCCATCGAACTGATGCTCGCTCAACCCTCGATGATCAAGCGCCCGGTGCTCGATCTCGGTGACCGAACCCTGATTGGCTTCAAGCCAGACATCTACGCGGCCGCACTCAAGTAAGCAGCCCGTCACTTATTGCTAGAGGTATTCACATGTCCAACTCTCTGTTCAGCATCGCCTTTGGTGTCGGCACGCAAAACCGTCAAGGCGCCTGGCTGGAAGTGTTCTACGCTCAGCCACTGCTCAACCCGTCGGCCGAACTGGTCGCCGCTGTTGCGCCGATCCTCGGTTACACCGAAGGCAACCAGGCCATCACCTTCACCACTGCGCAGGCTGCGCAACTGGCTGAAGCGGTCAAAGGCATCGACGCCGTTCAAGGCAAACTGCTGACCCGTCTGGCCGAGAGCCACAAGCCACTGGTCGCCACCCTGCTGGCCGAAGACGCACAGCTGACCTCGACGCCTGAGGCGTACCTCAAGCTGCACCTGCTGTCGCATCGTCTGGTCAAGCCACACGGCGTAAGCCTGGCCGGTATCTTCCCGCTGCTGCCGAACGTGGCCTGGACCAGCCAGGGTGCAATCGACCTGAGCGAACTGGCCGAAATGCAACTGGAAGCGCGTCTGCGCGGCGAGCTGCTGGAAGTGTTCTCGGTGGACAAGTTCCCGAAAATGACCGACTACGTGGTGCCGGCCGGCGTGCGTATCGCTGACGCGGCACGTCTGCGTCTGGGCGCTTACGTGGGCGAAGGCACCACCGTGATGCACGAAGGCTTCATCAACTTCAACGCCGGCACCGAAGGCCCGGGCATGATCGAAGGCCGCGTTTCCGCTGGCGTATTCGTCGGCAAGGGTTCGGACCTGGGCGGCGGCTGCTCGACCATGGGCACCCTGTCGGGCGGCGGCAACATCGTGATCAAGGTGGGCGAAGGCTGCCTGATCGGCGCCAACGCCGGTATCGGTATCCCGTTGGGCGACCGCAACACCGTCGAGTCGGGCCTGTACGTGACCGCCGGCACCAAGGTCGCGCTGCTGGACGAGCACAACAACCTGGTCAAGGTTGTGAAGGCGCGTGAACTGGCCGGTCAGACTGACCTGCTGTTCCGTCGCAACTCGGAAACCGGTGCTGTGGAGTGCAAGACCCACAAATCGGCGATCGAGCTGAACGAAGCGCTGCACGCTCACAACTAAGTGCCGCAGGCACTTGTGGGAGCGAGCCTGCTCGCGAAGGCGTCCTTGAGGTCGCAAAAAGCTTCGCGAGCAGGCTCGCTCCCACAGTGTCTTGTGTACAGGCTGAACAGATGATGATTCCCTCCCCCTGGCGCGCCGACTTTCCGGCCATCGCCGCCCTGCAACGGCAAGACCAGACCTATCTGGACAACGCCGCCACCACGCAAAAACCCCAGGCCCTGCTCGACGCACTGACGCATTACTACGCCAACGGCGCAGCCAATGTGCACCGTGCGCAGCATCTGCCCGGCGCGCACGCGACGCAGGCGTTCGAAGACAGTCGGCTCAAGGTTGCCCAGTGGCTGAATGCCGGTGACAGCGGGCAGATCATCTTCACCCATGGCGCCACCAGTGCGCTGAATCTCCTGGCCTATGGCCTGGAACATCTTTTCCACCCGGGCGATGAAATTGTCATCAGCGCCCTGGAGCATCACGCCAACCTGCTGCCGTGGCAGCAACTGGCGCAGCGTCGCGAGCTGAAACTGGTGATCCTGCCGCTGGACGCCGACGGCGTGATCGACCTCGGCGCCGCTGTGCGTCTGATCACCCCGCGCACTCGCTTGCTGGCGGTCAGTCAGCTGTCCAACGTGCTCGGTGCCTGGCAACCGTTACCGGCGCTGCTGGCGATGGCCAAGGCGCACAACGCGCTGACCGTGGTCGATGGCGCACAAGGTGTGGTGCATGGTCGCCACGACGTGCAGGCGCTGGGTTGCGACTTCTATGTGTTTTCCAGCCACAAGCTGTACGGCCCCGATGGTCTCGGCGTGCTGTTCGGGCGCAACAAGGCGCTTGAGCAACTGCAGCCATGGCAGTTCGGCGGCGAAATGGTGCTGGAAGCCAACTATCACGATGCACGCTTCCGCCCTGCCCCGCTGGGTTTCGAGGCGGGCACGCCGCCGATTGCCAGCGTGATCGGCCTCGGCGCAACCCTCGATTATCTGGCTGGCCTGGATCAGGACGCGGTGTCGGCCCACGAAGCTGCGCTGCACGCTTACCTGCTGCAAGGCCTGGCCGCGCGCAACGGCATTCGTCTGCTGGGCAAGCCGCAATTGGCGCTGGCGAGTTTCGTCGTCGAGGGCGTGCACAACGCCGATCTGGCGCACTTGCTGACCGAGCAAGGTATCGCCGTGCGCGCCGGGCATCACTGCGCCATGCCGTTGCTGAAAAGCTTCGAACTGGCCGGGGCTATTCGCGTGTCACTGGCGCTGTACAACGACTCCGAGGATCTGGAGCGTTTCTTCGAAGCGCTGGATCAGGCCCTGGAGTTGCTGCGATGAGCCTGCCGCTCGCCGCCGCCGAAGCGCTGCAGACCTTTCAGAATGCCGCCGGTTGGGAACAACGGGCGCGGTTGCTCATGCAGTTTGGCGATCGTCTGCCGCCGCTGAACGACGCGGACAAATGCGAAGCCAACCGGGTGCATGGCTGTGAGAGTCAAATGTGGCTGGTGGGTGAGTTGCAGGACGGTCACTGGCAGTTCAGCGCTGCCAGCGATGCGCGGATGATTCGTGGGCTGGTGGCGTTGCTGCTGTTGCGGGTCAACGGCTTAAGCGCTGCCGAGTTGCGGCAGGTGGATTTGCCCGATTGGTTCAATCAGCTGGGACTTTCGCGGCAGTTGTCGCCGTCGCGCAGTAATGGCTTGAATGCCGTGCTCCAGCGGATGAATGAGTTGGCTAAATAAAGCGGCTGCTTCGCAGCCATCGCGAGCAGGCTCACTCCTACAATTGGAATGCGTCCCCCTGTAGGAGTGAGCCTGCTCGCGATGAGGCCATCAGCCCCAGAATCAAACCTGAGGCTTCACCCGATCCGCTGGCCGCCGCACACCCGCCACAATCTTGTCCACCGCCTTGGTCGCCGCGACCATGCCGAACGTCGCCGTGACCATCATCACCGCGCCAAACCCGCCAGCGCAGTCGAGCTTCACCCCGTCGCCGACAAAACTCTTCTGCAAACAGATGCTGCCGTCCGGTTTCGGATAGCGCAGTTGTTCGGTGGAGAACACACACGGCACGCTGTAATGGCGAGTCACGGTACGCGAGAAGCCATAGTCGCGACGCAACGTCGAACGCACTTTCGAGGCCAGCGGGTCGTTGAACGTGCGGTTGAGGTCGCAGACCTGAATCAGCGTCGGATCGATCTGCCCACCCGCACCGCCGGTGGTGATGATCTGGATCTTGCGGCGTTTGCACCAGGCGATCAGCGCAGCCTTGGCGTTGACCGCGTCGATGCAGTCGATCACGCAGTCGATGTTCGGCGTGATGTACTCGGCCATGGTGTCGCGCGTCACGAAGTCCGCCACCGCATGCACGGTGCAATCCGGATTGATCCCGCGCAGGCGCTCGGCCATCACTTCGACCTTGGGTTTGCCGACGGTGCTGTCCAGCGCGTGCAACTGGCGGTTGGCGTTGCTGACGCAGACGTCATCGAGGTCGAACAGCGAAATCTCGCCGACGCCACAGCGGGCCATTGCTTCCGCCGCCCAGGAACCGACGCCACCGACGCCGACAATCGCCACATGGGCCGCACGCAGGCGCTCAAGGCCCTTGATGCCATACAAACGGGCGATGCCTGCAAACCGCGGATCTTCTGTACTCATGACCATTACCCCAAAAACCGGCGCGCATTATAGGGCCGTCGGCGGCCAAGAGCATCTTTGACGCTATGAACGGTGAACGCAGCCGTTTGCACGAACCTTGTAGCGAGGGAGCTTGCTCCCGCCGGGTCGCGAAGCGGCCCTTGAAAAGCGGCCTGCTTCGCAGTCCAGCGGGAGCAAGCTCCCTCGCCACTGGGAATTGCTATAACTAAACAACAAAGTTTTCTCTTACAAGCTGTTACTAAAGAACTTAAATCAGGTTGGACTGCCCAATGTCGGGCATTTTCCTGCCCGGTGTACGAGCAGTGAACTGCCGGTGTAGGATTCGCGCCCTTTTGGCGTAAGCCGATCCGTTCCTTCGTTCCACAGCCTTTGGAACCCGAAATAGCTATGTCATCGCGTAAATTTGGTCTCAACCTGGTGGTGGTTCTGGCAATCGCCGCCCTGTTCACCGGTTTCTGGGCGCTGATCAATCGCCCGGTCTCCGCGCCCAACTGGCCGGAGCAGATCTCCGGTTTCTCTTATTCGCCATTCCAGCAGGGCCAATTCCCACAGAAGGATCAGTATCCGACTGACGACGAAATGCGCCGTGACCTGGAGATCATGAGCAAGCTGACGGACAACATCCGCATCTACTCGGTCGACGGTTCGCTGCAGGACATCCCGAAACTGGCGGAAGAGTTCGGTCTGCGCGTGACCCTCGGGATCTGGATCAGCCCCGATCAGGAACGCAACGAGCGCGAGATCCAGCGCGCCATCGAACTGGCCAATACTTCGCGCAGCGTGGTTCGTGTGGTGGTCGGTAACGAGGCGATCTTCCGCAAGGAAATCACCGCCGAGCAACTGAGCGTGCTGCTGGATCGCGTGCGCGCGGCGGTGAAAGTGCCGGTGACCACCTCCGAGCAGTGGCACGTCTGGGAAGAACACCCGGAACTGGCCAAGCACGTTGACCTGATCGCTGCGCACGTCCTGCCTTACTGGGAATTCATCCCCGTGGACAAGGCCGGACAGTTCGTCTTCGACCGCGCCCGTGACCTGAAAAAGCTGTTCCCGAAAAAACCGTTGCTGCTGTCCGAAGTCGGCTGGCCGAGCAACGGTCGCATGCGTGGTGGCGCCGATGCGTCGCCGGCGGATCAGGCTATCTATCTGCGTACGCTGGTCAACAAACTCAACCGTCAGGGCTTCAACTACTTCGTGATCGAAGCCTTCGACCAGCCGTGGAAGGCCAGTGACGAAGGTTCGGTGGGCGCCTACTGGGGCGTGTTCAACGCCGCGCGCCAGCAGAAATTCAACTTCGAAGGCCCGGTGGTCGCCATCCCGCAATGGCGCGTGCTGGCCATCGGTTCGGTGGTGCTGGCGCTGCTGTCGCTGACCCTGCTGATGATCGACGGCTCGGCCCTGCGCCAGCGTGGCCGCACCTTCCTGACCTTTATCGCGTTCCTTTGCGGTTCGGTGCTGGTGTGGATCGGTTACGACTACAGCCAGCAATACAGCACGTGGTTCAGCCTGACGGTGGGTTTCCTCCTGGCGCTGGGTGCGCTCGGGGTGTTTATCGTGTTGCTGACCGAGGCGCATGAACTGGCCGAAGCGGTCTGGACCCACAAGCGCCGGCGTGAATTCCTGCCGGTGGTGGGCGACTCGGACTACAGGCCGAAAGTCTCGATCCACGTCCCTTGCTACAACGAGCCGCCGGAGATGGTCAAACAGACCCTTGATGCCCTGGCCGCCCTCGATTACCCGGACTATGAAGTCCTGATCATCGACAACAACACCAAAGACCCGGCCGTCTGGGAGCCGGTGCGCGACTACTGCGCAACCCTCGGCCCGCGCTTCAAGTTCTTCCACGTATCACCGCTAGCCGGGTTCAAGGGCGGTGCGCTGAACTACCTGATTCCGCACACCGCCAAGGACGCCGAAGTGATTGCGGTGATCGACTCCGACTACTGCGTGCATCCGAACTGGCTCAAGCACATGGTGCCGCACTTCGCCGATCCGAAAATCGCCGTGGTGCAGTCGCCGCAGGATTACCGCGACCAGAACGAAAGCACCTTCAAGAAGCTCTGCTACGCCGAATACAAGGGCTTCTTCCACATTGGCATGGTCACCCGTAACGACCGCGACGCGATCATTCAGCACGGCACCATGACCATGACCCGGCGTTCGGTTCTGGAAGAGCTGGGCTGGGCCGACTGGTGCATCTGTGAAGACGCCGAACTCGGCCTGCGCGTGTTCGAAAAAGGCCTGTCGGCGGCGTATTACCACGACAGCTACGGCAAGGGTCTGATGCCGGACACCTTCATCGACTTCAAGAAGCAGCGTTTCCGCTGGGCCTACGGCGCAATCCAGATCATCAAGCGTCACACCCGCAGCCTGCTGCGCGGCAAGGACACCGAACTGACCCGTGGCCAGCGTTACCACTTCCTCGCGGGCTGGTTGCCGTGGGTCGCGGACGGCATGAACATCTTCTTCACCGTCGGCGCGCTGTTGTGGTCGGCGGCGATGATCATCGTGCCGCAACGGGTCGATCCGCCGCTGCTGATTTTCGCAATCCCGCCATTGGCGCTGTTCGTGTTCAAGGTCGGCAAGATCATCTTCCTCTACCGTCGCGCCGTCGGCGTGAACCTCAAAGATGCGTTCTGCGCCGCACTGGCTGGCCTGGCGTTGTCGCACACCATCGCCAAAGCGGTGCTGTACGGCTTCTTCACCAGCAGCATTCCGTTCTTCCGCACGCCGAAAAACGCCGACAACCATGGCTTCTGGGTGGCGATTTCCGAAGCGCGGGAAGAGCTGTTCATCATGCTGCTGTTGTGGGGCGCGGCGCTGGGGATCTACCTGGTGCAGGGCATTCCGAGCAACGACATGCGCTTCTGGGTGGCGATGCTGCTGGTGCAGTCGCTGCCGTACCTGGCCGCGCTGATCATGGCGTTCCTCTCGTCGCTGCCAAAACCTGCGACAGCGCCTGAACCGGCGCCTGTCGTCTAATTCCTCTTTGATCCACTAAACGGCGGCCAATGGTCGCCGTTTTGCTTTAAGATAACCGCCATTTTGCGGGGCACTCCTCTAATCCCTGTGGGAGCGAGCCTGCTCGCGAAGGCTTTGTAACATTCACCGATTATGTTGACTGACACACCGCATTCGCGAGCAGGCTCGCTCCCACATTGATAGTCCGCGCCCACATTCATGACTCCGGAGTTTTCCATGACGGCCCACGCCGACCTTTCGCCGACCCTTCAACTCGCCATCGACCTGATCCGCCGTCCGTCCGTGACGCCGGTCGACGCCGATTGCCAGAAGCAGATGATGCAGCGCCTGGGCGATGCCGGTTTCACCCTGGAGCCGATGCGCATCGAGGACGTGGATAACTTCTGGGCCACCCACGGCAACGACGACGGCCCGGTGCTGTGCTTCGCCGGCCACACCGACGTGGTGCCGACCGGTCCGGTGACCGCCTGGCAGATCGACCCGTTCAACGCGGTGATCGATGAACACGGCATGCTCTGCGGTCGCGGCGCGGCGGACATGAAAGGCAGCCTGGCGTCGATGACCGTCGCCGCCGAGCGCTTTGTCACCGACTACCCGAACCACAAGGGCAAGGTCGCGTTCCTGATCACCAGCGACGAAGAAGGCCCGGCGCACCACGGCACCAAAGCGGTGGTTGAACGTCTGGTGGCGCGCAAAGAACGTCTGGACTGGTGCATCGTCGGCGAACCGTCGAGCACCACGCTGGTCGGTGACGTGGTGAAAAACGGTCGTCGCGGCTCGCTGGGCGCCAAGCTCACCGTGCGCGGCGTGCAGGGTCACGTGGCCTACCCGCATCTGGCGAAGAACCCGATCCACCTCGCCGCTCCGGCGCTGGCCGAGCTGGCCGCCGAGCACTGGGATCACGGCAACGATTTCTTCCCGCCGACCAGTTTCCAGATTTCCAACCTCAACTCCGGCACCGGCGCGACCAACGTGATCCCGGGTGATCTGGTGGCGGTGTTCAACTTCCGCTTCTCCACCGAATCCACCGTCGAAGGCCTGCAGAAACGCGTGGCCGACATCCTCGACAAACACGATCTGGACTGGCACATCGACTGGGCGCTGTCCGGTCTGCCGTTCCTCACCGAGCCGGGCGCGCTGCTCGACGCGGTGTCGTCGAGCATCAAGGACATCACCGGCCGTGAGACCAAGGCGTCGACCAGCGGCGGCACTTCCGATGGCCGCTTCATCGCGACCATGGGCACGCAGGTTGTTGAACTGGGCCCCGTCAACGCGACCATCCACCAGGTCAACGAGCGTGTGCTGGCGGCCGATCTCGACGTGCTGACCGAGATCTACTACCAGACCCTGATCAAGTTGCTCGCCTGATGCTCGCGTGCCCGATCTGCAGTGAACCGCTGAACAGCGTCGACAACGGCGTGGTCTGCCCCGCAGGCCACCGCTTCGACCGTGCGCGTCAGGGCTACCTGAATCTGTTGCCGGTGCAGCACAAGAACAGCCGTGACCCTGGCGACAATCAGGCGATGGTCGAGGCGCGCCGCGACTTCCTGAATGCCGGGCATTACGCGCCGGTGGCCAAGCGTCTGGCCGAGCTGGCGGCGAGTTATGCGCCAGCGCGCTGGGTCGATATCGGCTGTGGCGAGGGTTACTACACCGCACAGATCGCCGATGCCCTGCCGGACGCCGATGGCTACGCACTGGACATCTCCCGCGAGGCGGTCAAACGCGCCTGCAAGCGTAATCCGGCAATCACCTGGTTGATCGCCAGCATGGCCCGCGTGCCATTGGCGTCGGGCAGTTGCCAGTTTCTCGCCAGCGTTTTCAGCCCTCTGGACTGGGCAGAAGCCAAGCGCCTGCTCAGCGTCGGCGGCGGCCTGATGAAGGTCGGCCCGACCAGCGGCCACCTGATGGAACTGCGCGAACGTCTGTACGACGAAGTGCGCGAATACACCGACGACAAGCATCTGGCCCTGGTGCCGGAAGGCATGGCGCTGGCGCACAGCGAAACCCTGGAATTCAAACTGACGCTGGACAAGCCCGAGGATCGCGCCAACCTGCTGGCGATGACGCCCCACGGCTGGCGCGCCAGTGCCGAACGCCGCGCCGCCGTGATCGAACAGGCCGAGCCGTTCGTGACCACCGTATCGATGCGCTACGATTATTTCGTTCTTCAATAACTTTTGGTCTCGGGCAAGTGCCCGGGGCCGGCTAAATCCGCGAATGGATTTTTCAGACCCGCAGTGAGGACATCCATGCGCCAACCGGATATCGAGATTTACCTGAAAGACGCCGACGTCGACCACAAGGCAATTTCCGCCTGGCTCGGTGAGGCTCTGGGCCAGTGCAGCGACTGGGTACAGAAAGGCCAGACCTACAAGTGCAAGGCCGGCAACATCCCGGTGACCTGGTTGCCGAAAGCCGTGGGCAAGTGGAACAGCCTGTACCTGGAAAGCGATGCGACCCCATGGGACGACGACATCGCCTGCGCCCGTGCAGCTTTCGCCGCGCTGAACGTCGAAGTGCGTTGCGCACCGGGAACGTGGGTCGAGGAAGAGGGTGAGGAAACGGCTGATCGCTGGATTCGCATCAGCGCCGACGGTGAAGAAGAGATCACCTGGAAAACCGCGTAACAACAGTCAACGCAGATCCAAATGTGGGAGCGGGCTTGCTCCGGGCGGCGTTCCGACGAATGCGGTGTATCAGCTACACATGTGCTGAATGACACGACGCATTCGCGAGCAAGCCCGCTCCCACAGTGGTTTTGGGATGTTTTGGAGGGTTGTGTTACAGACCGACCACATCCTCAGCCTGCAAACCCTTCTCGCCAGTAATCACCGCATACTCAACCTGCTGACCTTCAGTCAGCGAGCGATGCCCTTCGCCACGGATCGCGCGGTAGTGCACGAACACGTCCACCCCGTCGTCGCGCTGAATGAAGCCGTAGCCCTTGGCGTCGTTGAACCACTTCACATTGCCGGTTTCACGTGTTGCCATCTGTTCATACTCCTTTTTTATTATTGAACAGGCTTTTCGCAGGAAAGCCTTTGCGGAACGTCAGCCTGCGCCCGACGTCCATAAAGGGCCCCGGCGACAGATTGCCGAGTATATGACAGGCGCAAAAAGTCTCAACAGGAGATTACTTCGCCGCTTTTTTGCCGATTTTCGACTAATACGGCAAACTGTCGACCGCCCGAGCAAACGCTCGGTTTTATTCACTCACGCAGAAGCCGTATGACCCGTTCCCCGTTCCGCCGTCTTGTGTTTGGCACCTTGCGCCGACTGTTGTACCTCTGGGTTCGCTCGGAGACGATCAACCAGTCGTCGTTCACCCTCAACCTCGACCGCAGTCGTCCGGTGTTCTACGTCCTGCAAAACCCTTCGCTCACCGATCTGGCGGTGGTCGACACCGAGTGCACCAAGGCCGGTCTGCCGCGTCCGGTGCTGCCGGTGTCGGTGGGGCCGTTGATCGAACCGGCGGCGTTTTTCTATCTGACGCCGGATCCGGACTGGCTCGGTCGTCAGGACAAGCGCGGCGCACCGCCGACCCTGACCCGTCTGGTCAGCGCCCTGACCCAGAACGCTGCCGAAGACGCGCAGATCATTCCGGTGAGCGTGTTCTGGGGCCAGTCGCCGGACAGCGAAAACAGTCCGTGGAAGTTGCTGTTTGCCGACAGCTGGGCCGTCACCGGGCGCCTGCGCCGGCTGCTGAGCATCATCGTTCTGGGGCGCAAGACCCGCGTGCAGTTCTCCGCGCCGATTCACCTGCGCGAACTGATCGAGCACAACAAGGGCCACGAACGCACCGTACGCATGGCCCAGCGGATCCTGCGCGTGCACTTCCGCAACCTCAAAGCCGCGGTGATCGGCCCGGACATTTCCCACCGCCGTAACCTGGTCAAAGGCCTGCTCAACCAGCCACTGGTCAAGCAAGCGATCCTCGACGAAGCCGAGCGCGAAAACATCTCCCCGGAAAAAGCCAAGGCCCAGGCCCTGCGCTACGGCAACGAGATCGCCTCGGACTACACCTACACCGCGATCCGTTTTCTCGAAGTGGTGCTGAGCTGGTTCTGGAACAAGATCTACGACGGGATCAAGGTCAACCACATCGAAGGCGTGCAGAAGGTCGCCCAGGGTCACGAAGTGATCTACGTGCCGTGCCACCGCAGCCACATCGACTATCTGTTGCTGTCTTACTTGCTGTTCCGCAACGGCCTGACCCCGCCGCACATCGCCGCCGGGATCAACCTGAACATGCCGGTGATCGGCAGCCTGCTGCGTCGTGGCGGCGCGTTCTTCATGCGCCGCACGTTCAAGGGCAATCCGCTGTACACCTCGGTGTTCAACGAATACCTGCACACCCTGTTCACCAAAGGTTTCCCGGTCGAGTACTTCGTCGAGGGCGGCCGCTCGCGCACCGGGCGCATGCTGCAACCGAAAACCGGGATGCTCGCGATCACGATGCGCAGCTTCCTGCGTTCGTCGCGGATGCCGATCGTTTTCGTGCCGGTGTACATCGGTTACGAGCGCGTGCTGGAAGGTCGTACCTACCTCGGCGAACTGCGTGGCGCGAGCAAGAAGAAAGAGTCGATCTTCGACATCTTCAAAGTCATCGGCGCGCTCAAGCAGCGCTTCGGTCAGGTCGCTGTGAACTTCGGCGAGCCGATCAAACTCGCGGAATTCCTCGACAGCGAACAGCCAGACTGGCGCCAGCAGGAACTCGGCCCGCAGTACAAACCGGCGTGGCTCAACGAGACCACCAACCGCCTTGGCGAGAAAGTCGCGCAGCACTTGAACGAAGC
This sequence comes from Pseudomonas sp. IT-93MI4, assembly GCF_949767635.1. NCBI lineage: Bacteria > Pseudomonadati > Pseudomonadota > Gammaproteobacteria > Pseudomonadales > Pseudomonadaceae > Pseudomonas > Pseudomonas sp. IT-93MI4. The sequence goes on from NZ_CATKPP010000033.1 coordinate 74,932, forward strand.
AGCGGCGATCAACCCGGTCAATCTGGTGGCGCTGGCGCTGCTCTCGACCACCCGCCTGGCACTGGACGATCGGGCCATGGCACGGGTGCTGGATCTGTATCTGGCGCTGTTGCGCAAAGTCCCTTACTCGCCGCACACGACCCTGCCGGAAGGCGATGGCCGCGCGCTGATCGAGCATGTGAAGGACATGGATCTGCTGTCCGAGCAGAACGATGCGCTGGGCAAGATTCTCTATCTGGACGAGCAGAACGCCGTCCTGATGACCTACTACCGCAACAACGTGCTGCACATCTTCGCCTTGCCGGCGCTGCTGGCGAGCTTCTTCCAGAGCACCTCGCGCATGAGCCGCGAGCAGATCCTGCGCTACACCCGCGCGCTGTATCCGTACTTGCAGTCGGAGCTGTTCATTCGCTGGTCGCTGGAGGAACTGGACGGCGTGGTCGATCAATGGCTGGAAGCGTTCGTCGAGCAAGGCCTGCTGCGTTTCGAGAAGGACGTGTACATGCGTCCGGCGCCAAGTTCGCGGCACTTTGTGTTGCTGACCCTGCTGTCGAAAAGCATCGCCCAGACCCTGCAGCGTTTCTACATGACCGTGTCCCTGCTGCTCAACAGCGGCCAGAACAGCATCAGCGCCGAAGAGCTGGAGGATCTGTGCACGGTCATGGCCCAGCGCCTGTCGATCCTCCACGGTTTGAACGCCCCGGAGTTCTTCGACAAGAGCCTGTTCCGCCACTTCATCCAGACCCTGCTCGACCTCGACGTGCTGCGTCGCGACGAAGCGGGCAAGTTGAGCTACCACGAACTGCTCGGCGAACTGGCCGAAGGCGCTGCCAAACGGGTGTTGCCGGCGGAGATTCGTCTGTCGATTCGTCAGGTGGCTTTGCATCGCAGTGAAGATGCCGCCGAAACAGCGGATACACCACAAGTCTGAAACTTGCTGACAACTAACGGGCGCGCACTTCAATGGCCCCGTTAGTTGATTCATGGATTAATAGGCTCACTCCACCAATCACGATACGGATATCGAGATGAGCCTGTTAACCGAAGAAACTTGCGCAGTAATCCTGGACTTCCGCCTACCGCCCGAATTCCACGCGCCTGCCGATGGTGTCAATGAAACCATTGTCAGCGTCAAAGTTTTCAATTCCCAATCGCCTGTTAACATCAAGGACTGGCACCGTGCTGCGATCTTCGACGCTGGCTGGAAATTTGACTTCCCTCATCACTACGGCGATGTAGGCGTCAGGTACCAAGTCAATGTGCAGATCCTTCATGACCAAATACCCTTGCTGATCGAGCAGGACTACTTCGTCACTGTCAACAACACTCCCCATCGGCAAACCCTGCACCTGAGCCCGATCGGTTTTCTATATGTCGAGGCTCAAGAAGCCGAAATTGTTGCGCCAGAAGAAGCGGTCACCATCAGTCTGCATGAAGCAGAGTCTCCCGAAGTTGAGCTGGTAAGTGTCAAACAGGACGAACAGTCAGTCTCCGGGTTTTATCTGAAATATGATCCTGACAGCGTTATACCCGGTAAACGCTATGCACTGACGGGTATTGAAAACCGCTACCATCAACGTCTTTTGATCTCGCCTGAACAAGTCGAACTGGCTCCCGCGGTGCCCAGTACCCGCGCGCTGTCGTTTCAGAAATTAATGCAGTGGCTGGAAAAACCCTTACGTTTGTTCACTGACGCTGGCGCCAAAATCCGCTAGATTTCCTTCGGCGCCGGGATTCTTCCGGCGCAATCGTCTCAGAGGTCCCGATGAAAAAACTCACCCTTCTCGCCGCAGCCACCCTGTTGAGCGCCTGCCAGTCGACCACCCCCGCCGGCAAGGTCGGCCTCGACGGCGAAGTGTTCTACCTGCAACGCATCGCCCTGCCACCAAGCGCGACCCTGAGCGTGAGCCTGCAGGACGTGTCGCTGGCCGACGCCCCGGCGGTGGTTCTCGACGAACAGAAAGGCCCGGTCAAAGGCCAGGTGCCGCTGCCGTTCCACTTGAGTTACGATCCGGCCCAGGTCAAACCCGGCCACCGCTACTCGGTCAGCGCGCGCATCGAAGTCAACGGCGAGTTGATGTTCATCACCACCGAAAACCACGCCGTGCAACTGGACGGCAACGATCCGCAGCCGCTGAGAATCCGCGTCGACGCCATTCGCTAATTGTCTTTCAAGGAAGCTGCCATGCTCCGCCCTACCCTTCGCTTCGCCGGCCTGTGCGCGGGCCTGATGATTTCTGCCAGCGCCCTGGCGCTGTCGCTCAGCGACCTCTCGCAACAAGACGCCACCGGCGGCCTCAAGGACGCCCTGACCCAAGGCGCGCAAATCGCCGTCAAACAACTCGGCACCCCGGGCGGCTTCAGCAACAACCCGGAAGTGAAAATCGAACTGCCGGGCAAACTCGGCAAAGTCGCCGGCAAGATGAAAGCCTTCGGCATGGGCGCCCAGGTCGACGAACTCGAAACCGCGATGAACAAGGCCGCAGAAAGCGCCGTGACCCAGGCCCAGCCGATCCTCGTCGACGCCGTGAAGAAAATGACCGTGGCCGACGCCAAAGGCATCCTCAGCGGCGGCACTGACTCGGCCACCCAATACCTGGACAAAACCAGCCGCGAGCAGATCCGCGCCAAGTTCCTGCCCATCGTCAAACAAGCCACCGACAAGGTCGGCGTAGCGCAGAAATACAACGCCTTCGCCGGCCAGGCCGCGACCCTCGGCGTGGTGGATGCGAAGAGCGCCAACGTCGAAAACTACGTCACCGAACAAGCGCTCAATGGCCTGTTCGAAATGATCGGCAAACAGGAAGAAACCATCCGCAAGAATCCGGCTGCTGCAGCGACGGGCCTTGCGAAGAAAGTGTTCGGCACTTTGTAATTTTTGCCGCACGAAAAAGCCCGCTGAACCGGTGAAGGTCAGCGGGCTTTTTGTTGCGTGTCAGCCTTGCGGATCGACCTGATCGAGGACGCGGTTAACCGACAGCTCAGCGAGCGATTTTTAAACAGACCAAAGAGATTGGGTGGCTGGGCGGGCCTCTTCGCGAGCAAGCCCGCTCCCACAGTTGGATTGAGTGCAGGCAGTTGGAGATTAGTCGGCTCATAGGCCGCCATCGCGAGCAAGCTCACTCCTACAGTGGGATTGGGTGCAGGCAGTTGGAGATTGGTCGGCTCATAGGCCGCCATCGCGAGCAAGCTCACTCCTACAGTGGGATTGGGTGCAGGCAGTTGGAGATTGGCCGGCTCGTAGGCCGCCATCGCGAGCAAGCTCACTCCTACAGTGGGATTGGGTGCAGGCAGTTGGAGATTGGTCGGCTCATAGGCCGCCATCGCGAGCAAGCTCACTCCTACAGTGGGATTGGGTGCAGGCAGTTGGAGATTGTTCGGCTCGTAGGCCTCCATCGCTGGCAAGCCAGCTCCCACAGTGGGATTGGGGACGGTCAGTTGGAGTTTGGTCGGCTGGCAGGCCGCCATCGCGAGCAGGCTCACTCCTACAGAAAAGCAAAAGCCGACCACATGCTTTTCACCACTCAACAGGATGAGCGCAAGCTCGGCTGAAGCTCTTGATCTTGCCTTGCCGGCCCCTTCGGCAGGCTGAGTGGAGGGGTTTGTCCGGGGGTGGGAGCGCAGCGACCGTTCGACGAAGTCGAACACATCGAGAGGAGGTGCAGCGAAGCAAACCGGAGGCGATGCGCCCGGATGAACCCCGCAACGAAGGAACCCGAGCCTAAGCGAGGGCCGTACGCCGGGGCCCAGCGTTTTGGTTACTTTTGGGCGTCTGCAAAAGTGACTCGCCGTAAGGGCGAAACCGCCAGCCGCAGCACCCGAAGCAACGGATATAAACCCAAAACCCCCAGAACCTGGTCGGCCCAAAGGCCGCCAAGTCCAAAACCATCAAGCGTCGCGACGCACTCGGAACCAGGCCGCATACAAAGCAGGCAAAAACAAAAGCGTCAAAGCCGTAGCCACAATCAACCCCCCCATGATCGCCACCGCCATCGGCCCGAAAAACACACTGCGCGACAAAGGAATCATCGCCAGCACCGCCGCCAAAGCCGTCAACACAATCGGCCGAAACCGCCGCACCGTCGCCTCGATAATCGCCTGCCAAGGCTTGAGACCAGAGGCAATATCCTGCTCGATCTGATCCACCAGAATCACCGAGTTGCGCATGATCATCCCCGACAGCGCGATCGTCCCCAGCATCGCCACAAACCCGAACGGCTGGCGGAACACCATCAGAAACAACACCACCCCGATCAACCCCAGCGGTGCCGTCAGAAACACCATCGCCGTACGCGAGAAACTGCGCAATTGCACCATCAGCAACGTCAGCACCACCACAATGAACATCGGCACCCCGGCATTCACTGACTTCTGTCCACGCTCCGAATCTTCAACCGTACCGCCAACATCCAGCAGATACCCGTCAGGCAATTCGGCACGGATCGGATCCAGCGTCGGCTCGATCTGCTTCACCAGCGTCGCCGGCTGCTCCTTGCCGTAAATGTCGGCACGCACTGTCACGGTCGGCAGACGATTACGGTGCCAGATGATCCCTTCCTCAAACCCGTACTCCAGCGTGGCAATCTGCGACAGCGCCACACTGCGACCGTTATCGGTCGGCACCGCCAGACTCGGCAGCAACGTCAACTCGGTGCGCTCATGCACCGTGCCGCGCAGCAGAATCTCGATCAACTCGTTGTCCTCGCGGTACTGGCTGACACTCGAGCCGGTCAGCGAACTCTGGAGGAATTTCGCCAGATTGGCCGTGCTCACACCGAGCGCCCGCGCACGATCCTGATCGATGTTCAGGTAAACCACTTTGCTCGGCTCTTCCCAATCCAGGTGCACGTTGACCACATGCGGGTTTTCGCGAACCTTGGCCGCCACTTTGCGCGCCAGCGCACGGACTTCCTCGATGTGTTCACCGGTGACGCGGAACTGCACCGGATAGCCAACAGGCGGGCCGTTTTCCAGACGCGTGACCCGCGAACGCAGGGTCGGGAATTGCTCGTTAAGGGTCTCGATCAACCAAGTGCGCAGGGTCTCGCGCTCCTCGATGTTTTTCGCCAACACCACAAACTGGGCGAAGCTCGCCGCCGGCAGTTGTTGATCCAGCGGCAGGTAGAAACGCGGCGAGCCGGTGCCGACATACGCTACGTAGTTATCGATGCCGGCGTGATCCTTGAGCATCGCTTCCAGGCGTTTGACCTCCGCCGTGGTGTTGGCCAGCGACGCACCTTCAGCCAGCTTCAGATCGACCATCAATTCCAGTCGGTTGGAGGCCGGGAAGAACTGCTGCGGGACGAAACGGAACAGCATCACCGACGCAATAAACAGCCCCACTGTCAGCACAATCACGGTTTTTCGATGCGCCACGCACCACTCCACCAGACGTCGAACCCGTTGATAAAACGGCGTGCCATACGGGTCGGCTTGCCCGTCAGTCGTGCCGTGTTTGGCCGCATGAATCTTTGCCAGATCCGGCAGGAGTTTTTCCCCCAGATACGGTACGAACATCACCGCTGCCACCCATGAGGCGAGCAAGGCGATGGTCACTACCTGAAAGATCGAACGGGTGTATTCGCCGGTGCCGGACTGCGCGGTGGCGATCGGTAGAAAACCCGCGGCGGTGATCAGCGTACCGGTGAGCATCGGGAACGCGGTGCTGGTCCAGGCGTAGCTCGCAGCCTTGATCCGGTCGAAGCCCTGTTCCATTTTGATCGCCATCATTTCCACGGCGATGATCGCGTCGTCCACCAGCAAGCCCAGCGCCAGCACCAGCGCGCCGAGCGAGATCTTGTGCAGACCGATGCCGAGGTAATACATGCAGGCGAAGGTCATCGCCAGCACCAGCGGAATGGTCAGCGCAACCACCATGCCGGTGCGCACGCCGAGGGAGAAGAAGCTCACCAGCAACACGATCGCGAGTGCCTCGACCAGCACCTGGACGAACTCGCCGACCCCGGTTTTCACTGCCGCCGGTTGGTCGGACACCTTGCGCAATTGCATGCCGGCCGGAAGGTTTTTCTGCAGGCGCGAGAACTCGCCTTCCAGCGCTTTGCCCAGCACCAGAATGTCGCCGCCGTCCTTCATCGCTACTGCGAGGCCAATGGCGTCTTCGCCCATGAAGCGCATGCGCGGCGCCGGTGGATCGTTGAAACCGCGATGCACATCGGCGACATCGGAGATGCGGAACGTCCGGTCACCGACACGGATCGGGAAGTTCTTGATCTCCTCGACCGTCTGAAAATTCCCCGAGACCCGCAGTTGCACGCGCTCGCTGCCGGTTTCAAAGAACCCGGCGGTGGACACCGCGTTCTGCTCTTGCAGCGCTTGCTGCACGGCCGCCAGTGGCAAGCCAAGGGTGGCGAGTTTGACGTTGGACAACTCGACCCAAATCTTCTCGTCCTGCAAACCGAGCAGATCGACCTTGCCGACATCTTTGACTCGTTGCAGCTGAATCTGGATGCGATCGGCGTAATCCTTGAGCACCGCGTAATCGAAACCGTCGCCGGTCAGCGCATAGATGTTGCCGAACGTGGTGCCGAATTCATCGTTGAAGAACGGTCCCTGAATATCCGGCGGCAAGGTCTGACGAATGTCACTGACCTTCTTGCGCACCTGGTACCAGAGGTCGGGAATTTCCTTGGAATGCATCGAATCGCGGGCAATAAACGTGACCTGCGACTCACCCGGGCGGGAGAACGACACGATGCGTTCGTACTCGCCGGTTTCCATCAATTTCTTTTCGATGCGTTCAGTGACCTGACGCGAGACTTCCTGCGCGGTCGCCCCCGGCCAGCGGGTCTGAATGACCATGGCCTTGAAGGTGAACGGCGGGTCTTCGCTCTGGCCGAGCTTGGTGTAGGACAAGGCGCCGACGATGGCCAGCAAAAGCATCAGGAACAGTACGATCTGGCGATTACGCAGCGCCCATTCAGAGAGGTTGAAGCGCATCGGGACTTACTCCTTGTCCGCCAGATTGACCACTCGGTTGGAGCGATCCACAGGCCGCACCTGCTGACCTTCGAGCAATACGTGAACCCCGGCGGCGACTACCCAGTCGCTGGCATTCAGGCCTTCGAGCACCGGCACGCTTTTCTCGCCGAACGGGCCGATGCGCACCGGGGTCTTTTTCAAGGTGTTGTTGGCGTTGACGACCCAGACGTAGGTCGCGCCGTTCTCGGCAGTCAGGGCCGAAAGCGGCACCGACAGCGGCACAGCATCCGCCGATTGCACGAACACCCGGGCGCTCTGCCCGAGCTCAGCCGGGACTTTGCCGCTGGTGAACGAGATGCGCGCAGCGAAGGTGCGGGATTTCGGGTCGGCTGCCGGAGACAGTTCACGAATCTGCCCGGCGAAGCGCTGGTTCTGCTGGGTCCACAGTTCAACGGTCACTGGCTGGCCGACCTTGAACCGTCCGAAGCTCTGTTCCGGCAGGCTGATCGACACTTCGCGCTCGCCATCGGTGGCGAGGGTGAACACGGTTTGCCCGGCGGCGACTACCTGCCCGACTTCCACCGCACGCTTGGCCACCACGCCGTCCTGCGGCGCGCGCAACACGGCGTAACTGGCCTGGTTGGTCGAGACGTTGAATTCGGCTTTGATCTGCTTGAGGCGCGCTTCGCCGGAGCGGTAGAGGTTTTCCGCGTTGTCGTAGGCCGAACGACTGACCATCTGCCGTTCCATCAAAGTCTTGTAGCGGTCACGCTCGGCGCGCACCAGATTCAGATTGGCTTCGGCGGCGGTGACCTGTGCGCGGGTGGCTTCCAGTTGCAGGCGCACATCCTGCGGATCGAGCTCGGCCAGTGGCTGATCGGCCTTCACGCGCTGACCTTCTTCGACCAGTCGTCGGCTGACTTTGCCGCCAATGCGGAACGCCAGATCCGGTTCGTAACGGGCGCGCACCTCGCCCGGATAACTTTCCATCGCCTGCGCTGAAGGCTCTGGCTGCACCACCATGGCCGGTCGAATGCTGACTTGCGTCGCCTCTTCCTGACCGCATGCGGACAATAAAACAGCCAGGCTGACTGGCACGGCAAACGACAACGCATGGCGGAACATGGTGACGGACCTTTCGCTAATGGTGCTTGGAATATTTATACTGGCCGGTATGGTATTAATAGCAAACTCACCAGTCCAGTATTAAAAGCGAAGAATGTCGAACAATCTTGCAGCTCCAAACGGCCCGGGCCGTCCGAAGGATCCGGCCAAGCGCCGGGCGATCCTCGACGCGGCGAAAACCCTGTTTCTGAGTCACGGCTACGCCAACACCAGCATGGACGCGGTCGCCGCCGAGGCTGGCGTGTCGAAACTGACGGTTTACAGCCACTTCAACGACAAGGAGACGCTGTTCTCCTCCGCGGTGATGGCCAAATGCGAGGAGCAGTTACCGCCGCTGTTCTTCGAATTGCCCGCCGGAATCCCCGTGGAAAATGTGTTGCTGAACATTGCTCGAGGCTTTCATCAACTGATCAACAGCGACGAGTCGGTGAATCTGCATCGCTTGATGATGGCGCTGGGCACGCAGGATCCGAAGCTGTCACAGATTTTCTTCGAGGCCGGCCCCGAGCGCATGGTGCAAGGCATGGAGCGGTTGCTGAAACGCATCGACGAGACCGGCGCGCTGAGCATCGACCTGCCGCGTAATGCGGCCGAGCATTTCTTCTGCCTGCTCAAGGGTGCGGGGAATTTTCGTTTGCTGTATTGCTGCGGCGAGCCGCTGAGCGAAGAGGCCTCAGAGAGTCATGTGCAGGAGGTAGTGGGGTTGTTCATGCGGGCTTACAGACCCTAGAGACCTGGTGATTGGTCTACCCCCTTCGCGAGCAGGCTCGCTCCCACATTTGAAATGCATTCCAATGTGGGAGCGAGCCTGCTCGCGAAGGCGGCGACGCGGTCTCAGGGTTTGAGTGCTTTCTTCGGGTAGATGTCATACCGGCTCGACTTGCCATCCAGCGCATGGCTCGGCTTCGGCCCCTCGATGCACGGCGCCTTGCGCGGGCGCTTGACCACCACCCGGTGTGTCGCCAGGGCCAGCGCCGCTTCGAGCAATGCCGGCGCATCCGGATCATCCCCGACCAGCGGCCGGAACAGGCGCATTTCCTTCTTCACCAGCGCGGTTTTCTCGCGGTGCGGGAACATCGGGTCGAGGTAGATCACCTGCGGTGGCTCGCCCTCCCAGTTGCGCATGACCTCGATCGAGTTGCCCTTGAGCAACTTCATCCGCGCGACAATCGGCGCCACGTCGAAATCTTCCGCCGCCCGCGCCAGACCATCCTCCAGCAACGCCCCAATCAACGGCTGGCGTTCGATCAGGCTCATCTCGCAACCCAGACTGGCCAGCACGAACGCGTCCTTGCCCAGCCCCGCCGTGGCATCCAGCACCCGTGGGCGCACGCCTTGAGCAATGCCGACCGCCTTGGCGATCATCTGCCCGCTGCCGCCACCGTACAGACGCCGATGCGCCGCGCCGCCCTCGACAAAGTCCACCCGCACCGGCCCTGGTGCATCCGGGCCGAGCTGCTGCAGCTGCAAACCCTGCTCGCCGACCTGCAAGGCGAACTCACCGTCGTCCACCTGCAGCGGCAGGTCCAGACGCTTGGCCCACTGCTCGGCTTGCGCTTCAAACGTCGGGCCGAGGGCCTGGACATGGATGCGGCAGGCCGCGGGTTGCTCAATCATGAAAACACGCTCAAAAAAGTTAAGGATCGGCAAAAAGTGGCCGATAAACCAATCAACGCGCATTTTGCCAGAGCTGAGCGTCAACCGAAAAAAATGTCAGGCATTCTTCCCACATCGATTGGCTACATTTCGCCCAAGGGCGACTTCAGCCGTCATAACACTCAAGCATTGGGCGGCGTCAGTCACCTGTGGCAGGATTTCTTTGCCCAGGCGATGGCCGAACAGACGAGTGATGTGGTGCCGGCCTGTGGCACCTTTCCACCGGTTGACCTGAACAGCCCGGAAGAACCGACCCTGGGCAGCGAGCTGCACGCGCACATCGTCGAGCAGCGTCAGTGCGATGTGGTCGAGACCGAAGTGCGCCCGCCGGAGCCGCTGTTCCTGCCGATCGCCGAGTTCGAAACCGATCTGCTGGACAAGCCGTTCCCACCGTTCCCGCCAGAAGAACTCAAAGCTCAGCAAGAGCAGCAGGACTTCGACAGCAGCTGGGTCCGTCCAATCGTGATCAACAATGGTCAGCCGCTTCCCGAGCCTGGCCCGGCGCCGCAGAAGAAGCCGCTGTACCTGCCAATTGCCGAATTCGACCTCGATCTGCTGCAAAAACCTTATCCACCGTTCCCGCCGGAAGAAATCGTCGAGCAGCAGAAGGCTTTGGACTTCGATAACGGTTGGGCGCGCCCGATCGTCTTGCAGAACCTGCGCCTCGCCGCCTGATCCCTCAGCGACACACGCTCCAGCGCCCGACATCGACATGAAAGTGATTGCGGTGGGCGGCGTTGTAATCCGGACTCAACACCACACTGAACGCCTCGCAGGCGCCATCGCGCACCTGCCGCAGAAACCGCGCGTCCTGATTCTGTTTCGGCCAGTCCTTGAGCACGCTGATGCTGCGCCCGTCGGCCAGCCGAAAACCGCTGATATCCAGCGCATCGGCACTGGCATGCCGACTGAGCGCTCCGCTCTCGCGGTTGTAGACATTGCGACAGGCGAAGCTGCCGAGGTGATCAAGGCGCGCCACCCTTTGCCCGTAAACAGATTGCGCGGCGGGTTGCAGGGTATGCCGTTCAAACATCGCGTAAGCCACCGCCAGCGGGCAACTGGCGAGGAAGCTGCTGCTCAGCGCCACCTCACCGCCCTGCACGCGCACGGTGCCGATCAGCGGGCACTTGGCGTCGGGGCTGTCGGCTTGCGCGGTGACGCGCAGACCCGAGTTGCTCAGGACTTGTGCGCATAATTCGGGATTGCCGCGCAGGCGCATCTGTTTGAAACCGGTCAGCCAGTTCGGCGCGGCCTTCACGTCCAGCGGCGCCCACGGGTTCCACTCGGCCGGCACGTCGAGCCAGCCGCGCCAGACGCTGAGCACGGCACCCGCGATGATCAGCAGTAACGACAGCGCGATCCAGCGGCCCATGCTCAGCCTTTGAAAAACTGATTGGCCTTGGCGTACGGCATCGACTGCGACGTAAAGCCGAACGTCCCGCGCTGCTGGATCTCTTCAGCCGCGCGGAAGAACTCGCCGAACGCTGCCAAGGCCAGCGCCGAGCCGGTGCTGATCCTGCGCACGCCCATTTCTTCCAACTCCTGTACGGTCAGTTTCAAACCGCCGGACATGAGCACGTTGACCGGTTTTGGCGCCACCGCGCGCACCACCGCCAACACCTCTTCGGCGCTACGCAAACCCGGCGCATACAGCACGTCGGCGCCCGCCTCGGCAAAGGCTTGCAGGCGGCGAATGGTGTCGTTGAGATCGGGATTGCCGTGCAGGTAGTTTTCCGCGCGGGCGGTCAAGATGAAGGGAAATGGCAGCGTGCGCACCGCAGCGACGGCGGCTTCGATGCGTGCCACGGCGTGTTCGAAGCAGTAGATCGGTGCGTCGGCACGGCCCGTGGCGTCCTCGATCGAACCACCGACCGCGCCGGCCTCGGCCGCACGCAGCAAGCTTTTGGCGCACTCGGCCGGGTCATCGGCGAAACCGTTTTCCAGATCCACCGCTACCGGCAAATCCGTGGCCGCGACAATCGCCCGGACGTTGGCCAGGGTGTCATCGAGACTCAAGGCGCCATCGGCCTTGCCCTGAGAAAACGCGTAACCGGCACTGGTGGTTGCCAGTGCCTGATAACCCAGACTGGCGAGCATCTTCGCCGAACCGGCATCCCACGGGTTGGGAATCACGAAAATCCCCGCACCTTCATGCAGGGCCTTGAAGGCCTGGGCTTTTCGGGTTTGTTCTTGAAGGGCGTGGGCGTCCATCGGCAGGCTCCTGGGCAGGGGAAAAATCCGCCTTCAGAGCAAGCCGAGTTGCTCGGCGGCGGGTTCTCTGTATAGCTCAGGCAGGGATGGCAGGCCAGGCAAACGTTGCATCAATTGTGCGTGAAAACGTTGCGCCAGCTTCGCCGCCATGACGTTGTCGGCGGTGTGCAGGAAGATGTACGGCGTGCGGCCCTCTTCGATCCACTCGGCGATTTTAGCCACCCACGGCACCAGGAACGGATCATTCGCTTCCAGCTCCGGGTGGCCGATAAAGCGCACCTGCGGGAACTGGGTAAACGCCGCCGGCCGCGTCGGCACCCGCGGCTTTTTCGATTGCGCGTGGATCACCGAAGACTCGGTCGACAGGCAACTGAACAGCGCCCGTGGATCGAGGCAGATGCGTTCTACGCCACGGTCGAGCAGCAAGCGATTGAGCAGGCGTTCGCTCTCACCCTTGGCGAAGAACTGTTCGTGACGCACTTCCACCGCCAGCGGTCGGTCCAGCGCGTCGATGAACGAGGTCAGCTCCGGCAGTCGATGCGGGGTGAAGCTTTTCGACAGTTGCAGCCACAGCGGCGAAACACGTTCGCCGAGCGGGCTGAGAAGATTTACGAAGGTTTCGGCGGCGGTCAGTTGATCGCGCAGATCACCGCTGTGGCTGATGTCGCCGGGAAACTTGGCAGTGAAGCGAAAGTGTTCGGGCATGGTCTCGGCCCAACGCTGCACAGTGGCCGGCGACGGGCTGGCGTAGAAGGTCGTGTTGCCTTCGACTGCATTGAACACTTGGGAGTAGAGGCTGAGGAAATCGGCGGTCTTGGCGTCTTCGGGGTACAGATACTCGCGCCAGGCGTTTTCACTCCAGGACGGACAACCGAGGTAGTAAGGCAGATCCATCAGATGTATAGGTCGAGGCCCAGCACATCCGCATCCCAATCGACAAAACCGGCGGTGCTCAGGTAGCTGGCCAAGGCCATCGCTACGCTTTTGCTCATGGCGCGGTGATAAATCATGTCTTGCTGACGGGCGGGCAGATTGGCCAGGCGTTGTGCGGAGGCTTTGGCAGCGCGGGCGGCCAGTTGCTCTTCAGTCGGGAATTCCAGCTCGCCGTCGATATCGTCGACGGATTCATCCAGCGCCACATTGCCTTTGCGAGGCTTGCGCTTGATGGGGTAGGACTGAGAGGAGAGGCCGTCTATACGCATAATTTCATGCTCGGTATCGATGATGGCAATTTAGCGGCACTTGACCGACTTAGCAAATTGCCGAGTGATAACTAGAACACATAAAGCGCAAAAGGTTTAAAGCGCGGGGTTGGAAACTGACGATTGGCAGTGACTTTAATTGAACACCGGATCTGTGGGAGCGGGCTTGCTCGCGAAAGCGGTGTGTCAGGCACCTGGATAGAGACTGACATGGCCTCTTCGCGAGCAAGCCCGCTCCCACAGGTTTTGTGGTGAATCAGCGAGCCTTGGGGGTGGCGACTTTGTCGCGCAGGTAAACCGGTTGCGCATCATCGGCAGGGATCGACTCGCCGCGTTCCCAGGCAAACCGCGCCAGGGTCAGCAGGTCTTCGGCGTGAGGCAGCATGCCGGCATCGGAGCCGGTGAGGTTGACCGCGATCCGCTCGCCATAGCCCCAACCGGTACCTGCACCGAACCACTCACCGCTGGCATCGCCCGGCAGCGCCGCGACTTCCGGCGGCAGTACCGCCTCGACGCCGACCAGACGCATCTCGCCAGCCGTTTCGCGGTAGCAGCCCCAATACACTTCATCCATCCGCGCATCGATAGCCGCCGCGACCTGGCTCACGCCGTGTTCGCGATATGCACGTTGCGCCAGGACGGCGAGGTTGGACACCGGCAGCACCGGACGATCCAGCGCGAACGCCAGCCCCTGCACCACGCCGATGGCAATCCGCACACCGGTAAACGCACCCGGCCCGCGACCGAACGCGATCGCGTCCACCGCTTGCAGCGTGGTGCCGGCATCGGCCAGCAGTTGCTGGATCATCGGCAGCAGCTTCTGCGCGTGCAGACGCGGGATCACCTCGTAATGGCTCGTGACCTTGCCGTCATGCAGCAAGGCAACGGAGCAAGCTTCGGTCGCGGTGTCCAGGGCCAGCAAGGTGCTCATCGATGTATCCAAAACAGGTGGGGAAAAAGTGCGTCAGTATAAACAACTACGGCCCGCAAGCGGGCCGTAGATGATGCAGCCGATCAGCTTTTTCAGCTCAGCGCTTCGAGCACCTTGGCAGTGATCGCTTCAACCGAACCAACGCCCGGAATATGGCTGTACTTCGGCTTGCCGTTGGCAGCGGAGAGCTTCTGGTAGAAATCCACCAGCGGCTTGGTCTGCGAATGGTAGACCGACAGGCGATGACGTACGGTTTCTTCGGTGTCGTCCTTGCGCTGCACCAGATCGTCGCCGGTGACGTCGTCTTTGCCAGCCACTTTCGGCGGGTTGTAGACGATGTGGTAAACGCGGCCACTGGCCTCGTGAACGCGACGACCGGCGATACGCTGAACGATTTCTTCGTCTTCAACAGCGATTTCAACCACGGCGTCCAGCTCGACACCGGCAGTTACCAGCGCTTCGGCCTGTGGAATGGTGCGCGGGAAACCGTCGAACAGAAAGCCGTTGGCGCAGTCTGGCTGAGCGATGCGATCCTGCACCAGCGCGATGATCAGGTCATCCGACACCAGGCCGCCCGCATCCATGATGCTCTTGGCTTGAACGCCCAGTGGAGTGCCAGCCTTGACCGCTGCACGCAGCATGTCGCCGGTGGAGATTTGCGGAATGCCGAATTTCTCGGTGATGAACTTAGCCTGAGTACCTTTACCGGCCCCGGGAGCTCCCAGCAGAATGACGCGCATCGATGTGCTCCTCAATTTTTTATATAGAAAACAACGGGATTCGCCTCTTTGGGCCAATCTCAAAAAAACGGGTCGTGGCCGCACAAACGGCCAAAGGCTGATCAAGATACACAGCAGGCTGCGCCCACACAAGACGCCAAAAGTCGGAGAAACCGGCGCCCGCCGCGACCTTGCGACGCGGTAACCCAAGTCGCAACCCCATCACTAACTGTCGCCTGACCGCACTTTCTCTCTGTGTACAAAGCGGCACCCGGCCTGTGCACCGGGTGCCTGATACCACCGCAAAAACCTTAGCCGGTATTGCGCAACCCGGCGGCAATCCCCGCCACAGACACCAGCAGCGCCTGCTCCACCGGGCTGCCCTGCTCGACATTTTGCTGCCGTGATCGGGCCAACAGCTCGGCCTGCAATAGATGTAGCGGATCAAGATAAGTGTTGCGCAGACGGATGAATTCCAGGGTGTCCGGGCTATGTGCCAGCAGCTGCGACTGCCCGGTCAGACCAAGCACCACCGCACACGCCTGCGACAATAGGTCGCGTAACTGCGCGCCCAACGGCAGCAAGTCCGGCTCGACCAGACGCTGGTCGTACGACAGCGCGATGTCAGCGTCGGCCTTGGCCAGGACCATTTCCAGCATGTCGATACGGGTGCGGAAGAACGGCCACTGTTCGCGCATCTGCCCGAGCAGTTCGCCTTCGCCGCGCTCCAGCGCCTTGCTCAGCGCAGTTTCCCAGCCGAGCCACGCCGGCAGCATCAGCCGCGTTTGCGTCCAGCCGAAGATCCACGGAATCGCCCGCAGGCTCTCGATCCCACCGGCACGGCGCTTGGCCGGACGGCTGCCAAGGGGCAAGCGCCCCAGTTCCTGCTCCGGCGTCGATTGGCGGAAATACTCGACGAACTGCGGATTTTCACGCACCACGGCGCGGTACGCGGCGACGCCATCGGCGGCCAGTTCATCCATCAGGTGTCGCCATTCGGGCGTCGGTGGCGGTGGTGGCAACAACGTCGCTTCCAGCACGGCAGCCAGATACAGATTGAGGTTCTGTTCGGCGATGTCCGGCAGGCCGAATTTGAATCGAATCATTTCGCCCTGCTCGGTGGTGCGGAAACGCCCCGCCACCGACCCCGGCGGCTGCGACAGGATCGCCGCGTGCGCCGGACCGCCGCCACGGCCCACGGTGCCACCGCGACCGTGGAACAACAGCAGTTCGACTTGCTGCTCGCGGCAGATCTCCACCAGCCGCTCCTGCGCGCGATATTGCGCCCACGCCGCCGCGGTGGTGCCGGCGTCCTTGGCCGAGTCGGAATAACCGATCATCACTTCCTGCGGGCCTTGCAGCCTCGCGCGGTAGCCCGGCAGCAGCAACAGACGCTCCATCACCGGCCCGGCGTTGTCGAGGTCGGCGAGGGTTTCGAACAGCGGCACCACGCGCATCGGCCGCAGCACGCCGGACTCTTTCAGCAGCAGTTGCACCGCCAGCACGTCGGAGGCGGCGCCCGCCATCGAGATCACGTAGGAACCCAGCGAGGCGCCCGGTGCGGCAGCGATTTCCTTGCAAGTGGCGAGCACTTCAGCGGTGTCGGCGGACGGTTTGAAATGCGCCGGCAGCAGTGGCCGACGATTGCTCAATTCGCGGGTGAGGAAGCTGATGCGCTGCTCTTCGTCCCAGTCTTCGTAGCGACCGAGGCCGAGGTAATCGGTGATTTCGGTCATTGCCGAACTGTGCCGCGTCGAATCCTGGCGCACGTCGAGGCGCACCAGGAACAGGCCGAAGGTCACCGCCCGACGCAGGCAATCGAGCAACGGCCCATCGGCGATCACGCCCATGCCACATTCGTGCAGCGAGTTGAAGCACAGCTCCAGCGGATCGAGCAGATCGCGGTTGTTGTGCAACACGTCGGCTGGCGCTGGCGTTGTTGCGCTCAGCGAGGCGTGCGCCCAGTTGCGCGTGGCGCGCAGGCGTTCGCGCAATTGCTTGAGCACCGCCCGGTAAGGTTCGGCGCTGTCGCCGGCCTTGGCCTTGAGCGCATCGCTGGCCTGCTGCATCGACAGCTCGGCCGCCAGGTGATCGACATCGCGCAGATACAGGTCGGCAGCCATCCAGCGCGCCAGCAACAGCACTTCGCGGGTCACTGCGGCCGTGACATTCGGGTTGCCGTCACGGTCGCCACCCATCCACGAGGCAAAGCGAATCGGCGCCGCCTCCAGTGGCAAGCGCAGGCCCGTCGCTTCATACAGCGCCTTGTCGGCCTTGCGCATATGGTTGGGGATCGCCTGCCACAGCGAATGCTCGATCACCGCAAAACCCCATTTCGCTTCGTCGACCGGGGTCGGCCGGGTGCGGCGGATTTCTTCGGTGTGCCAGGCTTCGGCGATCAGCCGTTGCAGGGTGTTCTGGATCTGTTCGCGCTCGGCGCTGGTCAGGTCGCGATGATCCTGGGCGGCCAGTTGCGCAGCGATCGCGTCGTACTTCTGGATCAAGGTGCGCCGCGCCACCTCGGTCGGGTGGGCAGTCAGCACCAGTTCGATTTCCAGGCGCGCCAGTTGTCGGGCCAGGGATTCGGCGCTGTGGCCTTCGTTGCGCAGGCGGGCGAGCAGTTCCGGGAGCACGCGGGATTCGAACGGCGCCGGTTGCGACTCTTCGCGGCGATGAATCAATTGATACTGCTCGGCGATGTTCGCCAGATTGAGAAACTGGTTGAACGCCCGCGCCACCGGTAGCAGTTCGTCTTC
Source organism: Pseudomonas sp. IT-93MI4 (assembly GCF_949767635.1). NCBI lineage: Bacteria > Pseudomonadati > Pseudomonadota > Gammaproteobacteria > Pseudomonadales > Pseudomonadaceae > Pseudomonas > Pseudomonas sp. IT-93MI4. The sequence continues at coordinate 92,471 of NZ_CATKPP010000033.1, forward strand.
GCTCAACTGATTGAGGCTGGCACTGAGTTCGGCGTCCATCGAGCCACGGCGGTCGGCCTTGGCGCCCTTGCGGATCTGCTCGATCTTGTCGAGAAATTCCTCGCCGTACTGGTCACGGATGGTATTGCCCAACAGCTCACCGAGCAGGTGAACGTCCTCGCGCAAGCGTGCATCAATATCGGTCATCAGCAGTTCTCCAGCGTTAATCGGGACGGCGCAGAAACGAATGCTTTGCCCAGAGAGTGCCGCTCTACGGCGCTTCTTACAAGCAGACGACGAAGGGACTTTAAACCTTGGGGCTTGGAGCTAGTCTCAACAGTAAGCCGCACAACGGCTTGCCGCCGGCCCCGCCGGACACTCACCCAGGCCTGCCACGAGCAGGCGCGAAATGAGGTCATCATGAAAATTCGTGAACTCGCCCAGCATTGGGAAGAAAACGCCAAGGGTCGACTGACCGACACTGGCTACACGATTCATCTGGACGTCGAGGCCGCTGCACGACTGGCGGCGATCGCCGAGATGTACCCCAAACGCCACCCGGAAGAACTGCTCGGCGAACTGATCGGCGCCGCGCTCGAAGAATTCGAGGCGAGCCTGCCGTATGTGAAAGGTTCGACCGTGGTCGCCACCGATGAGGAAGGTGATCCGCTGTATGAAGATGTCGGGCCGACACCGCGGTTTCTGGCGCTTTCTCGCCGGCATCTGCAGGATTTATCCGCCGCTGCCGGCAAGCAAAAACACTGACACAACAAAGATCAAACTGTAGGAGTGAGCCTGCTCGCGATAGCGGTGTATCTGTGGCTTTTGATGCTGACTGACACACTGCTATCGCGAGCAGGCTCACTCCTACAGGATCGTGTTTCCTTTTGAAAAGTTTTCTGACTTTCCCCCGCGCGTACCTCTCCCCGCCTCCAAAGTTCCCGGTTTAGAGCCTTGTCCGCTTGGTCAAAAAAAAATTTGGCGATAGGCCATCTTTTCTGAACTTTTGAAAAACGCCTCCGGTCGGAAGCTGTAACCACGCCTGGAACGAGCGTTTCAAAAACGCGCTTTTACACGACGCTTGCGGCTCCTCGACCAGGATGGATTTTCGGTTTTATCAGGAGTTAAACAATGGAGTTGAAGACCATGAAGACCCAAACCTCGTTCTCCCACCTGCGCGGTCTGAAACTGGCTGCTCTGGCTATCGGTACCAGCTTCGTTCTGGCCGGTTGCGCCGGTAACCCGCCGACCGAGCAGTACGCCGTGACTCAATCGGCCGTCAACAGCGCCGTCAGCGCCGGTGGTACCGAGTTCGCTGCAGTGGAAATGAAGCAGGCTCAGGACAAGCTCAAGCAAGCCGAAATTGCCATGCACGACAAGAAGTATGAGCAGGCTCGCACCCTCGCCGAACAAGCTGAATGGGACGCTCGCGTAGCAGAACGTAAGGCTCAGGCTGCCAAGGCCGAACAGGCTGTGAAGGATTCCCAGAAAGGTGTTCAGGAACTGCGTCAGGAAAGTCAGCGCACCGTGCAGTAAGCGCGCATCCCGAATCGCAAAGCTGAAACTTTTATCGATAGAAAGGACGACAAATTATGCGTAAGCAACTGATGATCCCCGCTCTTCTGGCCGCAAGCGTTGCCCTGGCTGCCTGCTCTACTCCGCCTAACCCGAACCTGGAACAGGCGCGCACCAACTACGCCGGCCTGCAGGCCAACCCACAGGCGAGCAAAGTCGCTGCCCTGGAAACCAAGGACGCCAGCGATTACCTGGACAAGGCCGACAAGGCTTATCTGGACAAGCAAGACGCAGCCAAGGTTGACCAACTGGCCTACCTGACCAACCAGCGCGTGGAAGTGGCCAAGCAGACCATCGCCCTGCGCACCGCTGAAAACAACCTGAAAAACGCTGCCGCGCAACGTGCCCAGGCGCGTCTGGACGCTCGTGATCAGCAGATCAAACAACTGCAGCAGAGCCTGAACGCCAAGCAGACCGATCGCGGTACCCTGGTGACCTTCGGTGACGTACTGTTCGCCACCAACAAGGCTGACCTGAAATCCAGCGGTCTGGTGAACATCAACAAACTGGCGCAATTCCTTCAGGAAAACCCTGATCGCAAAGTGATCGTTGAAGGCTACACCGACAGCACCGGCGCGGCTTCGTACAACCAGTCGCTGTCCGAGCGTCGTGCCACCTCGGTACAAGTCGCTCTGATCAAGATGGGCGTAGATCCTTCGCGCATCGTGGTTCAGGGTTATGGCAAGGAATACCCGGTTGCCGATAACAGCAGCGTCTCGGGTCGTGCGATGAACCGTCGTGTGGAAGTGACCATTTCCAACGACAACCAGCCAGTGATGCCACGTTCGGCGGTCAGCTCGAACTAAGCAACACGCGTTAACGCAAAAGCCCCGCCTGACTGAGTCAGGCGGGGCTTTTTTCATACACGAACACAATACCCTGTAGGAGTGAGCCTGCTCGCGATAGCTGTCTGACATTCAATATATATGTTGGCTGACACACCGCTATCGCGAGCAGGCTCACTCCTACAATGGATCGGATTATTGCTCGAGTTTCTGCGGCGTTTCCTGGCCCATGCAGCGCACGGCTTTTTTCTGCGCATTGATCAGCACCCCGGTCAGGCCTTTCTGCTCGGTGTCGAACAGCACCAGCACGCCATCGATGCACTGCGCCACTTGCGGCGCCGGGTCCAGTGAGACTTTGTAGTCTTCGCCCGGCACGGTCTTGAGCATGGTGAATTCGTTGAGCAGCAGCGCATCCTCGGGTTTGGCGAAGTGCAGGTAACCGTAGTACCACAGCGCCCCGACGGTGCCGAGGATGCTGCAGATACCGGTGATGATCAGCGGGATGGCGTTACGTTCTTCAGTCATTGCGGACTCTCATCTTCAGAATTCGGAGCTTGCGGATAATTCGGGATCTCGCCGAGGCGGCGCAGGCCGTTGAAATGTTCGGGATCTTCCAGATAGCGCAGCATTACCTGGCGCCAGACAGGGTCGCCGAAGGTCTGCACGTGGCCGCCGCGGGTCAGCTGTAGCACGCGCGGTGGCGGTGCAGCCTGATACAGGCGGATGGCGTTGGCCATTGGCACCAGCGGGTCATCGATGCTGTGAAAGATCAGTTTCGGCACCCCGTTGAGCTGCGGCATCGAGTTGATCGCGCTGTCGCTATCCGGCACCAGCCACGACAGCGGCACCTGAAACGGCCAGGTCAGCCATGAAGTGCTGAGGGCGTACTGGCCGACGCTGCGATAACTGGCGGGCACACCGTCGAGCACGAAGGCCTTGAGTTGCTTCTGCCGCTCCGGGTGCTGCACCAGCCAATGCACGGCCATCGAGCCGCCGAGGCTCTGGCCGAGGAGGATCAGCGGTTTGCCTTTGACCTCTGGCGCCTTGTCGAGCCAGGCGAACGCGGCGTCGATGTCCTGATAGATCGCCGGCAGGCTCGGCTTGCCCTCGGACAAGCCATACCCGCGATAGTCCACCAGCAGCACCTGATAACCATTTTTCGGCAACCACCAACTGCCGCCGAGGTGCATCGGCAGGTTGCCGCCGTTGCCGTGCAGGTGCAGGACTGTGCCTTTGACTTCAACGCCAGGTTTGGCTGGTAGCCACCAGGCGTTCAGCTTCAAGCCATCGGCCGTGACCAGTGTGACGGTGCGGTATTCGATCTTGGCTTTTTCCGGGGTGAAGATCTGGCCCGGCTCGGGGTAGAACAACAACGAACTGCAACCACTGAGGGTCAGGAGCAGGCAAAGGATGCCGAGGATTCTCATCCGGTGAAACCTCGCAGAATTCGAATTGGAATACAGTCAAAAACTGTAGGAGTGAGCCTGCTCGCGATAGCGGTGTGCCAGTCGATATTTATGTTGATTGACACACTGCTATCGCGAGCAGGCTCACTCCTACAAGGGGTTTGTGTGTGGTTCAGAGGATATTGGAGTAATCCGCCTCGATCCGGTCCAGGCTCAGGTGATTGAGGAAGTTGGAGAAGCACATCCACGCCGACAGCGCGTTCATGTCGCGGAACTGTTCCGGCAAATATTTCGGCGGCACCACCAGACCTTCATCGACCAACTGACGCAGGGTACGCATGTCCTCCAGCGTGGTCTTGCCGCAGAACAGCAGCGGCACCTGCTCGAGCTTGCCTTTACGCACGGCCAACTGAATGTAGTTGTAAACCATGATAAAGCCCTTGAGGTAGGACAAGTCTTTGGTGAATGGCAGACCGGTCGGGGTCGAACCACGGAACACCCGGCTGGCGTTGCCGTAGCTTTCGGCCATTTCAAAGCCCTGCTCGCGGAAGAACTCGAACACCTGCAAAAAGTCCGCGCCCTCCTCGACCATGTGAATGGCGCGGGTGCGGTTGGTCAGTTTGCGCAGGCGACTCGGGTAGGAGGCGAAGGTGATGATTTCCATCAAGATCGCCAGGCCTTCCTGGGTCACCGTCGACGACGGTGGGCCTTTGGACAGGAAGGTGCAGATCGGCTGGTTCAAGCCATTGAGCGTGGTGCCGACGTGCACCAGACCTTCGTGGACTTCCAGTGCACGCACGTCGCGGTCGTTGAACAGCGCGTCAGTGCGGATCTTGATGTAGTCGGCGCCTGCCGCCGCGTCGGCGACGATGCCGTCGGACTCGAACACGCGGATGGTTTCCTCGGCCTCGCCAAACACCTTGTTCAACCGGGTTTGCAGCAGATGCACGGCATCCTTGGCGGTGAGGATCTTCGGTTCGTCCTTCAGGTCGCCACGGCCATCAATGTTGTTCAGGTAGTCGGACATCATCAGGCCGAGGTCGGCCAGGGTCGGGTCGCCGGCGTGGAACGCATCGGAGGCGGCGCCGTAGAGTTCCTGGGAGATCAGGCCGAAATCCTCGGTGCCGCGCGCTTCGAGCATGCGCACCACCATGCGGTATTCCTTGCACATGCGCCGCATGATCTGCCCGACCGGGTTGAACTGGCCGAGCTGGCGGGTGATGTCGCGCTCGATGTTCTGGAATTCCAGTTTGACCTTGCTCGAATCGAAAGACAGCGGCCGATTGAGGTAGTAGTCGCGATCCACCGCCGGCATTTCCTTGCCTTTGGCCTTGAGAAAACCCTTGCGGATGTTCTCGTCCCACTTCACCGCATCGAGCACGCGGATCGGCGTCTGCGCCAGCACAATGCGATCGGACAGCGTGCGTATCGTCTGCTGGTAATCGTCCACCCGAAACTCCTGTAGAAAACTGAATTATTTGGCGCGGGCCTGGCGCTGATAGCGCGCGGCCTCGACGAATACATCGGAATTGGCCGGATCGTCGAGGTAAGCAAAGACCTTGTCGAGGCTACTGTCGACTTGCACGCCGTCGCCGTCGTCCTCGGTCTGGAAAGCCTTGCCGTCGAGGGTTTGTTGTTTGATCGCCTGATTGATCTGTTCGAGGTCGAGGTTGTACACCACCAGCTCGTGTTTGTCGGTGAGTTCGAAACCGGCGATGGTGTATTGCCCACCGTAACGCGCCGGCACTTTCGCCGACAGGTACCAGCGACTGCCATGGCGCGACACGGTGAACGGGTACGCCTCGCGCTCGTGAGGCCGGGCCTTGAACCAGGTGACGGCCTGATAGCGATCGTTGCCGACGCGGGTCAGCTCAAGGTTCATCGGCTCGCCCCAGGCATTGGTGCTCGACCACGTGCCCAGCAGGCCCTTGGGCGCCGGGTCACTGGCAGGCAGCGGATCCTTGAAGGTCACCAGACAGCCACTGAGCAGCAGGAACGACAAGGCGATCAGCACGCCACGCCAGGCTTTCATTCAATACTCCCTATGAACATATCCCGCCCTGACGATCACCACTTTCACCTGTGGGAGCGAGCCCGCTCGCGAAAGCGGTGTGTCAGGCAACAAAGATGTTGAATGTCAGACCGCATTCGCGAGCAGGCTCGCTCCCACAGGGATTGGCGTCAGACCGAGGCCAGGACCAGATGCATATACCGCGTCAGAATCCCGAGCATGTCCTGTTCGGCCAATGGCTCGGCTTCGTTGAGCAGGCCCTGATATTCCATCCGTCCGATAATCGCCGTCAACACCTTGGCATCCTGCTGCGGTTCACGCGAGCCCAGCACCTGGAACAACTGGCAGGTGCCTTGCAGCAGAATCTGCTGATGCGAGCGCACCAGATCCGCCAGCCGCGGGTTGAGCAGCGCTTCCTGGCGGAACGCCTGCTCGGCCATCAGGTGTTCGCGGCGATTGACCAGTTGCCGGTGCACATAGTCAGCCATCAGCCGCGCGATGTCGTCCGCCAGTTGCGAGCGCGACTCGGGGCTGCCGTCGCCACTGACGACCATCTCGCGCAGCAGGCCTTCGTTGTTGATCCACAGCTTGGCCATGTAGGCCGCGCTGCGTTCGACGTATTGGGCGAAAGTATCGGTGAGCAGGTCATCGATATCCTTGAAGTAATAAGTAGTGGCCGACAGTGGCACACCGGCCTCGGCCGCCACCGCACGGTGGCGCACGGCGCGCACGCCGTCACGCACGACAATGCGCATCGCCGCGTCGAGAATGTCCTGTCGACGCTGCTCACTGCCCTGTCGGCTGGCCTTGCGGCCTTGGTACTGAACACTTTCAGCGACCGCAGTGGCGATACCCGCTGCACCTTCTTGAGCGATTGCAACCATCACGACTGGACTTCCTCTGCTATTGCAAAATTAACCAATTGATACATTTGTACCAGACAGGCAATAAAAAGCCGCCTGTTTTAGGCGGCTTTTTAACTGAAACGTTTACGCTTGCGGTCGCATGTGCGGGAACAGGATCACATCGCGGATCGACGGCGAGTTGGTCAGCAACATCACCAGACGGTCGATGCCGATACCTTCACCGGCCGTTGGCGGCATGCCGTACTCCAGCGCACGCACGAAGTCGGCGTCGTAGTGCATGGCTTCGTCGTCGCCGGCGTCCTTGTCGGCCACCTGCGCCATGAAACGCTCGGCCTGGTCTTCCGCGTCGTTCAACTCGGAGTAGGCGTTGGCGATTTCACGGCCGCCGATGAACAGCTCGAAACGGTCGGTGACGTTCGGGTTCTCGTCGTTACGACGGGCCAGCGGCGACACTTCGAACGGGTACTGAGTGATGAAGTGCGGCTGCTCCAGCTTGTGCTCGACCAGCTCTTCGAAAATCATCACCTGCAGCTTGCCCAGACCTTCGAAGCCCAGCACCTTGGCACCGGCCTTCTTGGCGATGGCGCGCGCCTTGTCGATGTCGTTCAGGTCATCGGCGGTCAGCTCAGGGTTGTACTTGAGGATCGAGTCGAACACCGACAGACGGGCGAACGGCTCGCCGAAGTGGAACACCTTGTCGCCGTAAGGCACGTCGGTACTGCCCAGCACCAGCTGTGCCAGTTCACGGAACAGTTCTTCGGTCAGGTCCATGTTGTCTTCATAGTCGGCGTAAGCCTGATAGAACTCCAACATGGTGAATTCAGGGTTGTGACGGGTCGAAACGCCTTCGTTACGGAAGTTGCGGTTGATCTCGAACACTTTCTCGAAACCGCCAACCACCAGACGCTTCAGATACAGCTCAGGCGCGATACGCAGGAACATTTCCATGTCCAGCGCGTTGTGGTGGGTTTCGAACGGCTTGGCTGCGGCGCCGCCAGGAATGGTCTGCAGCATCGGCGTTTCGACTTCGAGGAAGTCGCGCTTCATCAGGAAGCTGCGGATGTGCGCGATCACTTGCGAACGCACGCGGAAGGTCTGGCGCACGTCTTCGTTGACGATCAGGTCAACGTAACGCTGACGGTAGCGCTGTTCGGTGTCGGTCAGGCCGTGGTGCTTGTCCGGCAGCGGACGCAGCGACTTGGTCAGCAGGCGCACGTTGGTCATTTCGACGTACAGGTCGCCCTTGCCGGAACGCGCCAGGGTGCCTTCGGCGGCAATGATGTCGCCCATGTCCCAGGTCTTGACGGCGGCCAGGGTGTCTTCGGACAGGGTTTTACGGTTGACGTAGACCTGGATGCGACCGGTCATGTCCTGGATCACCATGAACGAGCCACGGTTGAGCATGATGCGACCGGCAACCTTGACCGGGATTGCAGCCTCGGCCAGCTCTTCCTTGGTCTTGTCCGCGTATTTCTTCTGCAGATCTTCGCAGTAGTTTTCGCGGCGGAAGTCGTTCGGGAAGGCGTTGCCCTTGGCGCGCTCGGCAGCCAGCTTTTCCTTGCGCAGGGCGATCAGCGAGTTTTCTTCCTGTTGCAGGGCTTGCGGGTCGAGTTGTTGGTCGCTCATGTCTTTAGATATTCCATTAGGTTCGTTGCCCCCGGACCTTGCGGCCCGGGGATCGCCAGCAGAGCTGGCTCCTACAGGGATCGGGCTGAATCAGCCGATGCTGTATTGCGTCTTTTACAGCCCCGATTTCAGGCTGGCTTCCAGGTATTCGTCGATGTCGCCGTCGAGTACCTTGTCGCAGTCGCTGCGTTCGATGTTGGTGCGCAGGTCCTTGATCCGCGACGCATCGAGCACGTACGAACGGATCTGGTGACCCCAGCCGATGTCCGACTTGGTGTCTTCCAGCGCTTGCGAGGCGGCGTTGCGCTTCTGCATTTCCTGCTCGTACAACTTGGCCCGCAGCATTTTCATGGCGGTGTCCTTGTTGGCGTGCTGGGAACGTTCGTTCTGGCAGCTGACCACGGTGTTGGTCGGTACGTGGGTGATACGTACGGCCGAGTCGGTGGTGTTTACGTGCTGACCACCGGCACCGGAGGAACGATAGGTGTCGATCCGCAGGTCTGCCGGGTTGATTTCGATTTCGACCTTGTCGTCGATCTCTGGCGAGACGAAAACCGCAGAGAACGAGGTATGGCGACGGTTGCCGGAGTCGAACGGGCTCTTGCGTACCAGACGGTGCACGCCGATCTCGGTGCGCAGCCAGCCAAAGGCGTATTCACCCTTGATGTGCACGGTCGCGCCTTTGATACCGGCGACTTCACCGGCCGACAGCTCCATGATGGTCGCGTCGAAACCGCGTTTGTCGGCCCAGCGCAGGTACATGCGCAGCAGGATGTTGGCCCAGTCCTGGGCCTCGGTGCCGCCGGAGCCGGCCTGGATGTCCAGGTAGGCGTTGTTCGGGTCCATCTCGTGGCTGAACATGCGGCGGAATTCAAGCTTGGCCAGTGACTCTTCAAGCCCTTGAAGCAATTCAACGACGTCGTTTACCGCGCCTTCGTCGTTTTCTTCAACAGCCATGTCGAGCAGCTCGCGGGAATCGGCCAGACCACTGGACAGCTCATCCAGGGTGTCGACGATCTGCGCCAGCGATGCTCGCTCGCGGCCCAGTTCCTGGGCGTATTCAGGTTTGTTCCAGACTGCAGGATCTTCAAGCTCGCGATTGACTTCGATCAGACGCTCATGCTTTTGATCGTAGTCAAAGATACCCCCGAATAGTTTCGGAGCGCTCGGACAGGTCCTTGATGGTGTTCAGGATCGGGTTGATTTCCATGACGGGCAGCACTCGTTGGCGAACTTTTGAAAGCCGGCGAGTATAACGTAATCACGCTGTCACGGCAGCCCGTCTGGCGGCTGTTAAGGCGATTCACTTGACATCGCCTGGTGCGCATCCTCTGTGGGAGCGGGCTTGCTCGCGAAGGCGGTGTGTCATTAAGCATTGATGTCGAGTGATACTCCGCCTTCGCGAGCAAGCCCGCTCCCACAGGGGATTTGCAGGTTCGAGAGACCTATTCGATACCCACCTGATTACGCCCGTTGTTTTTCGCCAGATACAACCCGCGATCCGCCGCCGAAATCAGCAGCCGGCAATCGCTGCCCGCCTGCGGCACCATGGTCGCCAGGCCGATGCTGATGGTCAGGCTCGCCCCGTCGCCCGGGGTGTTGTGCGGAATTTTCAGCGCCGCCACGGTCTGGCGCAGTTTCTCCGCCACCAGGCGTGCGCCGCCCGGCGAGGTGTTCGGCAGCACCAGCGCAAACTCTTCACCGCCGTAGCGGGCCGGCAGGTCCGACGGTCGGGCGCTGGCGTCGCGGATCGCTGTGGCGACCTTGCGTAGCGCCTCGTCGCCTTCGACGTGGCCGAAGCTGTCGTTGTAGGACTTGAAGTAATCGACGTCGATCATCAGCAACGACAACTGGCTTTGGTCGCGCAGCGAGCGGCGCCATTCCAGCTCCAGGTACTCGTCGAAGTGCCGGCGGTTCGACAGCCCGGTCAGGCCGTCGGAATTCATCAGCCGTTGCAGCACCAGGTTGGTGTCGAGCAATTGCTGCTGGCTGACGCGCAACGCACGGTACGCCGCATCCCGCTGCAGCAGGGTCATGTAGGAGCGCGAGTGATAGCGGATGCGCGCCACCAGTTCGATGGTGTCCGGCAGTTTCACCAGATAGTCGTTGGCCCCGGCCGAGAACGCCGCGCTCTTGATCAGCGGGTCTTCCTTGGTCGACAGCACGATGATCGGGATGTCCTTGGTCGCCGGATGATTGCGGTATTCGCGCACCAGGCTCAGGCCGTCGAGGCCGGGCATCACCAGGTCCTGCAGAATCACCGTCGGCTTGATCCGTACCGCCTGGGCGATGGCCTGGTGCGGGTCGGAGCAAAAGTGGAAGTCGATGTTCTCTTCATTCGACAGCCCACGGCGCACGGCTTCGCCGATCATCGCTTGATCGTCCACCAACAACACCATGGCGGCGTTTTCGTCGGTTTTAATGTCGTCGATCTGTAAATCATTCATGGGCGGTCACCTGAGTACTGCGGGGGCCAGGATTGCGGAATAGCCTGTTCATTTGGGGAAAACCTCCAGCAATCGTGGCGCTATCTTTTCCAGTGGACGGATTTCGACGGCCGCATCGATCGCCGCTGCTGCCTTGGGCATGCCGTACACCGCACTGCTTTGCTGATCCTGCGCGATGGTCAGATAACCCTGCTGGCGCATGAGCTTAAGCCCTTGCGCCCCGTCGCGTCCCATCCCGGTCAATAAAACCCCGATGGCATCACCGTTCCAATAGCTGGCGACACTTTCGAAAAACACGTCGATCGAAGGCCGGTAGATCTCGTTGACCGGCTCGGCGGTGTAGGCCAGCGTGCCGTTTTTCAATAAACGAATATGGTGGTTGGTGCCGGCCAGCAGCACCGCGCCGGCCTGCGGTGGCTCGCCCTCGCGGGCCAGGCGTACATCGAGGCCACTGGCGCTGGCCAGCCATTCGGCCATGCCCGCGGCAAACACCTGATCCACGTGCTGCACCAGCACGATAGCGGCCGAGAAATGGCGTGGCAGGCCCTTGAGCAGGACTTCCAGCGCGGCCGGTCCGCCGGCAGACGAGCCGATCGCCACCAGCCGCTTGCACGACGCCGAACTGCGGTGGGGCGTCGGCACCGGGCGCGAGCGCGGGGTTTTCTCGCCGATCAGCCAGCCGATGTTGAGGATCTTGCGCAGCAACGGCGCCGCCGCTTCCTGCGCGTTCCCCGCACCAATGGCCGGGGTATCGACCACGTCCAGCGCGCCGTGGCCCATGGCTTCGAAGACCCGGTGCACGTTCTGCTGACGGTCGACCGTGACGATAACGATCGCGCACGGGGTTTCGGCCATGATCCGTCGCGTGGCCTCGACGCCATCCATGACCGGCATGATCAGGTCCATCAGGATCAGATCCGGGGTGTTTTCGGCGCACAACCGCACCGCCTCGGCGCCGTTGTTGGCGACCCAGACCACCTGATGCGCCGGCTCGAAGGCCAGCGCACGGCGCAAAGCCTCCACCGCCAGGGGCATGTCGTTGACGATTGCGATTTTCATGCCCGCGCTCCTCCAATGAGCTCAACCACTGCATCAAGCAGGGCGTCGTCATGAAAACTGGCCTTGGCTAAATAATAGTCGGCGCCAGCGTCCAGTCCACGACGCCGGTCCTCTTCACGATCCTTGTACGAGACCACCATCACCGGCAGCGATTGCAGGCGGTTGTCGCGGCGCAACAGGGTGACCAGTTCGATGCCATCCATGCGCGGCATGTCGATGTCGGTGATCAGCAAATCGAAGTCCTCCGAACGCAGCGCGTTCCAGCCGTCCATGCCGTCTACCGCGACCGCCACGTCGTAGCCGCGATTGAGCAGCAACTTGCGTTGCAACTCGCGTACGGTCAGCGAGTCATCGACCACCAGAATCCGTTTGCGCGCCACTTCGGCGGCCTGATTGCCATGGCGGGCAATGCGCTCGAGACGCCCGGTGTTGAGCAGTTTGTCCACCGAGCGCAGCATGTCTTCGACATCGACGATCAGCACCACCGAACCGTCGTCGAGCAGCGCCCCGGCGGAAATATCCTGAACCTTGCCCAGTCGCTCATCCAGCGGCAGCACCACCAGCGTGCGCTCGCCGACAAACCGCTCGACCGCCACCCCGTAGACCGCGTCACGCTCGCGGATCACCACGACCTTGAGGGTTTCACCGCTGCTCTGACTGGCCGGACGATTCAGCAACTGACTGGCCGCGACCAGCCCGACATGCCGACCTTCGTGCCAGAAATGCTGACGGCCCTCGATCTGCACGATGTCCTGTGGCTCCAGATCGCACATGCGTTCGATATGCGCCAGCGGAAACGCATAAGCCTCCTCGCCGACTTCGACCACCAGACTGCGCACCACCGACAGGGTCAGCGGCACTTCCAGATGAAAGCGGCTGCCCTCGCCTGCCGTCTGCTCCAGCACCACCGCGCCGCGCAGTTGCCGCACCATGTGCTGCACCGCATCAAGACCGACGCCACGCCCGGACACTTCGGTCACCGTGTCGCGCAGGCTGAAACCCGGCAAGAACAGGAAGGTCAGCAGTTCTTCTTCGCTCAACTGCGCGGCAGTTTCTGCCGGTGACAATTGGCGTTCAACGATGCTGCGGCGGACCTTTTCCAGATCGACGCCATTGCCGTCATCGCTCAACTCCAGCACCAGCAAACCGGCCTGATGCGAGGCACGCAGGCGGATCAGGCCTTCTTCGGACTTACCCTTGAGCAAGCGTTGTTCCGGGGTTTCGATGCCGTGATCGACCGCGTTGCGTAGCAAATGAGTCAGCGGCGCTTCGAGCTTTTCCAGCACGTCGCGATCGACCTGGGTCTTCTCGCCTTCGATCTCCAGCCTTACCTGTTTGCCGAGGCTGCGCCCCAGGTCTCGAACCATGCGCACCTGACCGGTGAGCACGTCGGCAAACGGGCGCATGCGGCAGGCCAGCGCGGTGTCGTAGAGCACTTGGGCGCGCTGGCTGGCTTGCCAGGCGAACTCGTCGAGCTCGGCGTTCTTTTCCGCGAGCAATTGCTGAGACTCGGCCAGCAAGCGCCGCGCATCTTCAAGGGCTTCCTGGGCCTCAAGGCTCAGCGCATGTTCCTTGAGATGCACGTTGAGGCTTTCCAGTGCCCGCAGGCCATTATTCTGCATGCGTTTGAGACGCTGCATGGTCGCCAGATGCGGCTTGAGGCGCTGGGTTTCGACCAGCGATTTACTCGACAGGTCGAGCAGGCTGTTCAGGCGTTCGGCGGTGACCCGCAGCACGCGCTCGCCGCCCTCGGTGGTGCGCTTGTTCTTGCGCGGTGCCGGATCGGAGGTTTCCAGCGCTGTATCGATCACGGGCGCCGGGGTTTCAATTGGTGCAGGCGGCGGCGCCTGCATCTGCAATTCGGCCATTGGCGGTGGCGCGACTGCGGGCGGTGCCGAAGGGTCAAGCAGGCGCCCCATCAACGCCACATACGCTTCGATGTCCGGCGCTTGCGGAGCATTGGCCGGCGTGGCGATGCGCATCAACAGATCGGTGCCCTGCAACAACGCATCGATGTGCTCGGGACGCAGCAACAGCCGCCCCTCCTGCGCGCTGACCAGGCAATCTTCCATCACATGGGCGACGCTGACACCGCTGTCGATGCCGACGATCCGCGCCGCGCCCTTGAGCGAATGCGCCGCACGCATGCACGATTCCAGATAGTCGGCCTGAGTCGGATTACGCTCCAGCGCCAGCAGCCCGCTGCTGAGCACCTGGGTCTGGGCCTCGGCTTCCAGGCTGAACAACTCCAGCAGCGAGGCGTCGCGCATTTGCTCGGGGGTCATGTGAGGCTCCGGGTCACGGCGGACAGCAGCTGTTCTTCATCCAGCCAACGCAGGCTGCGCCCCCGGAATTGCAGGACACCACGGGTGTATTTGGCGCTGGCCGTGCTGTTGTGCTCACCGCCGGCACGCGACGCGGCGTCGAGAATTTTTTCATCGATGGCGTGGATGCCGTCGACCTCATCCACCGGCACCACCACCGGTCCGCCGTGGGCGGCGATGATCAGCATGCGCGGCATGATCCGCGCGCCAGTGGCCGGTGCGGCGTTGCCATCAAGGTCGAGCAACTCGACCAGCGACAGGCACGCAACCAGCGCGCCGCGCACGTTCGCCACGCCGAGCAAGGCCCGCGAACGCTGGTGCGGCAGCGAGTGAATCGCCTGCAGCGGCGCTACCTCCACCAGACTGCGGGTGGCCAGCCCCAGCCATTCCTCGCCGAGGCGGAACATCAGCAGCGAACGGGTTTTCACATCGGTTTCGACCGCCACGGCGACCGGATCGCGTTCGTCCTGCTGCAATGCATAACGGTCCAGCAGGCGCGTAGCGGCGGCGGAATACACCGCGCAGTTGCGGCAGTGAATATGCTCGGCCAGCAACGGGCACGACTTGTCGCCATGAATACCGATACGGTTCCAGCAATCATCGATGGCCCGGGCGTCTTCGTGGGTGACGTTCAAGGTGTCGGACGGGATCATCGTTTACGCTCACTGTCGGCGGTGCGGCCGCTGCGGGCGGCACGTTCCTGCAATCGTCTGGCACCGGCGCTGTCGCCCTGGGCCTGCAGCAAGGCGGCCAGGTGCATCAACGCTTCGGGGTGTTGCGGTTCAAGGTACAAGGCCTTGCGGTAATGACTCTGGGCTTCGAGCGCGGCACCGGCAACATCGCTGAGCAGACCGAGCCAATAGAACACCTGCGCCACCGGTTCGTGACTGCGCAGATACTGCTCGCATGCCGCGCGGGCCTCGGCGCTTTTGCCTTCGTTGGCCAGCGCGGCGATGTTGGCGAGCAAGGTCGCCGCGTCCGGGTTGGCGCTTTTGCTGTTGACGGGCAACGATGCAACGCTGGCAAACGGCCGCGGACGCACCGGCGGCGATACTGGCGGCGGACTGCGCAGCGGTTGGCGCACCGGCAAAGGGGTCGGGGTCGGCAATGCCACAGGTTCGGGCATGGGTTCAGCGTGTCGACTGAAGGCAAACGACTGCGGGATGCCGATCGAGCGCATGCCCAGGCGCCCGAGCAGACTGCCCTCGGCCGGGCCGATGAACAACACGCCATCAATGTGCGTAAGACGCTTGAGCACTTCGAAGACTTGCTTCTGGGTCGGCTGGTCGAAATAGATCAGCAGGTTGCGGCAGAACACAAAATCGAACGGCGGCTCACCCGCCAGCAGCGTCGGATCCAGCACATTGCCGGCCTGCAGGCGCACCTGCTCACGCACCGCTTCGCTGACCCGATGGCCGTCCTGCTCGGCGGTGAAATGACGCTCGCGAAAATCCAGATCCTGCCCCCGAAACGAGTTCTTGCCGTACAGCGCCCGTCGCGCCTTGTCCACCGACAGCGGGCTGACGTCCATGCCGTCGACCTTGAACTGGTGCGGTTTGAGGCCGGCATCAAGCAAGGCCATGGCAATCGAATAGGGTTCTTCACCGGTGGAGCACGGCAGGCTGAGAATGCGCAGCGCGCGCATGTTGTTCAATTCGTCCAGCCGCTTGCGCGCCAGCTTGCCAAGGGTGGCGAAGGATTCCGGATAACGGAAAAACCAGGTTTCGGGAACGATCACCGCTTCGATCAACGCCTGCTGTTCGTCCCGCGAACCCTGCAGCAGTTGCCAGTATTCATCGCTGTGCGCCGCCTGCGAGAGCGTGGTGCGTTGGCGCACCGCGCGCTCGATGATCGCCGGCCCCACCGAAGTGACATCCAGGCCGATGCGTTCCTTGAGGAAATCGAAAAAACGCTGATCACTGCTCATGCCTGCGCCTCATGCGGCGCGGGGAACAGCAGGCTGCGCACCGCGTCATCCAGCAGGTCGTTGACCCGTACCCATTGCACCAGCCCTTGGGCGTCTTCGCGCACCGGGCCGAGGTACGGTGCCTGACGATTGTCCAGGCCATACGGCTGAAAATCCTCGGGATTGCAGCGCAGGGTGTCGGTCGCCTGCTCAAGGATCAGCCCGAGCCAGCGCGACGGCTGCTGTTCATCCGGACGGTAATGCACCAGCACCAGCCGCGTACTGGTGCGCGCCTCGGCGGGATGGCCGAAAGTCAGCGCGCTGAGGTCGATGGCCGGTACCACCGCACCGCGATAGGCGAACACCCCGGCGACCCAGTTCGGCGCTTGGGCAATCGGCTTCAACGGCAGGCGCGGCAACACTTCCGCCACCTCGGTGGCGCGCAAGGCGTAACGCTCGCTGCCGATGCGAAACAGCAGGAACAACGCCTGCTTCGCCACCGGCGCAGCGCTGCGTTTGGCGGTGACTTCGCTCATCAGACTTTGAATCGCGAAACGCCGCTGCGCAGCCCGACGGCCACCTGGCTCAGTTCGTCGATGGCGAAACTGGCCTGACGCAGCGACTCGACGGTCTGGCTGCTAGCGTCGCCCAACTGCACCAGCGCATGGTTGATCTGTTCGGCACCGGTGGCCTGGGCCTGCATGCCTTCGTTGACCATCAGCACCCGCGGCGCCAGCGCCTGCACCTGATGGATGATCTGCGACAGTTGCTCGCCGACCTGCTGCACTTCGGCCATGCCCCGGCGCACTTCTTCGGAGAACTTGTCCATGCCCATCACGCCGGCAGACACCGCCGACTGGATTTCGCGGACCATCTGCTCAATGTCGTAAGTGGCGACGGCGGTCTGATCCGCCAGACGCCGTACTTCGGTGGCGACCACGGCAAAACCACGCCCGTACTCGCCGGCCTTCTCGGCCTCGATGGCAGCGTTGAGCGACAGCAGGTTGGTCTGATCGGCGACCTTGACGATGGTCACCACCACCTGATTGATGTTGCCGGCCTTCTCGTTGAGGATCGCCAGTTTGGCATTGACCAGATCGGCTGCGCCCATCACCGAGTGCATGGTGTCTTCCATGCGCGCCAGGCCTTGCTGGCCGGAACCGGCGAGTACCGAGGCCTGATCGGCGGCGGTGGACACTTCGGTCATGGTGCGCACCAGATCCCGCGAGGTGGCGGCGATTTCACGTGAGGTCGCGCCGATTTCGGTGGTGGTGGCCGCGGTTTCGGTGGCGGTGGCCTGTTGCTGCTTGGAGGTGGCGGCAATTTCGGTCACCGAAGTGGTCACCTGCACCGAGGAGCGTTGGGCCTGGGACACCAGCGAAGTCAGCTCGGTCATCATGTCGTTGAAGCCGGTTTCCACCGCGCCGAACTCGTCCTTGCGATCCAGATTCAGACGGCTGCTCAAGTCGCCGGTACGCATGATTTCGAGGATTTTCACGATGCGGTTCATCGGCGCCATGATCGCGCGCATCAGCAACAGACCGCAGGCGCCGGCTGCGAGCACGGCCACCAGCAGCGAGACGAACATGCTGACCTTGGCCGCCGCCACTGCCTCGTCGATGTTGGCCATGGCCTGATCAGCGACCCGCTTGTTTTCGCCGATGATGTCGTTGAGTTTCATGCGGCCGGTGTACCAGGCCGGGGTCAGCTTCTCGGTGAACAGCTTGACCGCGTCGGCTTCCAGGTTGCGCTTGTGCAAGTCGAGCACCTGATCCTGGATCTGCATGTAGGTGTCGTGATCCTTCTCGAACGCAGCGAACTCGACCCGGTCCTCGTCGGTGGTGACGGTGTTGCGGTAGTTGGCCATCTGCTCTTGCAGGCGCGTCTCGAATGCCTTGTAGTCCGCCGCGTCTTCGCTGCTGATGCCCTGCCCTTCCTTGAGGCCGAGCAGTTCCTGGGTCTGCAGATAGCTGTCAACCCACGCCCCGCGGATCATCGAGCTGTAATAGACGCCGGGAACCGCGTCGTCACGCACGCTGCTTTCACTGGCCTCGATCTTCAGCAAGCGTGAATACGAGACAACGACCATCAGCAACATGATCGCGATAATCACCGCAAAGCTCGCCAAAATGCGTTGGCGCAACGTCCAGTTCTTCACAGTGATTCCTCGTGCCTAAGTCGAAATGCGGGGAGTATAGCCGAGGGCGGTGTTTCATTTATAAGACGCTTTTTAACCCTCGGGCCGGCCCGACTTGGTTCGCGGGAAGGCTCTGGGGTGGGACTGTCCGACAATCCGGGGCTGGCGTGCCAGTGATGGAATGGCAAAAAGGGGCGCTGGATCGGCCATTGCTATGGAAGGGAGGCTGAAAACGCAATCGCGAGCAGGCTTCGGCGTCTGGCCCAAAACCTTGTAGGAGCTGCGGCACGCTGCGATCTTTTGCTGTTGGCTTAAAAAATCAAAAGATCGCAGCGTACCGCAGCTCCTACATGAATACCGTGCTCAGGCAGTTCTATTGCGATGCCAGGCGCACCTGCTTCTCCAGCTCCACCTTCAACCCCGGCTCCAGCTTCAGTTGCTTGGCCAACTCCTCCAGATACGCCTTTTCCATAAAGCTCTCCTCATCCACCAGCATCACGCTGGCGATGTACATTTCCGCCGCCATTTCGGGGGTGCTGGCGGCGCGGGCGACATCTGCGGGATCGAGGGGTTTGTTGAGTTCGGCGTGGAGCCAGTGCTGTAGCTCCTGATCGTTGTCGAGTTTGGTGAACTCGCCTTCGATCAACTGGCGTTCGCGGTCATCAATGTGGCCGTCAGCCTTGGCGGCGGCGACCAGCGCCTTGAGAATGGCCTGGCTGTGTTGTTCGGCTTGCGCCGGTGGCAGTCGATCCAGGGTCTGCGGTTCGGTTTGTGGGGCGGTGCCTTTCTGGGCGTTCCAGTTGCCGTAAGCCTTATAGGCCAGCACACCAAGGGCAGCGAGGCCACCGTAGACCGCAACTTTGCCGCCGACCTTGCGCGCCTTTTTGCTGCCGAGCAGCAGGCCCATGGCCCCGGCCGCCAGAGCACCACCGCCCGCCCCCGAGAGCAGGCCGCCCAGCGCTCCGGAGCCTGAAGACCCACCCAGCAAACCGCCCAGCCCGCCAGCCGCGGGTTTGTTCTGCGCGCCACCGGCCTTGTTCTGCAACAGATCCTGGCCAGACTTGAGTAGTTGATCGAGCAATCCACGGGTGTTCATATTCCGCCTCCAAAACAGGGGTTATCCGGATCTATCAGGCCCTCAGCCTAGTTCGAAAGTGCCCCGCCCCTGCTTGCGAGTGTGCTTCCAGATGTTGCTCCGCCTGCAACAGCCCTTCGCGAAAATAGATATACACTCAGGCCAATCTATAAAAACCGCCCACCGGGTACCCTCCTCATGATGACCCTGCGTCAGATCCGTCACTTCATCGCGGTGGCCGAGACCGGCTCGATTTCCGCCGCCGCGCAAACCGCGTTTATTTCCCAATCGACCCTGACCCTGGCGATTCAGCAACTGGAAGAGGAAATCGGCGTCAGCCTGTTCAACCGCCACGCCAAGGGCATGACCCTGACTCACCAGGGCCACCAGTTCCTGCGCCAGGCGCACCTGATTCTGGCCACCGTAGACAACGCCAAGCGCAGCCTGCAACAGAGCACCGATCAGGTCGCCGGTCAGTTGATCGTCGGCGTAACCAGCCTGGTCGCCGGTTATTACCTCGCCGATTTGCTCACCCGGTTCCAGCGTGCCTATCCCAATGTCGAGATCCGGGTGATGGAGGACGAGCGGCCGTACATCGAGCATTTGCTGGTCAGCGGCGAGATCGATGTCGGCGTGCTGATCCTGTCCAACCTCGAAGACCGCCACGCCCTGCAGACCGAAGTGCTGACCCACTCACCGCACCGTCTGTGGCTGCCGGCCCAGCATCCGCTGCTGGAACACGACAGCATCAACCTCGCCGACGTCGCTCGCGAGCCGCTGATTCAACTGAACGTCGACGAGATGGATCGCAATGCCCAGCGCTTGTGGCGCGGTGCCGGGCTGCAACCGAAGATCACTCTCAGAACCGCATCCACCGAGGCGGTGCGAAGTCTGGTGGCGGCGGGTTTGGGTGTGTCGATCCAGCCGGACATGACTTATCGCCCATGGTCACTGGAGGGCGACATCATCGAAGCGCGGCCGATTGCCGACCTCAACCAGACCCTCGATGTCGGTCTGGCCTGGCGCCGCGGTACTGCACGTCCCGCTCTGGTCGACCCGTTTTTGACTGTGGCCCGCGAACAACCGCACGGCGGACGCAAGCCATCTATTTAATCGAATGCCACCTTCAGTATTTAGAATTTGTCGACCTCGGAGCCGCGCACTAGTCTTGCTGCATCTATAAGACGGTCGGCTCCCGGGCACGGGAGCCACAATGACCACACAAGAAAAGAGATCGCGGAAAATGGCTGGCGTGCAGACCCCGATGTGTACCGCGTTGTTGATCGACGGCGAACTGGTCGCCGGGCAGGGTTTTGTCGAACCGATCCTCAACCCGGCCAGCGGTGAAATCCTCACCCACATCGCCGAGGCCAGCACCGAGCAGGTCGAAACCGCGATTCTCGCCGCCCACCGCGCCTTTGCCGAATGGTCGCGCACCACGCCGCAACAACGTTCCAGTCTGCTGCTGGACATCGCCAACGCCGTCGAAAAACACGCCGATTACCTCGCCCGCCTCGAAGCGCTGAACTGCGGCAAGCCGCTGCACCTGGCGCGGCAGGACGATCTGACCGCCACCGTCGACGTGTTCCGCTTCTTCGCTGGTGCCGTGCGCTGCCAGACCGGTCAGCTCAGTGGCGAGTACCTGCCGGGTTACACCAGCATGGTGCGTCGCGATCCGATTGGCGTGGTGGCGTCGATTGCGCCGTGGAACTACCCGATCATGATGGCCGCGTGGAAAATCGCCCCGGCCCTCGCCGCCGGCAATACGCTGGTGTTCAAGCCGTCGGAACACACACCGCTGTCGATCCTCGCACTGGCGCCAGCACTCGCCGAGATCCTGCCGCGCGGGGTGATCAACATCATCTGCGGTGGCGGTGAAGGCGTCGGCAGCCACCTTGTTGGCCATCCGAAAGTGCGCATGGTGTCGCTGACCGGCGATATCGTCACCGGGCAGAAGATTCTCCAGGCTGCAGCGAAAACCCTGAAACGCACACACTTGGAGCTTGGCGGTAAGGCCCCGGTGATCGTCTGCAACGACGCCGACATTCAAGCGGTGGTCGACGGCGTGCGCACCTACGGTTACTACAACGCCGGGCAGGATTGCACCGCGGCGTGCCGCATCTACGCCCAGGCCGGGATTCACGACAAACTGATCGCCGAACTCGGCGCAGCAGTCAGCAGCCTGCGCTTCGCCGGCAAGCGCGATGCCGACAACGAGATCGGCCCGCTGATCAGCACCCGCCAGCGCGACCGCGTCGCCAGTTTCGTCGAGCGCGCACTCGGCCAGCCGCACATCGAGCGGGTGACCGGCGCGGCGGTGCATTCCGGCGCCGGATTCTTCTACCAACCGACGTTGCTGGCCGGTTGCAAGCAGAGCGATGAAATCGTCCAGCGCGAAGTGTTCGGCCCGGTGGTGACCGTGACCCGCTTCGACGAACTCGCGCAAGCCGTGGACTGGGCCAACGATTCCGAATACGGCCTCGCCTCGTCGGTGTGGACGCAGAATCTGGACAAGGCAATGCAGGTCGCCGCCCGCTTGCAGTACGGCTGCACCTGGATCAACAGCCATTTCATGCTGGTCAGCGAAATGCCCCACGGCGGGCTGAAACGCTCCGGATACGGCAAAGACTTATCCAGTGATTCGCTGCAGGACTACAGCGTGGTGCGGCACATCATGGCCCGCCACGGCCAGCATCTCTGACTACGCTAATAACAAGCCGCAAAACGGCATGGCTTCACCGCGTTCACAACTGCCCCGACCATAATTTAAAGAAGAGGGTTCAACCATGTTCGTGCACAAGACCGCACTGTTCAGTGCAATCACCACAGCCTTGCTGGCCAGCGCCAGCCTGCAAGCTGCCGAGCCGCTGAAGGCTGTCGGCGCCGGCGAAGGTCAGCTGGATATTGTCGCCTGGCCGGGTTACATCGAACGTGGCGAGAGCGACAAGGCCTACGACTGGGTGAGCGGTTTCGAGAAGGAAACCGGCTGCAAGGTCAATGTGAAGACTGCCGCCACCTCCGACGAGATGGTCAGCCTGATGGCCAAGGGTGGTTACGATCTGGTCACCGCTTCGGGCGATGCCTCGCTGCGGTTGATCGTCGGCAAGCGCGTACAACCGATCAACACCGCGTTGATCCCGAACTGGAACACCCTCGACCCACGGCTGAAAGATGCGCCGTGGTATGTGGTCAACAACCAGACCTACGGCACCCCGTATCAGTGGGGTCCGAACGTGCTGATGTACAACACCAACGTGTTCAAGACGCCGCCGACCAGCTGGAACGTCCTGTTCGACGCGCAGAATTTCCCCGACGGCAAACCGAACAAGGGTCGCGTGCAGGCCTATGACGGCCCGATCTACATCGCCGACGCGGCGCTGTACCTGAAGACCGCCAAACCTGAGCTGGGGATCAAGGATCCGTATCAACTCACCGAAGCGCAGTACAAGGCCGTGCTCGATCTGCTGCGCGCGCAGCAGCCATTGATTCACCGCTACTGGCACGACACCACGGTACAAATGAGCGACTTCAAGAACGAAGGCGTGGTGGCGTCGAGCGCCTGGCCGTATCAGGTCAACGGCCTGATCAACGAGAAGCAGCCGATCGCGTCGACCATCCCGAAAGAAGGCGCTACCGGTTGGGCCGACACCACCATGCTGCACGCCGAAGCCAAGCATCCGAACTGCGCGTACAAGTGGATGGACTGGTCGTTGCAGCCGAAAGTCCAGGGTGACGTGGCGGCGTGGTTTGGTTCGCTGCCAGCCGTGCCCGCGGCGTGCAAAGAGAGCGAACTGCTCGGCGCCGAGGGTTGCAAGACCAATGGCTTCGACCAGTTCGACAAGATCGCCTTCTGGAAAACCCCGCAAGCCGAGGGCGGCAAGTTCGTGCCTTATAGCCGCTGGACTCAGGACTACATTGCGATCATGGGCGGCAGGTAAGCCCGAGAGCAACTTGGTCTAACTCCCTCTCCCCCCTGGGGGAGAGGGCTGGGGTGAGGGGGTGGCTTTTGACTTTGCTCTTGATTGAAGGGCGACGGCCAATGAGGCCACCCTCACCCCCCGCCCTCTCCCGGAGGGAGAGGGAGCTAAAAGCGGATCGCATTCACCGTTAGATGTTTCAGTTTTTTCAGAAGTCCAGGCGAGGACCGCTGCGACGGCCCACGCCTTTTTGGAGCACCGCACCATGACGCTTGCAGTCCAGTTCACCAACGTTTCCCGGCAGTTCGGCGAGGTGAAGGCCGTTGACCGGGTTTCCATCGACATCCAGGACGGCGAGTTCTTTTCCATGCTCGGCCCTTCCGGCTCGGGCAAGACCACCTGCCTGCGCCTGATCGCCGGATTCGAACAACCGAGCGCCGGCTCGATCCGCATTCACGGCGCCGAAGCCGCCGGTCTGCCGCCGTATCAACGTGATGTGAATACCGTCTTCCAGGATTACGCACTGTTCCCGCACATGAACGTGCTGGACAACGTCGCCTATGGATTGAAGGTCAAAGGCGTGAGCAAAACCGAGCGCCACAAGCGCGCCGAAGAGGCGTTGGCCATGGTCGCCCTCGGCGGTTATGGCGCACGCAAACCGGTGCAGTTGTCCGGCGGTCAGCGCCAGCGTGTCGCCCTCGCCCGCGCCTTGGTCAATCGTCCACGCGTGCTGTTGCTTGATGAACCGTTGGGCGCACTCGACCTGAAACTGCGCGAGCAGATGCAGAGTGAACTGAAGAAGCTGCAACGCCAGCTCGGCATCACTTTCATCTTCGTCACTCACGACCAGACCGAGGCGCTGTCGATGTCCGATCGCGTCGCTGTATTCAACAAGGGCCGCATCGAACAGGTCGACACCCCGCGCAATCTGTACATGAAACCCACCACCACGTTCGTCGCCGAATTCGTCGGCACCTCGAACGTGATTCGCGGCGATCTGGCCCGCCAGCTCAGCGGCCATCCGCAGCCGTTTTCGATTCGCCCCGAACACGTGCGTTTCGCCGAAGGGCCGCTCGCCAGCCATGAAATCGAAGTCAGCGGTCTGCTCCACGACATCCAGTATCAGGGCAGCGCCACGCGCTATGAACTGACGCTGGAAAACGGCCAGACCCTGAGCATCAGCCACGCCAACAATCAGTGGATCGACAGCAGCGCACAACACCAGACCGGCCAGCGCCTGAGCGCACGCTGGGCGCGGGAAGCGATGATTCCACTGCACGACACCGTGGCGAGCGGGGTCTGACATGAGCACGCTCGCAATGACCCAAGCACCGCCCTTGCGCCGGTTTTCCAACCTGCTCTATCGCAAGCCGAATCTGTATCTGTCGCTGCTGCTGGTGCCGCCGTTGCTGTGGTTCGGCGCGATCTACCTCGGCTCGTTGCTGGTGCTGTTGTGGCAGGGGTTCTACACCTTTGACGACTTCACCATGGCGGTCACCCCTGACCTGACACTGGCGAATTTTGCCGCGCTGTTTCAGCCGTCGAACTTCGACATCATCCTGCGCACGCTGAGCATGGCCATCGTCGTGTCGATCGCCAGCGCCATCGTCGCGTTCCCGATTGCCTACTACATGGCGCGCTATACCACGGGCAAGACCAAGGCGTTTTTCTACATCGCGGTGATGCTGCCGATGTGGGCCAGTTACATCGTCAAGGCCTACGCCTGGACGTTGCTGCTGGCCAAGGGCGGTGTCGCGCAGTGGTTCGTGCAACATTTGGGACTGGAGCCGGTGTTGCAGTTCATTCTGGGGATTCCCGGGGTGGGCGGCAGCACCCTGTCGACCTCGCATCTGGGGCGGTTCATGGTGTTCGTCTACATCTGGCTGCCGTTCATGATCCTGCCGATTCAGGCTTCGCTGGAACGTCTGCCGCCGTCACTGCTGCAGGCCTCCGCCGACCTCGGCGCCAGGCCGCGCCAGACCTTCATGCAGGTGATTTTGCCGTTGTCGATTCCGGGGATTGCTGCCGGCTCGATCTTCACGTTTTCGCTGACCCTGGGCGATTTCATCGTGCCGCAACTGGTGGGCCCGCCGGGCTACTTCGTCGGCAGCATGGTCTACGCGCAGCAAGGTGCGATCGGCAACATGCCGATGGCCGCAGCGTTCACGTTGGTGCCGATTGTGTTGATCGCGGTTTACCTGTCCATCGTCAAACGACTGGGGGCCTTCGATGCACTCTGAGCGCGCTTCACTGGGCCTGCGCATTGCCGCCTGGGGCGGGTTGGTGTTTCTGCACTTCCCGATCCTGATCATCTTTCTTTACTCCTTCAACATCGAGGAAGCCGCGTTCAGCTTTCCGCCGAAGGGCTTCACCCTGCACTGGTTCAGCGTGGCGTTTTCGCGGCCGGATGTGCTGGAGGCGATCAAGCTTTCGCTGCAGATTGCCGCCATCGCCACCTTGATCGCGATGGTGCTCGGTACGCTGGCTTCGGCAGCGTTGTACCGCCGCGATTTCTTCGGCAAGCAGGGCATTTCGCTGATGCTGATTTTGCCGATCGCGCTGCCGGGGATCATCACCGGGATCGCGCTGCTGGCGACGTTCAAGACACTGGGGATCGAGCCGGGGATGTTCACCATCATCGTTGGTCACGCGACCTTCTGCGTGGTGATCGTCTACAACAACGTCATCGCCCGTCTGCGGCGTACTTCGCAAAGTTTGATCGAGGCCTCGATGGATCTGGGTGCCGACGGTTGGCAGACCTTCCGCTACATCATCCTGCCGAACCTCGGCTCCGCGCTGTTGGCCGGCGGCATGCTCGCCTTTGCGCTGTCGTTCGACGAAATCATCGTCACCACGTTCACCGCCGGGCATGAGCGCACGTTGCCGTTGTGGCTGCTCAACCAGCTCAGCCGCCCACGGGATGTGCCGGTGACCAACGTCGTCGCCATGCTGGTGATGATGGTGACCATGCTGCCGATTCTCGGCGCGTATTACCTGACCCGGGGTGGCGAGAGTGTCGCGGGCAGTGGTGGGAAATGAATATCTGACAAACACCAAAATCCCCCTGTGGGAGCGAGCCTGCTCGCGAAGAAGCCGACACATCCAGCATTGATGTCGGCTGACACACCGCTTTCGCGAGCAGGCTCGCTCCCACAGGGTTATCGATTCGGCCAGAACAATAAAAGTGTTAGTGAGGACAACAGACATGCAAACCAGACTCTTGATCAATGGCCACCTGGTCAACGGCGAAGGCCCGGCCCAACCGGTGCTCAACCCGGCGCTCGGCAGCATACTGGTGGAGATCAACGAAGCCTCCGAGGCCCAGGTCGACGCCGCCGTGCGCGCCGCCGACAACGCCTTCGCCGAGTGGTCGCAAACCACGCCGAAAGACCGTTCGCTGCTGCTGCTCAAACTCGCCGACGCCATCGAAGCTCATGGCGAGGAACTGGCCAAACTCGAATCCGACAACTGCGGCAAACCCTACAGCGCCGCACTGAACGACGAGATCCCGGCGATTGCCGATGTGTTCCGTTTCTTCGCCGGCGCCAGTCGTTGCATGAGCGGTTCGGCCGGTGGCGAATACCTGCCCGGCCACACCTCGATGATCCGCCGCGACCCGGTGGGTGTGATCGCCTCCATCGCGCCATGGAACTACCCGTTGATGATGGTCGCCTGGAAAATCGCCCCAGCCCTCGCCGCCGGTAACACCGTGGTGCTCAAGCCGTCGGAACAGACCCCGCTGACCGCGTTGCGTCTGGCCGAACTGGCGTCGGAAATCTTCCCGGCCGGTGTACTCAATCTGGTATTCGGTCGCGGTCCTACCGTCGGCAGCCCGTTGGTCACGCATCCTAAAGTGCGCATGGTCTCGCTGACTGGCTCCATCGCCACTGGTTCGAACATCATTTCCAGCACCGCCGACAGCGTCAAACGCATGCACATGGAGCTGGGCGGCAAGGCCCCGGTGATCATCTTCGACGACGCCGACATCGATGCCGCCGTTGAAGGCATCCGCACCTTCGGTTTCTACAACGCCGGACAGGACTGCACCGCCGCGTGCCGGATCTACGCGCAGCAGGGCATCTACGACAAGTTTGTCGAGAAGCTCGGCGCGGCGGTGAGCAGCATCAAATACGGCTTGCAGGATGATCCGTCGACCGAGCTGGGGCCGCTGATCACCGCGCAACATCGCGACCGCGTGGCCGCTTTCGTCGAACGCGCCGTGGCGCAGTCGCACATTCGCTTGATCACCGGCGGCAAGGCTGTGGAAGGCGACGGTTTCTTCTTCGAACCGACGGTGCTGGCCGACGCGCAGCAGGATGACGAGATCGTCCGCCGCGAAGTGTTCGGGCCGGTGGTGTCAGTAACCAAGTTCACCGATGAAACGCAGGCGCTGGAGTGGGCCAACGACTCCGACTACGGCCTCGCCTCCTCGGTGTGGACGGCGGATGTCGGACGCGCGCATCGCTTGTCGGCGCGGTTGCAGTACGGCTGCACCTGGGTCAACACGCACTTCATGCTGGTAAGCGAAATGCCCCATGGCGGTCAGAAATTGTCGGGCTATGGCAAGGACATGTCCATGTACGGGCTGGAGGACTACACCACGGTTCGGCATGTGATGTTCAAGCACTAAGCCTTTAAAAGCTTCGCGAGCAAGCCCGCTCCCACAGGGGGACGCATTCCAAGGTGGGAGCGGGCTTGCTCGCGAAGGCGTCACCTCGGTTTCAGGAAGGAAACCGGCATTACGCACCACCAGGATCCCAAAACAATAACTACCGACCCGGGCGGTGCCCACAAAGCCCCGCCACGGCCTCGGCCATCCGAAATCTGCCGATTTCCCGGAGTAAAACACATGAGTGCCTCACCCGAACTCTCGGCCGCCGTTGCCGACAGCGATGCCGAACAACTGCGCAAACTCGGCTACACCTCGAACTTCAACCGCAGTATGAGCCTGTGGGAAAACTTCGCTTTAGGGTTCACCTATCTGTCACCGGTCGTGGGGGTTTATACCCTGTTCGGCCTGTGCCTCGCGGCCGGCGGGCCACCGATGTTCTGGGCTTACTTGCTGGTCGGTTGCGGCCAGTTGCTGGTGTGCCTGATCTTCGGCGAAGTGGTTTCACAGTTCCCGATTTCCGGCGGCGTTTATCCATGGGCGCGACGTCTGGTCGGCAAAAAATGGGCGTGGATGGTCGGCTGGATCTACTCCATCGCCCTGTGCGTGACCATCGCGGCGGTGGCCGTCGGTGCCGGCCCGTATCTGGCGGCGATGCTCGGGTTTGAGCCGAGCAACAACACCAACATCGTCATCGCGCTGGTGCTGACCCTGTTCGCCACGCTGGTCAATCTGAGCGGCACCAAAGTGCTGGCGCGTATCGCCATGTTCGGCTTCCTCTGCGAACTGATCGGTGCGGTGATCGTTGGCGTGTACCTGCTGATCTTCGAACGTCATCAGCCGATCAGCGTGCTGTTCAACACCTTCGACATCCGCGTCGACGGCTCGTACCTGCCGGCGTTCCTCACCGCTTCGCTGGCGGGGATGTTCCTCTACTACGGCTTCGAGGCCTGCGGCGACGTTGCCGAAGAAACCCCGAACCCCAGCGCAAAAATCCCGGTGGCCATGCGCATGACCATCTACATCGGCGGCATCGCGGCGATGTTCGCCTGCCTGGCGCTGATCCTCGCCGTGCCGGACATGCAAGCGGTGATCAACGGCACCGACAAGGACCCGGTCACCACCATCCTCAACAACGCCTTCGGCCCGGTCGGCTCGAAAGTGGTGATGGGCGTGGTAATGATTTCCTTCATCTCCTGCGTCATCAGCCTGCAGGCTGCGGCGAGTCGTCTGCTGTATTCCTACGCTCGCGACGAAATGGTCATCGGCAGCCGACTGCTGAAAAAGATTTCTCCTACCACTCAGGTGCCGGTTGCCGCGCTGTTCGTGTCCGGCGTCCTGCCCGCCCTGATCATCGCCCTCGGCTTCTTCCTGCAAGACGCCGTGGCCACCATCGTCAGCTTCGCCGCCATCGGCATCTACCTCGCGTTCCAGATGATCGTGCTGGCCGCTTTGTACGCGCGTATGAAAGGCTGGAAACCCAGCGGCAAATTCACCCTCGGCGCGTGGGGCTGGCCGGTGAACATCGGCGCGCTGGTGTATGGCGTCGGCGCGATCATCAACATGGCCTGGCCACGTACGCCGGATGCGGCGTGGTACGTGAATTATGCGATGGTGTTGAGCACGGCCATTGTGATTGGTTTGGGGTTGATTTATATGTGGATTGGCAAGCCGTATGACCATGGGAGGGCGCCGGCTGGGGATGCGTGGAAGGTGAGTCGCTAAATATCAGCAACCTGCGCGCAGGGAGGCGGGCACGATGCAGGGTGCTAGATCAGTTGCGGCCTGGATAAGGTCTCGAACTCATCCATCAGCAAATGGATTTCCGTACTGGGATTGGGCTCACCACTGACGGCGACGTCCTCAAGCACTTTCGGCGCAAGCGTTCTCGCCCGCTGGAACGGCTCACCCAGCAACTGAGTGAAATAACTGATGTCCCTACCCTTCTCATAGCCCGCCATGTCGGGTTTCGTCCTCAAGCACTTGCTCACCAGGTCACCTGGGGAGCTTTTCCCCACGGCCCGGAATGGCTTGCGACTGAAACCAAAGTGCAAAAGAAGCCAGAACTCGAAACACGGATACGATGCGATAACGTAGATTTTTGGATGCGATCTGGCTGTATTCAACGCGCGCTCGAAACACAGATGTGTATCGCGATCCACCACACAAAATACCTTGTCAAAGCGCTTCTGCCGCATCACCGCCCGCTCCACGATACCGCTCGGGTGTGTCACGCCGCAATGGACGATCTCAACCTGAGCCCGGGCCCGAAAGTGAAACGCGGCCTCCTCCAGATAACGCTTTCCCGACTTACTGTCCTCGCAGAGCACCAGCACTTTGGGCTGTGGTTTGAAGCGTGACGCTTTTCGATCAAACGACTTGCTCGAACTCACCATTTTCAGCCCTGCCTGATCAGTGGCAGTCCGCGATAGCGTCCCTCGAAGTAACGCTTCTCGACGTCCTCACTCTCCCGGCCCTCAAAGTCGTGCACGGAAAACAGACTTGTCGCGCCATATGCATCACGCTCCGAAATCCAGAACTGATCACGCCGCAGAATCTTTTCATTCATCAAGTGCGTGTCGTGAGTGGTGAAAATCAACTGAGTATTCAGCCCGCTGTCCAGATGTTTGCCAATCAGGACCCCGACGATTTCAGGATGCAGACTGCTGTTCAATTCATCGACACAGAGAACGCCGCTGCCGCCAGCCTGATTCATCATGAACCACGGCAACCAGAAGCCGATCAGGTTCTTGGTGCCGCACGATTCTTCGGCAAAATCGAATTCAGCCTCGCCTGAGATACTGGCATGCGTCAGGGTCAACTTGTCTCCCTGCGCAGCGGCAATAAACTCCTTCAACGTCATCTTTCGATTGTCTGGAGGCGCAGTGGAATGCTCCGAACTGAGCTGGATCGCAGATACCGGAATATCCAGAGCGCAGAGAAAATCACGCAGATCACTGGTATGACTTTCAACCATCTGCAGAAAACGAATCGATGCGGTAGAGAGGCCCTGCATATTGCTCTGCTCGACTACCAGCAAACCTCTTTGAAACCAGCAAAATGGTGCGCGCAACTGCGTCAGCTCTTCGCTGCTGTGGGTAACGGCTTGTGCAATAAACAGCATCCTGGGACTGGTCAAACGCCGCCACGCACAATGCACGTCCTTACCGCCTTCAAGGGCTTTACCAAAGGTGTAATGCTCACCGAGGGAATCAACTTGACGGTTGTAGAGCAAGGTTTCCTTTCCTTTTGGATAACAGAGCAATTGTTCATGGACAATGCGCTGCGCTGTCAAGCCGAGCACGAATCGATAGCGCAACCCGCTTTGAACAAAGTCGTATTCAAAAACGCTGGGCGCTTCTCTTAGCGTCTCGTCAAAGCGAAAGGATGCAACCGGTAGTACGTCGCCATGGATGCCTGCGGGTGTCGCCAGCAATCTGCCGACGATGCCCATTGCGCGAATTAGCGACGATTTGCCAGAAGCGTTGGGTCCGTAAATGGCGGCGACCTTGAGCAGGTCCGGGAGCTTTTCAGTGCTCGTGCCGGCGCTGAAGACGTTTCGCGCCTTGCTCAGCCGAGGGCTCGCGACCATGGACAGCGTTTGCCTGTCCCGGAACGAGCGGTAATTGGAAACGGAAAATTCGATCAGCATGGATAAAACCTGCAGTTCGTTGCATGAATCTCCATAAATAAATGAAAAAACGCGCCTCAGACGCAGCCTGGCTGCAAGCAATGCAAAAACAGGCATTTCCTACAGACACAGCCTCCCCCAAAAAGCCCAATTTCCTACGCTGCGCGTCCACAGAGTAGACTTGTCGCCGCAAGCGCCTGACCGATAGGCTTTATCCCGTCGCTGCCAAATCAGCGACCCGGGGTCGAAGCCGGAAACTGTCAACGCGGTGCTTGCATGCCCTCCATTGAACTGTGGCTGTCGTAGCTTCAGTTTTGCTTTATGGCGGGCCGTGTGGCGCGGGCCTTCTGGCTTTTCCGTGTTTGACTGGAAGTATCCCGACTTCGAACGCCATACGGTTCGCCACCCAACTTGTCGAGGAGTTGATGGCGACTTTCCTACTCAAATCGGAAGTCACTACATGTCTGCACAAATCCAAAACTCATCGTCGACCCACTTCACCCCCACCGCCTTCACCCGCCACAACCGCTTCCTCCACGCCTTCATGCAAGACCACGAAGCCTGGTTCTGCGTGCAAGATCTCGGTCGCTTGATGGGTTACCCCCTGAACGAACGCCTCACCCTGAAACTCGATCCCGACCAGCGTCGCCATGTCCTCCTGCGTCGGAAC
This sequence comes from Pseudomonas sp. IT-93MI4, assembly GCF_949767635.1. Taxonomy (NCBI): domain Bacteria; kingdom Pseudomonadati; phylum Pseudomonadota; class Gammaproteobacteria; order Pseudomonadales; family Pseudomonadaceae; genus Pseudomonas; species Pseudomonas sp. IT-93MI4. The sequence continues at coordinate 124,494 of NZ_CATKPP010000033.1, forward strand.
GGCGAAATCATCGATTGCGCGATGGTCAGCGAGTCCGGCCTGTTCGCCCTGCTCGTCCATCACTTCGTCCCGGAAAACCGACACCTGCGCCAATGGCTGAGCCATGAAGTCATCCCGATGCTGCGCGAAACTCAATCAAGCCCTGTGGAAAACCACCCGAGCTTGAGCTCAATGCATTGGGCAGGCGTTACCGTACCGCTGCTGCACTGGCAACAGCAGGCGTGGGTCAAATGGCGGGATGTGCCGGAGTTGATGCGCGGCCAGCGGCCGTATCCAGTTCTGGGAACGTGTAGCTGATCCAGATAAAAAGGGGCGGACCTTTCAGTCCGCCCCTTTTTATTTCCACTCAAAACCGCGAAACACTGCGCATCGCATCCACCAGATACCGCATCGCAATCCGGTCGCTCTCCGACAACTCGCGATAACGCTCCACCAGTTTCAGCTCTTCAGAACTCAAACGACGCCTTCTACGGCCGCTGCCGAGGCAGGGGAAGATGCCGAGCATTTCGGCGATACCTTGTATTTTTGCCATGGACGATGTCCTTCAATACTTCAAAGAATTGCTAAACCACCACATCGCCCTGCCCCTTACAGCAGCGCCGTGTGCCCTACCGGTCAACACCGGTCATGCCCATAGAATAGAAATTAAATCGGCGCTGAAAAGCGGTTTTTAGAGTAATTAGTCGAAAAAAGCAGATATGCCGCATAAATCAGAACGCCCTGTCAGATTTTTAACCGACATGTCTTGTTTCATTGACACTCTGTCACTGTGAATCAACGAATTTTGCTCGGCGAGCGAACCGTTTAAGCTAGCCGGCATCTGTTTATAATCCGTTGCGTTTGGCCGAAGGCTTGTCCGAACCGTAATTTCTGATCCAGCACGTGCCAGGAACGGCGCGGGATTGCTCACGACAGGTTGTATTTATGCACCGCAGGAATTTGCTCAAAGCGTCGATGGCCATTGCGGCTTACACCGGTCTCTCGGCTTCCGGCCTGCTGGCCGCCCGTGCCTGGTCCGCCAATGGTGGCGCCGCCGATGGCGAGGCCCAGGCTTTCGACTTCGAAGCGCTCAAGCGCCAGGCCAAGCAACTGGCCGGCTCGGCCTATCAGGACAGCAAACAGGTGCTGCCGCCGACTTTGGCGACCATGACCCCGCAGAACTTCAACGCGATCCGCTACGACGGCGATCATTCGTTGTGGAAAGAAAACAAGGGTCAGCTGGACGTGCAGTTCTTCCACGTCGGTATGGGTTTCCGCCAGCCGGTGCGCATGTACAGCGTCGATCCGAAGACCCGCACCGCCCGCGAAGTGCATTTCCGCCCGACGCTGTTCAACTACGAGAACACCTCGGTCGACACCCAACAGCTCAAGGGCGACCTGGGGTTTGCCGGCTTCAAGCTGTTCAAGGCCCCGGAGCTGGATCGCCATGACGTGGTGTCGTTCCTCGGCGCCAGTTATTTCCGTGCGGTGGATGCCACTGGCCAATATGGCCTCTCGGCCCGTGGTCTGGCCGTCGACACCTACGCGAAAAAGCGCGAAGAATTCCCTGACTTCACCAAGTTCTGGTTTGAGACTCCAGAGCAGAACGCCACCCGTTTTGTGGTCTACGCCCTGCTCGACTCGCCGAGCGCCACCGGTGCGTACCGCTTCGACATCGATTGCCAGGCCGAGCGCGTGGTGATGGAGATCGACGCCCACATCAACGCGCGTACCGCCATCGAACAACTGGGCATCGCGCCAATGACCAGCATGTTCAGCTGCGGCACCCACGAACGCCGTATGTGCGACACCATTCACCCGCAGATCCACGACTCCGATCGCCTGACGATGTGGCGTGGCAATGGCGAGTGGATCTGCCGCCCGCTGAACAACCCGGCGACCCTGCAGTTCAACGCGTTCGCCGATACCGATCCGAAAGGCTTCGGCCTGGTGCAGACCGACCACGAGTTCGCCAACTATCAGGACACCGTTGACTGGTACAGCAAGCGCCCGAGCCTGTGGGTCGAACCGACCACCGCGTGGGGCGAAGGCTCGATCGATCTGCTGGAAATTCCTACCACCGGCGAAACCCTCGACAACATCGTCGCATTCTGGACGCCGAAGAAGCCGGTGGCCGCCGGCGACTCGCTGAACTATGGCTACAAGCTCTACTGGAGCGCCCTGCCACCGGTCGGCACGCCGCTGGCGCGGGTGCATGCGACCCGGTCGGGCATGGGTGGTTTCGTCGAAGGCTGGGCACCAGGCGAGCATTACCCGCCGGTCTGGGCCCGTCGTTTTGCCGTGGACTTCACCGGTGGTGGCCTGGATCGCCTGCCGCAGGGCACCGGGATCGAACCGGTGGTCACCTGCTCCAACGGCAAGGTGCAGGACTTCAGCGTGCTGGTGCTCGATGACATCAAGGGTTACCGGGTCCTGTTCGACTGGTACCCGACCAGCGACAGCGTCGACCCGGTGGAACTGCGCCTGTTCATCCGCACCAATGACCGCACATTAAGCGAGACCTGGCTGTACCAGTACTTCCCGCCGGCACCGGACAAGCGCAAGTATCCTTGATGATTTGAGGCGCCTGTAAGGGACTCTTCGCGAGCAAACCCGCTCCCACACTGGATCCCGGTCGATCACACAGTTTGCGACCGACACAGAACCACGGTGGGAGCGGGCTTGCTCGCGAATGCGTCAGAACATTCAACATCGGATATTGAAGAAACTGCGTCAGGTCAGTGGGCAATACAGATGAATGTCTCTGGGTTCTTGATCAAACAACTCCGGATCCGCCTGATCCACCAACCGGCAACCCTGTCTCTGATAAAACTCCACAGTGTTGCGCGATTCAGTCGCTGAAACATACAACGCCTGGGCACCGAATCGCCGCCCCTGCTCGCAGGCCAGCGCAAACAACTTCGCCCCCAGCCCTTGCCCGCGGTAATCACGGCTGATGTGCAGAAACTTCATCTGCCGCATGCTCAACCCCTGATTGTGAATAACCCGGTTATCCACAACCACCGCCGCGACCAGCGCCTGCCCATCGAAAACCCCGTACAACCAGCCACCGCGCCGCAAGCACTTCTCCAGCGCCAGCGCGTTTTCCTCAGCTTCCCCTTCCGGCCAGCCACGCATGTCGAAATGCACCGGATACAGAATCAGCTCACCTTTTTCCAGCCGATAACATTCCTCCACCAGCTCGCTGCGGTCGATCTGCGCCAGCAACGGCAAGTCGTGTTCGGTCAGTTCTCGCTCGATCAACATGCTCGACTTCCTTGGCAAATGGCAGGCAAGAAAAAACCCGCCGGTTCAATGGCGGGTTTTATAGACGTTGCGCCGGTTTGAAATCAATCGCGCAGATCGGATTCGTGAATCGGCTGATCACGATGGGTCGCGCGCTGATACTGCGCCGGCCATACCGCTTTGCGCCCGCCCAGATCATCGTCGGCATGCAGCGGCCAGTACGGGTCACGCAGCAGCTCGCGGGCGAGGAAGATGATGTCGGCCTGACAGGTGCGCAGAATGTGCTCGGCCTGCGCCGGCTCGGTAATCATGCCGACGGTGCCGGTGGCGATGCCGGACTCCTTGCGCACCCGTTCGGCGAAGCGCGTCTGATAACCCGGCCCCACCGGAATCTCGGCGTTGGCGGCGGTACCACCGGAAGAGACGTCGATCAGATCCGCTCCCAATGCCTTGAGGCGGCGCGCCAGTTCCACGGTTTCATCCGGGTTCCAGCCGTCTTCGACCCAGTCGGTGGCCGACACCCGGACAAACACCGGCAACTCTTGTGGCCAGACCTCGCGCACGGCCTCGGTGACTTGCAACACCAGCCGAATACGGTTTTCGAACGAACCACCGTATTGATCGCGGCGCTGATTGCTCAATGGCGACAGAAACTGATGCAGCAGATAACCATGGGCGGCATGCACCTCGACCACGCTGAAACCTGCGGTCAACGCGCGTTTGGCCGCAGCAACGAAGGCCTGGATGACTTCGGCGATTTGCCCTTCATCCAGCTGCTTGGGTTGCGTGTGTTGCGGGTCGAAGGCAATCGGTGACGGCCCGACCGGGATCCAGCCGCCATCCTCCGGTTTGACGCTGCCGTGTTTGCCTATCCATGGCCGATGGGTGCTGGCCTTGCGCCCGGCATGGGCCAGTTGAACGCCAGCAACCGCACCCTGAGCGGTGATGAAGCGGGTGATGCGTTGCAGCGGTTCGATCTGTTCGTCGTTCCACAAACCGAGGTCTTCAGCGGTGATTCGCCCGTCGGCGGTGACCGCCGTGGCCTCGGTAAAAATCAGGCCGGCACCGCCCACCGCGCGGCTGCCCAGATGCACCAGATGCCAGTCGTTGGCCAGACCGTCGACGCTGGAATACTGGCACATCGGCGACACGGCGATGCGGTTGGGCAGGGTCAGTTGGCGAAGGGTAAAGGGTTCGAGCAGCAGACTCATGGGGCACCTCTCAAATCAGTGGGCAGGCTCCAGGGTTCTGTTTGAAAAGTCGACGAGTGACAGGAAAAAGGTGCAGCACCCGCCCCCGCGGGCAAAACATTCGACAGACGTCACAAGGCCAATCAAGCAGTGCTTAGAGCCTAGTCGACAACCGGGGATGAGGGAGGGTTCAGAGTGATTCAGTGTGTGAAAGGGTGCTTTCGCGAGCAGGCTCGCTCCCACAAAGTCAACACCGTGCCTGTGGGAGCGAGCCTGCTCGCGAATGGCGTCAGCGCGGTTCGATGTGGGCAATCATCAGTTGCACCGTCTCGTTGCCCCGGAACTCGTTGACGTCGAGCTTGTAGGCCAGCTCGACCCACTGAATGGTCGGGTTCGGCCAGACATCACGGTCGATGCCGAAAGCGATGCCATCCAGCTTCACCGACCCGCACTCGCTTTTCAGCACCACTTTCAGGTGCCGCTCGCCGACCACCCGTTGCTCGACCAACTGGAACACGCCATGGAACAGCGGCTCCGGGAAGTGCTGGCCCCAAGGCCCGGCATGGCGCAGGGCGCGGGCCAGTTCCAGATGGAATTCCTCGACCGCCAGCGTGCCATCCGAAAGCATGCGCCCGGTCAGGTCCTCCTCACGAAGTTGCCGACGCACTTCGGCATCGAAAGCTTCGGCGAACAGCGGAAAATTCTCTTGCGGCAAGGTCAGGCCGGCCGCCATCGCGTGACCACCGTACTTGGCAATCAGGTTCGGATGCTGCGCCGCCACCACGCTCAGGGCATCGCGAATATGGAAACCCTGCACCGAACGCCCCGAGCCCTTGAGCAAACCGTCACCGGCATCGGCGAAGGCAATGGTCGGACGGAAATAACGTTCTTTCATCCGCGAGGCGAGAATGCCGATCACGCCCTGATGCCACTCGGGATCGAACAGGCACAGGCCAAACGGCATCGATTCCACTGGCAAGTCCTTGAGCTGGGCCAGCGCCTCGCGCTGCATGCCCTGCTCGATGGATTTGCGATCCTGGTTCATACCATCCAGTTGCGCGGCCATTTCCCGCGCCAGATTGGCGTCGGTGGTGAGCAGGCATTCGATCCCGAGGCTCATGTCATCCAGGCGCCCCGCCGCGTTCAGGCGCGGGCCGACGATGAAACCCAGGTCGGTGGAGGTAATCCGCGCCGCGTCACGCTTGGCCACTTCAAGAATCGCCTTGATCCCCGGTCGTGCACGCCCGGCGCGAATCCGCTCAAGGCCCTGATGCACCAGAATCCGGTTGTTGGCGTCCAGCGGCACCACGTCGGCAACGCTGCCCAGCGCCACCAGATCCAGCAGTTCACCGATGTTCGGCTGCGGCTTGCTCTCGTACCAGCCAAGGCTGCGCAGGCGCGCGCGCAAGGCCATCAACACGTAGAAAATCACCCCGACCCCGGCCAGCGCCTTGCTCGGAAACTCGCAGCCGGGCTGGTTTGGGTTGACCAACGCATCGGCCAGCGGCAGTTCATCGCCGGGCAAGTGGTGGTCGGTGATCAACACCTTGAGCCCGGCCTTTTTCGCCGCCGCCACACCCTCCACACTGGAGATGCCGTTGTCGACAGTGATCAACAACTGCGGCTCGCGCGTCAGGGCGACTTCGACGATTTCCGGGGTCAGGCCATAGCCGTATTCGAAGCGGTTCGGAACCAGATAATCGACATGCGCCGCACCCAGCAGACGCAAGCCGAGCACGCCGACTGTACTGGCCGTCGCGCCATCGGCGTCGAAGTCACCGACGATCAGAATCCGCTGACGCTGCTCCAGCGCCGTCACCAGCAGATCCACCGCTGCCTCGATGCCCTTGAGCTGCTGGAACGGAATCAGCCGCGCCAGACTTTTATCCAGCTCCGCCTCGGATTGCACGCCCCGCGCCGCGTACAAACGAGTCAGCAAAGGTGGCAGGTCACCGAGAAACGGCAGCGTGGCAGGCAACGGTCGAGGATCAATACGCATGGGCTAACGGAAACTTCTCTTGAATACGTGGGATTAATCAGTGAACGACGCAGGATCAGCCGCGTTCACCTTGCAGCCATTGCAACTGGACTTCATGCTGACCGCGGTCGTCGGTGACGAAGATCGTGCCTTCGCTGATCATCACGTCCCACTTGATGACGCGCGGCATGTCCTTGGCCAGGGTTTCCAGCACTTCCTGCGGCACAGCGGCGATGTTGACGTTTTTCAGGTTCTTGATCGCCGGGATCACTTTGCCTTCCCACACGCGCAGACTGCCATAGGCCAGCAGGCTGGTGCGTTCGGTGCGACGCGAGCACCAGGTCAGACGATCGGCGTCCGGCTGGCCAACTTCGATCCAGTGCAGAACGCGATCATCCAGGCTTTTTTCCCACAGCGCAGGTTCATCCACGTCCGACAGACCACGGCCAAACGACAACTGCTCGTTGTACCAGAGGGCGTAGGCCAGCAGCCGCACGGTCATGCGCTCTTCGGTTTCCGAAGGGTGACGGGCGATGGTCTGCTTGACGCTCTCGTAGATGCTGCGGTCGAGGTCAGTGAGGTTCAGTTCGAATTTGTACGTGGTAGACGGCTGGGCCATGAACGGGCTTCTTGATACGAGGAAAGTCGGCAAGTCTAACCGATGCCGTAGGCAATCATCGAATTGATGGCGATCAACCTGCGGCGTCTGACAGCCGGCTATGTTAAAACGCTGTATCCGCTCAGCCTTGTCCTACAGGATTCAGTATGCCGTTCGCCAACAAACCGCTCAGCGGTGTGAAAGTCATTGAATTGGGTACGTTGATTGCCGGGCCGTTCGCCTCGCGCATCTGCGGCGAGTTCGGCGCCGAAGTGATCAAGATCGAATCGCCCGACGGCGGTGATCCGCTGCGCAAGTGGCGCAAATTGTATGAAGGCACCTCGCTGTGGTGGTTCGTCCAGGCGCGCAACAAGAAGTCGCTGACCCTGAACCTCAAGCACCCCGACGGCCTGGCGATCCTGAAAAAACTGCTGGGCGAAGCCGACATCCTGATCGAAAACTTTCGCCCCGGCGTGCTGGAAAAACTCGGGCTGAGCTGGGAAACCCTGCACGCGCTGAATCCGAAACTGGTGATGGTGCGCCTCTCGGGGTTCGGCCAGACCGGGCCGATGAAGGATCAACCGGGCTTCGGCGCGGTCGGCGAGTCCATGGGCGGTTTGCGCTACATCACCGGCTTCGAAGACCGGCCACCGGTGCGCACCGGGATCTCCATCGGTGACTCGATTGCCGCGTTGTGGGGCGTGATCGGTGCGCTGATGGCGCTGCGTCATCGCGAGGTCAACGGCGGTCTCGGCCAAGTGGTCGATGTGGCGTTGTACGAGGCGATTTTCGCCATGATGGAAAGCATGGTGCCGGAGTTCGACGTGTTCGGCTTCATCCGCGAGCGCACCGGCAACATCATGCCGGGCATCACACCGTCATCGATCCACACCAGCGCCGACGGCAAGCATGTGCAGATCGGCGCCAATGGTGACGCGATCTTCAAGCGCTTCATGCTGATCATCGGCCGCGAGGATCTGGCCAACGACCCGACACTGGCGAGTAACGACGGGCGCGACAGTCGCCGCGACGAGTTGTATGGCGTGATCGACCGCTGGGTCAATTCGCTGCCGCTGCAAAGCGTGCTCGACCTGCTCAATCAGGCGGAAGTGCCGGCCAGCCGGATCTTCAGTGCCGAGGACATGTTCAGCGATCCGCAGTACCTCGCCCGGGAAATGTTCCTGCAGGCGAAGCTGCCGGACGGCAAGCCTTTCAAGATGCCGGGCATCGTGCCGAAACTCTCCGAGACACCGGGTACTTCCGAATGGGTCGGACCGCAGCTCGGTGAACACAATGCGCAGGTACTGCACGATCTTGGCTACGACGAACAGCAGATCGCCCGGTTGCGCGCAGACGGAGCTATCTAAGCTGAAACATCGGCAGACATCGGACGCCAACCGCGCCCACCACTGGTGGACGTGGCGGCTGTTCGGCCTGTTGTTTCTGCTCGCCCTGCCCGCCTGGGCGCAAGCGAAACCCACGCTGGTCTGGTTGCTGCGCGACCTGCCGCCCCTGACCATCTTCGAAGGCCCGAAAAAGGGCCAGGGCGTCATCGATCAACTGATGCCGATGCTGATCGCCGGCATGCCGCAATACGAACACACGCTGATGCGGGTCAATCGCGCCCGGGGCATGCAGATGCTGCACGAGCCGTCCTTTACCTGCGATCCGTCGCTGATCTGGAGCAAGGAGCGCACGCAATGGATCACTTTCTCTATCCCGGCGTTTCGCGCTGTCAGTAATGGTCTGGTGGTGCGTCAGAAAGATCGCGACGTACTGGCGCCGTACCTGATCGACGGTGAAGTCGATCTGCCGGCATTTCTGGCCAATGGCGAGATCAAGGTCGGAGTTGTCGCGGAACGCAGTTACGGCGAGTATCTCGACAGTCTGCTCAAGCAGGCTCCCGGCGGTGCGTTGACGCCGCATTATGGCAACGACGCCCTGAGCAGCCTGCTGTCGATGCAGCGCCTGGGGCGTCTGCAAGTGGTGCTGGGTTACTGGCCGGAGATCCGCTATCAGGCGCAGCAGGCGCAAATTGCCGAAGACCAACTGGTGTTCTTTCCGATTCGCGGCACCGGCAAGTATCTGTCTGGCTTTGTCGGGTGTTCCGATACTTCTCAGGGCCGTCAGGCGATCAGTGAGATCAACCAACTGCTGCGTACCCTGCCCCACGAGCAACTGAACCAGTCGTATGCCGACTGGCTGGACCCTGAAATGCGCACGGATTACCTGCAACAGGCGCGGATTTTTTTCGAGCAACAGGCCACGCAGTAAAACCTGCGGGCAAAAAGAAACCCCGAGCAGTGGGGAGACAACTCGGGGTTAAACGCGGTCTGCTTAAAGACCCGTAGCAGCAAGCGACAAGCACCGGAGCACAATGCTTGATCCTGCTGTTACGGGGTCTGACTGACGGGGATGCAGGAAGGTTCCCACAAAAAATATTTCATCTTTACAGGGCCGCACGCTTATCCAGCGCCGCATTGCGCAATGCCGCAATCACACAGGGCTCCAGCCGCCCTTCGGCGATCAGGACGTCACGGTGCAAACCGTCAACCACATCTGTCAGCAGGCGTTTGTCGCTCAACTGCGCCTGATTGAATTCGCGCTCCACCACGAGGGCGCCGTTGCTGTTCTTCAGCGTCACCAGGCATTCGCCATGGGCGCCACACGGAGTCAACGTCACCTGATACGGGCTCAGAGCCTCACCGAGCAATAGACTGATACTTTCCATCTCGATCTCCACTCAATAGTCCGAAAACATTGTGCCTGGGGCGTGTTCACAATAAATGACCACCGGCCCGAGAAGAAAGTTCTGAATACCGCGCTGCTCCCGGAGCAGTTAGCGGTCTGTCAGAGCATGCACGGTGAAGATGACAGAAACATAACCGTCGGCTCAAGCCCCCGCCGGATGGGCTGCCGCTTGTAGGTAGCTGTCAAGCAGCCCGCGCATCAGCACGGCCGAAACCGGCGTTTGCAGGCGTCCCAGCAGCGTCACCTCGTGTGTTTGCAGCAGGCTTTCGAGATCGCTCAGCAAGCCCGGCGCTACACGCCCCAGTAGAATGAGCGCATTGGCCTCCCCTTCGGCCGCCAGATGGTGGATCAGCGCCAGGCCTTCCCCGCCTTTCAACTGCGGATCGCAGATCGCAATGTCGACCCGGGTGCGACGCTCCAGCGAGCAACGCGCCGAGGCCAGCGATGGCGCCGTGAGTACGTCATAGATACCGAACGCATTGAGCATCTGGTGCAACGCCATCATTCGATAAGGATCGGGTTCGAGAATCAGTACTTTGAGCGAGCGCATGGACGACCTCTGAAACGGCAATCGCGGACTCGTCCGCAGTTGCTGTCCACTTTAGGGCAGCCTCCTTCAGTCCCCCATCGGAAAAGGAGGCGCGTGATATAGGAAATTTCCCTATATCAATGCGGATGTCCCCCCGTTGCCGCATCACGCCGGGTGATGTCCGTCCACCCGCCGAGCAGGCCTCGCAACTCCCCATTGGCACTGTAAAACGGCACCGTCCATTGATAGATGTCCCGATTGCCATGCTTGAATTGCAGGCGGCGTCTGCTGAAACGGGTTCGGCGGGTTCTCAGCTGAATCATGAACTCCTCATGCAGCATGCCAGCGGTGGCACGCGGCAAGGCATCGACGTCGATCAGTCGGCATCCCTGCACCTGTTCGAAACGGATCGACAACGCCTCTTCGTAGCTTTTGTTACAGAGGATCAGGCGTCCTTCCAGGTCGCGGACGAACACCGGGTCAGGCATGGCGTCTATCAGCGCGCGCTGGAAAACCAATTGATCGCCGAGTTGGCTCTGCACGTCCCGATGCTGTTTGATCAGCGCCGCCATGCGCCGATGCCATAACAGCGACAACCCGAAAAAAGCCCCCACCACAAACACGCCCCAGTAGCTCGGCCGGGACCAGTGTTGCCAGCCCGCAGCGGCTGGTTTCGGCCCGATGCCGCCCAGCCAGTTAAGGCGAATGGCCCGGAGTTCGGAAGCCGGGAACGCTTCAAGCGCCTTGTTCAGGATGCTCAGCAATTGCGGCTGGCCCTTGCGCACGGCCAGAAGATCCGCCTCCCATTTTCCCTCCAGCAATTCGCCAACCTTCAGCAAGCCCGAGGGATAGAGCTGCGCACCGATTTCATTTTCGATGGTGGCATAGGCCTCACCGCTTTCGACCAGCGCCCGTGCCTCGGCATAGGTTTTCACCGAACGTAATTCGATGGACGGATAATCGCGTCGGATCACCCCCTCCAGCGCGTGCCGCCCCGGCAATACCAGCACCCGTTTGGCCAACTGCTCCAGCGATTGCACTCCAGGCTCGCCGGCGCGGCCGACAAATACCCAGCCGGCACCGCCAAAGGCATGACTGAAATCCAGACTCAAACGGCGCTCATCATTCATCGCCAGGGTCGTGCTCATGTCTGCGGCACCGGTTTCCAGGCGCTCGAGCATCTGCGCGGTGGAAAACGACTCCCGGTAAACGAATTGCAACCCGGTCATGGCACTGATGCGTTTGAGCACATCGTTGTTCAAGCCGCTCCAATGACCATGCTCATCCAGAAACAGGTACAACGGGTACTGCTCCGCCGCCACGATCACCGTCGGGTTATCGCGAACCCATTGCTGCTCGGCTTCACTCAGCACAACGGTGCCGATGTTCAACTGCTCTTCATCATGCGCCAGATGCGCCGCAACGCCCACGCGCCAGCCAACCAACAGGCACAACAGAAAAACCCGCTTCAGGGTGTATTTCCATCCTCTCTCAAACAGCATTGCCACTTCCTTCGTGATCGACTCACCCGTCCTTCATGGGCGAAAACCCGAGCAGTGTGGCAGCAGAAACAAAAAAGCCCGTCAGGAGACGGGCTTCAAAATGTGACAGCTTTTTCGGCTTACAGCGGCTTGCCGCGGTTGCCGTGCTGGCTGACAAAGGCCTGTACGGCTTTCAGCTCGTTTGGCAGAACGGTGCAGCGCTCGTTTCGCTCGAACAAATCAGAAAGATGTGCAGGCAGTTCGAGAGCTTTTCCTACACCCGCTTTCTCCACGGCATCCGGGAATTTCACCGGATGTGCGGTGCCCAGGATCACCATCGGGATGTCCAGGCTGCGGCGGCATTCGCGCGCGGCCTTGACGCCGATGGCGGTGTGCGGGTCCAACACTTCGCCGCATTGCGCGTAGACTTCGGCGATGGTTTCGCAGGTTTGCGCGTCATCCACGGCCAGCGAGTCGAACAGCTTGCGGGCTTCGGTCCAGCGCTCTTGCTCGACGCTGAAACCACCGCCCTGTTTGAACGAATCCATCAGCCCGGCAATCGCCGCGCCGTTGCGACCGTGCAGGTCGAACAGCAGGCGTTCGAAGTTCGACGAAACCATGATGTCCATCGACGGCGACAGCGTAGCGTGCAGGGTTTCCTTGACGTACTGGTTGCCGCTCATGAAGCGGTGCAGGATGTCGTTGCGGTTGGTCGCGACGATCAACTGGTTGATCGGCAGGCCCATGTTGCGCGCCAGGTAACCGGCGAAGATGTCGCCGAAGTTGCCGGTCGGTACCGAGAACGCCACCGAACGCGCCGGGCCGCCCAACTGCAGGGCTGCGTGGAAGTAGTAGACGATCTGGGCCATGATCCGCGCCCAGTTGATCGAATTCACCGCTACCAGGCGCGTGCCCTTCAGGAAGCTCTGGTCGGCGAAGCTGTTCTTGACCATTTCCTGGCAGTCATCGAAGTTGCCTTCGATGGCGATGTTGTGGATGTTCTCGCCGACAATCGTCGTCATCTGCCGACGCTGCACTTCGGACACACGGTTGTGCGGGTGCAGGATGAAGATGTCGACGTTTTCGCAGTGCTTGCAGCCTTCGATGGCGGCCGAACCGGTGTCACCCGAGGTGGCACCGACGATGACCACGCGCTCGCCGCGCTTTTCCAGCACGTAATCGAGCAGACGACCGAGCAGTTGCAGGGCGAAATCCTTGAACGCCAGGGTCGGGCCGTGGAACAACTCGAGCACCCATTCGTTGCCGTTGAGCTGACGCAGCGGCGCAACGGCGCTGTGCGAGAACACACCGTAGGTTTCTTCGAGGATCTTTTTGAAATCGGCGTCCGGGATGCTGCCGGTCACGAACGGGCGCATGACCCGGAAAGCCAGCTCGTGGTACGGCAGACCGGCCCAGGAAGCGATTTCTTCCTGGGTGAAACGTGGCAGGTTTTCCGGGACGTACAGACCGCCGTCAGTGGCCAGACCGGCCAGCAGGACGTCTTCGAAATTCAGGGCCGGTGCCTGGCCGCGGGTACTGATGTAACGCATGACTGACTCCAATGGAGAGTGTGCACAACAGTGGCCCCTTTCACGGGGCCATTGCAGGACAACGACTTAGTTCAGGTGCTCGACGCGGATCCGCACAACCGGACCATTCACGCCGGCCAGGGCTTCGAGGGCGGCGATCGCATCGTTGATACGCTGCTCGACCACGCGGTGGGTCAGCAGGATCATCGGTACCAGACCGTCGTGTTCCTCGACTTCCTTCTGCATGATCGACTCGATGTTGATGCCACGCTCCGAGAGGATGCTCGCCACCTGAGCCAGTACGCCCGGATGGTCCTTGGCCTGGATGCGCAGGTAGTAAGCGCTTTCGCAGGCTTCGATCGGCAGGATCGGATGCGCCGACAGCGAGTCCGGCTGGAAGGCCAGGTGCGGCACGCGGTTTTCCGGATCGGACGTCATGGCGCGAACCACGTCCACCAGGTCGGCGATCACCGACGAAGCGGTCGGCTCCATGCCGGCACCGGCGCCGTAGAACAGCGTCGAACCGGCAGCGTCACCGTTGACCATCACGGCGTTCATCACGCCGTTGACGTTGGCGATCAGGCGATCGGCCGGGATCAGCGTCGGGTGTACGCGCAGCTCGATGCCGGCAGCGGTACTGCGCGCCACACCGAGGTGCTTGATCCGGTAGCCCAGCGCCTCGGCGTAGTTCACGTCAGCGGTGGTCAGCTTGGTGATGCCTTCGGTGTAGGCCTTGTCGAATTGCAGCGGAATGCCGAACGCGATGGAAGCCAGAATCGTCAGTTTGTGCGCGGCGTCGATGCCTTCGACGTCGAAGGTCGGATCGGCTTCGGCGTAGCCCAGCGCTTGCGCTTCGGCCAGCACGTCTTCGAAGGTGCGACCCTTCTCGCGCATTTCGGTGAGGATGAAGTTGCCGGTGCCGTTGATGATCCCGGCGACCCAGTTGATGCGGTTGGCGGACAGGCCTTCACGGATCGCCTTGATCACCGGAATGCCACCGGCCACAGCCGCTTCGAACGCCACGATCACGCCTTTCTCGCGTGCCTTGGCGAAAATCTCATTACCGTGAACGGCGATCAGTGCCTTGTTCGCGGTGACCACATGCTTGCCATTCTCGATGGCCTTGAGTACCAGCTCGCGGGCAACGGTGTAGCCGCCCATCAGCTCTATGACGATGTCGATCTCAGGGTTCGTGGCCACTTCGAAGACATCGTTGGTAATCGCAATACCGGTCGTCTGGAACTGAGGCTTTGGCGTGCGCATGGCAATTTGTGCCACTTCGATCCCACGCCCGGCACGACGAGCAATTTCCTCGGCGTTGCGCTGAAGTACGTTGAAGGTACCGCCACCGACGGTCCCTAACCCACAGATGCCTACTTTGACCGGATTCACTGTGAACTCCCCATGAAACGGCCGACGCAAGGTCGGCCGGAAAACAACCGCGTGTTCGCGGCTCTCTATTAATGGCCCGGCGATGTTGCTGCCGGACCATGATCGTCAACGGCGGACCGTGACGATGCGAATTACTTGGCGCCCAGCGCCAGTTTGGCGACTTGTGGCGCCGGCTGGTAGCCCGGAATGACTTGTCCGTCAGCCAAAACGATGGCCGGTGTGCCGTTCACGCCAATCGACTGACCCAAAGCGAACTGTTTGGAAACCGGGTTCGCGCACTTGGCGGCCTTGATTTCTTTGCCATCGACCATTTTGTCCATGGCGGCTTTCTTGTCGGTCGAGCACCACACGGCTTGCAGTTGCTCGTCACCCGGCGAGCCGAGGCCCTGACGCGGGAACGCCACGTAACGCACTTCGATGCCGCGCTTGTTCAGCTCAGGCACTTCGGCGTGCAGCTTGTGGCAGTACGGGCAGGTGGTGTCGGTGAACACGGTGATGTGCGATTTGGTTTCGCCCACCGCCGGATACACCACGGTTTCGGCCACTGGAATGGCATTGATCAGTTTGGAGATGCCCAGGCGTTCGGTCTTCTCGGTCAGGTTGACCGGTTTGCCGTCCTTGAGCTGGAACAGGTAGCCCTGAACGATGTACTGGCCGTCGGCGCTGGCGTACAGCACGCGGCTGCCCTTGAGCTTGACTTCATACATGCCCGGCAACGGGCTGGCGCTGATGCTTTCTACCGGAACCTCGAGTTCGAGTTTTTCCAGGCTTTGACGAATGGCTTTGTCGGCCGCGTCATCGGCGACGGCAAAGGTGCTGACCAACGCAATGGCTGCGGCGGCGAAAATCTGGGTCAGACGCATGAGAACTCCTGAAGGCGGACAAATGAAACGGTCAGAACGCCCGTGCCGGAACACCGGGTCATAACCGTCCATCGTGCAAACCGGCAAAGCCTACCACATAAGGCTCGCATGGCCGAATGCGCCTGACACAAGACACTCAAGGCTGACTGGCACACATTATTGTGGTGAGGGGATTTATCCCCGATGCAGGCGCTGCGGTCGTAAATGGATACTTTGGTGTTTTTATTAAACCCAAAGTTTTTGGGGCTGCTGTGCAGCCCATCGGGGATGAATCCCCTCACCACAGGTAATGACTCCAACATTGAAGGTTGCATCAGCCTCTTGGGTGGTGTTTGGCATGGAGGTCCTGCAACCGCGCGCGGGCGACGTGGGTGTAGATTTGCGTAGTGGAAAGGTCACTGTGCCCCAGCAGCATCTGCACCACCCGCAGATCCGCGCCGTGGTTGAGCAGGTGCGTGGCAAACGCATGGCGCAAGGTGTGCGGCGACAGCGATTTGCCGATCCCGGCGACTTTGGCCCAATGCTTGATCCGGTGCCAGAAGGTCTGGCGGGTCATCTGCTCGCCGCGCTGGCTGGGGAACAGCACATCGCTGGGGCGCCCGCCGAGCAGCTCGCTACGGCCATCACGCATATAGCGCTCGACCCAGACAATCGCCTCTTCGCCCATCGGCACCAGCCGCTCCTTGCTGCCCTTGCCCATCACCCGCAACACGCCCTGACGCAGGTTGACCTGCTCCAGCGTCAGACTGACCAGTTCGGTCACCCGCAGACCACAGGCATACAACACCTCAAGCATGGCGCGGTCACGCTGGCCGATGGCTTCGCTCAGATCCGGCGCCTTGAGCAGCGCCTCGACGTCGGCTTCCGACAGCGACTTGGGCAAAGGCCGACCGAGTTGCGGCATGTCGACGCGCAAGGTCGGATCGACCGTAATCAGCTTTTCCCGCAGCAGATAGCGATAAAAGCCACGCACACCGGAAAGAAATCTGGCGGTGGAACGCGGTTTGTAGTTCTGCTCCAGACGCCAGGACAGGTGATCGAGGATCAACTCGCGACCGGCATTGATCAGCTCGAGGTTTTTCTCCTGCAGCCAGCCATTGAACAGCGCCAGATCGCTGCGGTAAGCGCCGCGGGTGTTGTCGGACAGGCCTTTTTCCAGCCACAGGGCGTCGAGGAATTGGTCAATCAGCGGATGGTCGATGGCAGGCATGGGCGCTCAAGACACACAACCTCCGAGGCTGTGCGCAAATGTAGAGTGAACTGTAGGAATGGCCGCTAGTCTTTCATAGCCCGCTAATTCAAGGAACAGGGAGCATCAATGAACGAGCAGCAAATTCTCTTGGCATTTGGCGGGATCGGCGCCGCTGCGCTGGGTTGCCAGTGGCTGGCATGGCGCCTGAAGCTGCCGGCGATTCTGTTTCTGTTGCTGACCGGGATTCTCGCCGGGCCGGTGCTGGGCTGGCTCGACCCGCAGGAAATGTTCGGCCCGCTGCTGATGCCGCTGGTGTCGCTGGCGGTAGCGTTGATCCTGTTTGAGGGCAGTCTGACCCTGCACCTGTCGGAATGGCGCGAGATCGGCAGTGTCGTGCATCGGCTGGTGACTCTCGGTGCGCTCGTCACCTGGGTGGTCATCGCCGTCGCGACGCACTTCTTGCTCGGCTTCGACTGGCTGCTGGCGATCCTGTTCGGCAGCCTGACGCTGGTGACCGGCCCGACGGTGATCGTGCCGATGCTGCGGGTGGTGCGGCCGAAAGCCTCGATCGCCAACATCCTGCGCTGGGAAGGCATCGTCATCGACCCGATCGGCGCCCTGCTCGCGGTGGTGGTCTACAGCTTCATCATCGCCCGCTCCGAGGGCAACGGCCTCGAACAGAGCCTGTTGACCTTCGGCGGGGTGATTGTCTGCGGCAGCGTATTCGGGGTGGTCGGCGGCTGGGTGCTGGGCACCATCATCCGGCGCCAGTGGTTGCCCGAGTACCTGCATAACCTCGCCTCGCTGGCGGCGGTGTTGGGGATCTTCATTGCATCCAATCAGGTGATGCACGAGTCCGGCCTGCTGGCGGTGACGCTGATGGGCATGTGGCTGGCGAACATGAAGGGCGTGGATGTGCGGCACATCCTGCACTTCAAGGAAAACCTCAGCGTGCTGCTGATTTCCGGGTTGTTCATTCTGCTGGCGGCGCGGCTGGACCTGCATGCCCTGATCGGCCTCGGGCCGCTGGTGCTGATTCTGCTGCTGGTGATTCAACTGATCGCGCGCCCGCTGAACGTGCTGTTGAGCACTGCCGGCTCTAGCCTGAGCTGGCGTGAACGCGCCCTGCTGTGCTGGATCGCCCCGCGCGGGATCGTGGCGGCGGCGGTGTCGGCGATTTTCGCGATTCGTCTGGATCAAGCCGGGCACGAAGGTGCGCTGCTGCTGGTGCCGCTGACTTTCGCGGTGATCATCGGCACCGTGGTGCTGCAAAGTGCAACCGCTCGGCCACTGGCACGCTTGCTGAACGTCGCTGAACCGGCGCCGAGCGGCTTCCTGATCGTCGGCGCCAACGGCCCGGCGCGCCTGCTGGGTAAATCGTTGCAGCTACTGGGCAGCCGCGTGCTGCTGACCGATTCGAGCTGGGAGAATATTCGTGCGGCGCGCATGGAGGGTTTGCCGACGTACTTTGGTAACCCGGCTTCTCAGCATGCGGATGCGCATCTGGATCTGGTGGGGCTGGGGCATCTGCTGGCGCTATCGCCGTCGGGCGAACTGAACACCCTGGCGGCGATGCGTTTTCGACACGACTTTGGTCATCAACGCCTGTTTGGTCTGGCCAGTGGTCAGGAAAGTCGTCGCAGTGACAAGCATCGGGCAAGCCTGGAACATCGCGGCAATCAGCTGGGGAGCGAGGCGCTGACCTACGCCAAGCTCGCCAGCCTGATCAGCAACGGCGCCGAGGTGTACAGCACGACGTTGACGGACGGGTTCGGTTGGGAGGATTACCAGGCATTGCATGGCAATCGGGCGACGCTGCTGTTCATGCGCGATGACAGCGGCTGGGTGCATGTGGTGACGCCGGAGACCGTTTTGAAACCGGGATCCGGGTGGACGTTGTTGGCGTTGATTCAGCCTGAGAGCAGCAGCGCCTGAGCTGACGCATTCGCGAGCAGGCTCGCTCCCACAGTGATCGGAAATTGTGTCCGACACAAAGCCTGTGGGAGCGAGCCTGCTCGCGAATGGCGCGACTCGGTTCCAGATCAGGCTGCAAACCCAGGCAGCACCGGCACCGGCCGCTTGTCATCATCAATAGCGACAAAGCTGAACTGCCCATGAATCGCCTTCTCGCGGCCATCACAACTCATGCTCTCGACAAACACTTCCACCTCGACCTTGAGGCTGGTATTGCCGACCTTGATCACTTTACCGACCAGTTCGACGATGGAGCCGGCCGGGATCGCGTGGTTGAAGTCGATGCGGTCGGTTGAAACAGTCACCAGCGGCAGGCGGCAGAAGCGGGTGGCGGTGATGAACGACACTTCGTCCATCCATGCCAGCGCGGTGCCGCCGAACAGGGTGTTGTGGTGGTTGGTGGTCGGCGGGAAGACGGCTTTGGTCACGCGGGTTACCGAGAGTTCGGTACGGCGCTGGATTTCCTGGTCGCGGGTGGTCATGGTTCTGGCCTGAAACAAAAATGCTGTGGATAAATTACAGGCAACAAAAAAGCAGCCCGTAGGCTGCTTTTTTCTGCATCGGAAGCTGGACTTAAGCCAGTTTTTCCTTGATGCGAGCTGCTTTACCCGACAGGTCGCGCAGGTAGTACAGCTTGGCTTTACGTACGTCACCGCGACGTTTAACAGCCATGCTGTCGATCTGCGGGGAGTAGGTCTGGAAAGTACGTTCTACGCCAACACCGTTGGAGATTTTACGAACGGTGAACGCACTGTTCACGCCGCGGTTACGCTTGGCGATGACAACGCCTTCGAACGCTTGCAGACGGGAACGATCGCCTTCCTTCACTTTCACCTGAACGACAATGGTGTCGCCTGGGGCAAAGGTAGGGATTTCTTTGGTCATCTGCTCTGCTTCGAGTGCAAGGATGATTTTGTTGGTCATGCTGTGCTCCTAAGGTAAATCAACTGATCTACCATCGATACGTTGTTAACTATCGTCCCGCTCGCGGATGTATTCCTCGAGCAGCTTCTTCTCTTCTCCAGAAAGCGAGCGGCTTTCCAGAAGATCGGCGCGTCGTTCATAGGTCCTACCAAGGGACTGCTGTAAACGCCAACGCCGGATATGCGCGTGATTGCCACTTAGCAACACGTCGGGAACACGCTGATCCGCATACACCTCAGGTCGGGTGTAGTGCGGGCAATCCAGCAGACCATCCGTAAAGGAATCTTCCTCAGCGGAATCCGCATGCCCTAAAGCTCCGGGCAGCAGTCGTGTAACCGCATCGATCATGACCATGGCCGGCAGCTCGCCGCCAGACAGTACATAGTCACCAATCGACCACTCTTCATCGACATGAGCCTCAATAAAGCGCTCGTCAATGCCTTCATAGCGGCCGGCAATCAGGATCAATGCATCCGATTTTGCCAACTCGCGTACCGCCGACTGAGTCAGTTGACGGCCTTGGGGGGACAGGTAAATCACCTTCGCCGCCTCCCCGGCTGCTGCCTTGGCCTGAACCAGAGCATCTTCCAGGGGCTTGATCTTCATCACCATGCCCGGACCACCGCCAAACGGGCGATCGTCCACAGTGTGATGCCGATCCGTCGTGTAATCCCGCGGATTCCAACAGGTCAGCTGCAAGAGCCCCTGTTTGACCGCACGACTGGTAATGCCGTACTCACTGATGGCCGAGAACATCTCGGGGAACAGCGTAATGACGTCTACGCGCAGGCTGGCCATTGCTTAGAAGTCCGCGTCCCATTCCACCCGCATCACGCCTGCTTCCAGGTCGATTGCCAGCACGCATTGCTCCGTATAGGGCAACAACCGCTCGCGATCATCCAGGCTGCCTGCGCAGGGCTTGACCACCAATACATCGTTCGCGCCGGTCTCCAACAGGTGATCAACCTTGCCGAACAATTGCTCGTCCTGGTTGATGACGCTCAGACCCTGCAACTGGTACCAGTAGTACTCGTCGCCTGTCAGGTTGGGCAAAAGGCTTCGTGAGATGCAAATCTCGTAACCGCTCAGAAGACGGGCTTCATCGCGATCGTCGAGGCCTTTGAGCTTGGCAACCAGATCCTTTTGAGTGGATCGGCCGCTGACCAGCTCGACCTGTTTCACCACGCCTTCGCGCCGAAGCGTCCAGTTGCGGTAGTCCAACAGGTTTTCAATCGGATCGGTAAAGGAAAAGACCTTCACCTCGCCGCGAACGCCGTGAACCGAAAAAATCTTGCCGACAACGATCAGGTCATCAGCTTTTTCTGGCGTCGCGCTCATACTGCTCAGGCTGCAGCCTTGGCAGATTCCTTCAGCAACTGAGCAACACGCTCAGATGGCTGTGCACCAACGCTCAGCCAGTAGGCTACGCGCTCTTGGTTCACGGACAGACGGATTTCCTGACCACGGGCAACAGGGTTGAAGAAGCCAACCTGTTCTTTGTGGGAGCCGTCACGCGGGTTACGCGAGTCGGTTACGGTCAGGTGGTAAAACGGGCGCTTTTTGGAGCCGCCAAGGGCAAGACGGATTGTTAGCATGTGAACATCGTTCCTGTAGTCGGTGCTGCAAATCTAAATGCACAGCGGGCATGGGTGCCCGAAAGGCCGCATATTCTAAGGAATATCCGGACTTTTGCAAATGACTTTTTCCGGCGCCTATGGCATGCCGTGCGGATTTGCATATAGAGCCGTCGATGAAAACGGCCAGTCAGCTCCCGCCGAGTGCGGGTTTGCTGTTGATCCTGCGTCCTTGCAGGGTCTGCGCCGGTGCGACGACCGGCGAAGTCATGGTGTCCTGAATCACATTTTCGGCATGCCGCCGCCGGGCAACATACCGCCCATGCCGCGCATCATTTTCGCCATTCCGCCTTTGGCGGTGAATTTCTTCATCATCTTCTGCATCTGCTTGTGCTGCTTGATCAAGCGACCGATGTCCTGCACCTGAGTGCCGGAACCCATGGCGATCCGGCGCTTGCGCGAACCGCTGATCAGCTCAGGGTCGCGGCGCTCGGCCGGGGTCATGGAGTTGATGATGGCTTCCATCTGCTTGAACTGCTTCTCTGCCGCGTTCTGGGCATTGCCCATTTGCGACAGGTTGACGCCGCCGATGCTCG
Source organism: Pseudomonas sp. IT-93MI4 (assembly GCF_949767635.1). Taxonomy (NCBI): domain Bacteria; kingdom Pseudomonadati; phylum Pseudomonadota; class Gammaproteobacteria; order Pseudomonadales; family Pseudomonadaceae; genus Pseudomonas; species Pseudomonas sp. IT-93MI4. The sequence continues at coordinate 146,290 of NZ_CATKPP010000033.1, forward strand.
GCAGCTTGTCCATGAGGCCGCCGAGGCCGCCCATGTTCTTCATCTGTTGCAGTTGATCGCGGAAGTCTTCGAGGTCGAAGCCCTTGCCCTTCTTCAGCTTCTTGGCCAGTTTGTCGGCCTTGTCCTTGTCGAGGGTCGCTTCAGCCTGTTCGATCAGGCTGAGCACGTCGCCCATGCCGAGGATCCGCGAAGCGATACGCTCAGGGTGGAACGGATCGAGCGCTTCGCTCTTCTCGCCCATACCGATGAACTTGATCGGCTTGCCGGTGATCGCGCGCACCGACAGCGCGGCACCGCCACGGGCATCGCCGTCGACCTTGGTCAGGATCACACCGGTCAGCGGCAGCGCATCACCGAAGGCCTTGGCCGTGTTGGCGGCGTCCTGACCGGTCATGGCGTCGACCACGAACAGGGTTTCGACCGGGTTGATCGCGGCGTGCAGCGCCTTGATCTCGCCCATCATCTCTTCGTCGATGTGCAGACGACCGGCGGTGTCGACGATGACCACGTCGATGAATTTCAGTTTTGCTTCTTTAATAGCCGCGTTGGCGATGTCGACCGGCCTCTGGCTCAGATCGGACGGGAAGAACGTCACGCCGATGTCGTTGGCCAGGGTTTCCAGCTGTTTGATCGCAGCCGGACGGTAGATGTCCGCCGACACGACCATCACCGACTTCTTCTTGCGTTCTTTAAGGAAGCGCGCGAGTTTGCCGGCGGTGGTGGTTTTACCGGCACCCTGCAGACCGGCCATCAGAATGACGGCGGGCGGCACGGCGCTCAGGTTCAAGTCTTCGTTGGCCGCGCCCATCAGGCTTTCGAGTTCGGCCTGGACGATCTTCACGAAGGCCTGGCCCGGCGTCAGGCTGCGCGACACCTCGGTGCCGACAGCGCGCTCCTTGACCGAATTGACGAAGTCCTTGACCACCGGCAGGGCGACGTCGGCTTCGAGCAACGCCATGCGCACTTCGCGCAGGGTGTCTTTGATATTGTCTTCAGTCAGCTTTGCCTTGCCGGTGACATGGCGCAGCGTCTGCGAGAGACGGTCGGTTAAGTTTTCAAACATTGCGCGATCCTTTCAGGCCCTGTGTAGACCGGGATAATGGCGGCCCAGACCGGATTCAACATGTGCTCGGCGAGCCTGCGGCGAGGGCAGGTCGCGGATTATAGCGAAGACTGCGTCGGGCGGACACCTCGCACTTTCGTGGTGTGGCGGTTCTATGCCAAACTCAGCGCCTTTCGGGCCTGCCTAACAGGATTTATGCTCCCCTTGTCACCCAGTTTGCTGACTACCATCGCCGCCGCGCTTCTTTATGCCGCTGCGACCCTTTATCAGGGCACCCGCCTGGCCTCCGGCGCCAAGGCGAACAAGCGCCTGCTGGTTACGCTCGGCATCCTCGCCGTGCTCGCCCACAGCGCCAGCCTGCTCACTCACCTGCTGACGCCGATCGGCCTGGGCCTGGACTTCTTCAGCGCCGCCAGCCTGATCGCCGCGGCTGTCATCGCCCTGACGCTACTGGCCTGCTCGCGGATCCCGGTTGAAAACCTGCTGGTGCTGCTGTTCCCGCTCGGCGCGGCGACGGTGTTGCTGGCGCAGTTCGCCCCGGCCGGCACGGTACAAATCATCGACGAAGAACCGGGCATCCTCGCCCACATCCTGCTGTCGATCCTCGCCTACGGCATGTTCACCATCGCGGTGTTCCAGGCCTTGCTGCTGCTGGTGCAGGATCACCAGCTCAAGCACAAGCACCCGTCGGGCCTGATCAAGAATTTCCCGCCACTGCAAACCATGGAAAGCCTGCTGTTCGGTTTCCTCTGGGCCGGCTGGACGCTGCTGTCGCTGTCGCTGATCTCCGGCTGGCTGTTCGTCGAGAACCTGTTCGCCCAGCATCTGGTGCACAAGACCCTGCTGGCGTGCCTGGCCTGGATCGTGTTCAGCGTGCTGCTGTGGGGCCGCAATCGCCTCGGCTGGCGTGGCCACAAGGCGATTCGCTGGACTCTCGCCGGTTTCTGCCTGCTGATGTTGGCGTATTTCGGCAGCAAACTGGTTCGTGAATACATCCTGCACATCTGACGGGCGGCATAAATGGACGGTTTGCCCATAGGGCCGATGCTCGCGGTATTTGTCCTGCTGATTTTATGGTCGGGGCTGTTTACCGCCGTCGAAATCGCGCAGCAGCACTTGCTCGCGCAACGCACCGCTTCGCGCGCCAGCGATAAGCCGCTGGCGAAGCTGAGCTTCCCGCTCGACAGTCTGATCCTGTGCAACACCCTGTGCCGCGCCCTCGCGGTGGTCATTGCCACACTGCTGGCAATCTTCCTTTGCGAAGAAAACGGCCCGTGGGCCGCCTGCCTCGGCGCCGGTGCCGTGTTGCTGGTGTTTGCCGACTACTTTCCGCGCACCGTGGCCCAGCGCTATCCGGATGCAGTACTGTCGTTCGGCAATACCCTGCTGGCCGTTCCGCTGAAAATCCTTTACCCGCTGGCCTGGCTGCTGAGTCGCATCAGCGGTCTGCTGCTGCGTCCCTTCGCGCGCAAACCCCAGGTGGTGCAGCAAAGCGAAGACGAAGAACCTGCCGGCCCTGACGACGACCAGGAACATCCGTCTCGCACCCACCCGGTCTCAGGCATCCATGCGCTGGACAACATCACGGTCAACGACATTCTGGTGCCACGGAGCGATGTCGACGGCATCAACCTCGACGACTCGATCGAAGCGATCGTCGAACAACTGCGCCACAACAAGCGCACGCGCCTGCCGGTGTTCCATAGCGACATCAATCAGGTCGAAGCGGTGCTCAACACCCGGCAGATCCGCCATCTGCTCAACGATGGCCAACTGAGCCGCGAAGCGCTGCTGGCCGCCAGCTACGAACCGTACTTCGTCCCGGAAAGCACGCCGCTGCAACTGCAACTGCTGAACTTCCACAAGCAGCAGCGCCGCCTGGGCATGGTGGTGGATGAGTACGGCGAGGTGCTGGGCATCGTCACCCTGGAAGACATTCTCGAAGAAATCGTCGGCGAATTCGAAAGCGAGCACAGCCTCGACAACCCGCACATCCATCCGCAGGCCGACGGGCGCATGGTGATCGACGGCACAGCGTCGATCCGCGAACTGAACAAATGCCTGGGCTGGCATTTGCCGAGCGACGGACCGAAAACCCTCAACGGCTTGGTGACCGAGGCGCTGGAGACCATTCCGGACAGCGCGGTGTGCTTGAAGATCGGGCGTTATCGACTGGAGATTCTCGAGACCGAGGACAACCGGGTGAGCAAGGTGCTGATCTGGCATACAAGCTTGGTGCCCGCCAAGATCTAAGCGCTGTTGTGGCGAGGGAGCTTGCTCCCGCTGGGTTGCGTAGCGACCCCACCCTCTTGGCGGCCGCTGCGCGCCCGAGCGGGAGCAAGCTCCCTCGCCACAGAAAGCCCGACAGCTGCGATCTTTGCTCTTGTTCATTCGTTAGCCCCCTTCCTATAATCGAGCCGCTTACCCAAGCGCCGCCGAGCCCTGTGCTTACCCCGCACGCCAACGGTTTCGGTAATTTTCCGCACCACCCCGACGACTGTTCCTACTCGAAACAGCGCTCGCGTCTCATCCCACATCCCTGGGTGTTCAACCATAATAATTCGCTCCAACGGAGCCATGACTGTCAGGGATCACCGCATGACGACCAGTACCGCTTACAGCGCCACCGCGCCTGCCCAGCCGACCAACTCCGCCACCCGCGTGGCGACGGCGAGTTTCATCGGCACCGCCATCGAGTTTTACGACTTCTATGTCTACGCCACGGCCGCCGCACTGGTGATCGGGCCGGTGTTCTTTCCGCAGACGTCCGGCACCGCGCAGATGCTTTCGGCGTTTCTCACCTTCGGCATCGCCTTCCTCGCCCGCCCGCTGGGTTCGGCGCTGTTCGGCCATTTCGGTGACCGCATCGGGCGCAAGTCGACACTGGTCGCCTCGCTCTTGCTGATGGGCGTGTGCACCACGCTGATCGGCGTGCTGCCGGGTTACGCCAGCATTGGCGCCTGGGCACCAATTCTGTTGTGTGTGCTGCGTTTCGGTCAGGGTTTGGGATTGGGTGGCGAATGGGGTGGCGCGGCGTTGCTGGCCACGGAGAATGCGCCCAAGGGCAAACGGGCGTGGTTCGGCATGTTCCCGCAGCTTGGCCCGTCAATCGGCTTTCTTGCAGCCAATGGCCTGTTCCTGACCCTGGCCATGACCCTCGACGACGAGCAGTTCCGCAGCTGGGGCTGGCGGACTCCGTTTCTGCTCAGCGCGGCACTGGTGATGGTCGGCCTGTATGTGCGCTTGAAACTCCACGAAACCCCGGTATTCGCCAACGCCATCGCCCGTCAGGAGCGAGTGAAGGTGCCGCTGGTCGAGCTTTTCACCCAGTACTGGGCGCCCACTCTGCTCGGCGCGGCGGCGATGGTGGTGTGCTACGCGCTGTTCTACATCTCGACGGTGTTCTCCCTGAGCTACGGCGTGTCCACCCTCGGCTACAGCCGTGAGACGTTCCTTGGACTGCTGTGTTTTGCCGTGCTGTTCATGGCCGCGGCAACACCGTTGTCCGCCTGGGCGAGTGACCGTTACGGGCGCAAACCGGTGCTGATCGTTGGCGGCGTGCTGGCGATTCTGTCCGGGTTTCTGATGGAGCCGTTGCTGACGCAAGGTTCGACCTGGGGCGTGGCACTGTTCCTGTGCATCGAGCTGTTCCTGATGGGGGTGACGTTTGCCCCGATGGGCGCGCTGCTGCCGGAACTGTTTCCGACCCACGTGCGCTATACCGGCGCATCGGCCGCTTACAACCTCGGCGGGATCGTCGGCGCCTCGGCGGCTCCGTTCTTCGCGCAGAAACTGGTGGCAATGGGTGGTTTGAGTTATGTCGGCGGGTATGTGTCGGCGGCAGCGGTGCTCAGCCTGATTGCTGTGCTGTGCCTGAAGGAAACGCGCAATAACGATCTGAATCAGGTGGCCTGACAGAGCGAATCGCGAGCAGGCTCACTCCTACAGGGGAACGCATTCCAATTGTAGGAGTGAGCCTGCTCGCGATAGGGGCGACTCGGTTTACAGCTCGACCACGACAGCCTGAGACGCACGGGTCGCTTTCGCACGCGCCGCCTCAATCGACTCATCCCGCGCCAACGCCACGCCCATCCGGCGCTGACCATTGACTTCAGGCTTGCCGAACAGACGCAACGCCGTATCCGGCTCGCTCAGCGCTGCGCCCAGGTTGGCGAACGCGGTCTGGGTCGACTGCCCTTCCACCAGAATCACTGCCGAAGCCGAAGGGCCGAACTGACGGATCAGCGGCACCGGCAGACCGAGAATGGCGCGCGCATGCAGGGCGAACTGCGACAGGTCCTGGGAAATCAGGGTCACCAGACCGGTGTCATGCGGGCGCGGCGAAACTTCGCTGAACCACACCTGATCACCCTTGATGAACAGCTCGACGCCGAACAGCCCGCGACCACCCAAGGCCTCGGTCACGGCTTTGGCCACGCGCTCGGACTCGGCCAGAGCAATCGGGCTCATGGCCTGCGGCTGCCAGGATTCCTGATAGTCGCCCTTCTCCTGACGGTGACCGACCGGTGCGCAGAACGTGGTGCCGCCGATGTGGCGCACGGTCAGCAGAGTGATTTCGTAGTCGAAATCGATGAACCCTTCGATAATCACCCGACCTTTGCCGGCGCGACCGCCCTCTTGCGCGTAATCCCAGGCTTTCTGCACATCATCGGCGCTGCGCAGCAGGCTCTGGCCTTTGCCCGACGAGCTCATGACTGGCTTGACCACGCACGGGAAACCCAGGTCCTGAACGGCTTTGCTGTAGTCCTCGAAGGTGTCGGCAAAGTGGTACGGCGAGGTTGGCAGGTCCAGCTCTTCAGCGGCCAGACGGCGGATGCCTTCGCGGTTCATGGTCAGTTGCGCGGCGCGGGCGGTCGGGATCACGGTGAAGCCTTCGGCTTCCAGCTCGACCAGCGTGGCGGTGGCGATGGCTTCGATTTCCGGCACGATGAAGTGCGGTTTCTCGGCTTCGATGACTGCCCGCAGCGCGGCGCCGTCGAGCATGTTGATCACGTGGCTGCGGTGCGCCACCTGCATCGCCGGCGCGTTGGCGTAACGGTCGACGGCAATCACTTCAACGCCCAGGCGTTGCAGCTCGATCACCACTTCCTTGCCCAACTCACCACAGCCACACAGCAATACGCGGGTCGCGGTCGGCGACAATGGAGTTCCGATACGGGTCATCTCAGGTCCTCAAAGAAGCGGATCATCGAGGAAAGCAACGCCAGACGCGCTTTCCATGGGGAGAAAGCGCGGCATTTTACATGAACCGCAGGGTTTGGCTCAGCTGGCGACAGCCTGTTTGCGCTCGCGCCAGGCCATGATCAGCCAGACGGCAGTGACGCCAGCGAACTTCGAGACCAGTGCAGTGATGATCACCGGTGGCGTCATCTGGTCGATCATGCCGAAAAAGATGAAGGTATCGAGCGGAATGCTCAGCGCCGAGCTGATCCACAGGCGGTCGCGCAACGGCCGTTTGGTGACGCTGAACACCAGCCAGTCGATGATTTCCGACACCGCGAACGCCGTGGCGCTGGCCAGGGCGATGGACGGATCGGAAGTGACGTAGGACAACACCAGCGCCGCCAGCATCGCCACGAGCGCACCGTGACCGAAACGGGTTTGCACCATGTCGCGCAACACGAATACCAACCCGCCCCAGGCCGACCAGATGATGTCCAGGTGTGGCGCGGTGGAGAAAGCGAAGTTGATCAGCACGACGCTGCTGATGTAGGCGATGAGGAAAATCATGGCGGCGACCTGGGAAATTGGCGCACAGGTTACTTCAGGCTTGGAGTCGGGCCAATAAGAAGTGGCGACTGTTCTGGCCTCTTCGCGAGCAAGCCCGCTCCCACAGTTGATCGAATGTGAACACAAATCCAATGTGGGAGCGGGCTTGCTCGCGAAGGCGGTTTGTCAGACGCCAGATTTCCCGGGGATCATCCACACCAACCCACTCGCCTTCGCCCGCTCATGACACAACCCCAGCACCACCCGCCGCTCGTCATTGGTCATCCGCCCCCAGCGGGTGATCTCAGCGACCGTACGCTGGCAACCGGTACAAATATCGTCGTCATCCAGTGCGCAGATATTCACACACGGCGAGGCAACCGGTCTTTCGGGAGTACTCATTCTTCCTGCTCGACCAGATCACGCGCATAGCGCTGCGAGTTATGCACATAGTGCGCGGCGCTGGCTTCGAGCATCTTCTTCTGCGGCTCGGTCAGCTCACGCACGACCTTGCCCGGCGAGCCCATCACCAGCGAGCCATCGGGGATCTCCTTGCCTTCGCCGATCAGCGAATTGGCGCCGATGATGCAGTTCTTGCCGATTTTCGCCCCGTTGAGGATCACCGCGTTGATGCCGATCAGGCTGTAGTCGCCGACGGTGCAGCCATGCAGCATGGCGTTGTGACCGATGGTCACGCCGGTGCCGATGGTCAGCGGATAGCCCATGTCGGTGTGCATCACCGTGCCGTCCTGGACGTTGCTGTTCTTGCCGATCAGGATCAGTTCGTTGTCGCCGCGCAATACGGCGTTGAACCAGACGTTGGCGCCCTCTTCCAGTCTGACCTTGCCCACCAGCACGGCATTGGGCGCGACCCAGCTCTGTGGATGGGTGTCGACGCGGGCGTCGCCCAGGCGGTATTTCATCTTGTTTTCCTCAGGGCTCACGATGACGGGCCATTCGAGCGATGGCTTCAGGTGTTGATATAGCTTTTGGGCGGATGATGCAGGCTGATCTGTTCGTCATAGAGCAGATTGATCAGTTCGACGATCATGATAGCGGTCAAACCCCAGATCTTGAATTCGCCGTAGCGATAACTCGGCACATACCAACTACGGCCCTGGTAATCGATACGGTGCGTGTGTTCGCGCGGATCTTTGCGGAAAAACTCCAGCGGCACGTTGAACACCGCTGCGATCTCGGCATCGTTGGCCTGGTATTCGACGAAGTCCGGGATCACCCCGACATACGGCGTGACCTTGATGCCGTGCAGGGAGATCAGCGGGCTGAGCGGGCCGATGACCTCGACCAGCCCCGGTGGCAGGCCGATTTCTTCCTCAGCTTCGCGCAGAGCGGTGAAGATCAGGTCGGGGTCTTCCGGGTCGCGGCGACCGCCGGGAAAGGCCACCTCGCCGCCATGGGTCGAGAGGCCGCTGGCGCGCAGGGTCAGCACCAGCTCGGGTTCGTCACTGCGGGTGATCGGCACCAGAACAGCGGCCTCGGGGAAACGTTTATCGGTCTCCAGCGTGCGCGGTGTGTGGTTGCTTACCCTATGCAGTAGCTCGTCCAGCATGAGTGTTCTCGATCTGTGCCTTACCCTGCATCATGCACCAATCATTGCAGCCGCCCAAGCCCCTCGCCGGGCCATGTCGCGAAACGACAACTTGCCGACCGGCACCGCTGCACGCCAAGATAGGCGCAGCATTCAGGAACCCCAGCATGAAATTTTGCAGCCAGTGCGGCAACCCGGTGACCCAGCGCATTCCCGAAGGCGATTCGCGGCTGCGATTTGTCTGTGACAGCTGTCAGACCATTCACTATCAAAACCCCAATATCGTCGCCGGTTGCGTCGCGACCTGGGGCAGTAAAGTGCTGCTCTGCCGCCGCGCCATCGAGCCACGCCTCGGTTACTGGACGCTGCCTGCCGGTTTCATGGAAAACGGCGAAACCATCGAGCAGGCCGCGATCCGCGAAACCGCCGAGGAAGCCTGCGCCCGAGTGCGTAATCTGAGCATCTACACGCTGATCGACGTGCCGCACATCAGCCAGGTACACGTGTTCTTCCGTGCCGAACTGGCCGATCTGGACTTTGCTGCCGGGCCCGAGAGCCTCGAAGTACAACTATTCGACGAAGCCGACATCCCGTGGGACGAGCTGGCTTTCCGCACCGTGGGGCGTACCTTAGAATGCTTCTTCGCTGATCGCCGCGCCGAAAGCTACCCGGTTCGCTCCGAATCGATTCCGCCGTTGACGCAGCCTGCCATCACCTAAAGCTTCTATAAATAAAATATCTGCGTCACTCCTTGGGGAATCGTTTCAATGCGCTGGTTGCTTGCCCTGTTTTGCCTGTCGTTCGTCACCGTGTCCCAAGCGTCATTCGTGACCACCGTGACGCCGTCGAATACCCCGATGATCGAAAAAATCCTGGTGCTCAAATCGGCTCATCAACTGCAATTGATCGCCGACGGCAAGCCGATCAAGACCTATCGAATCTCCTTGGGCAAGGGCGCGAAAAAAGGACCGAAACTGATTGAAGGCGACAAACGCACGCCCGAAGGTTTCTACTGGATCGACTGGCGCAAGGTCAGTGAAAAATTCAACCTGGCGATGCACATCTCCTACCCGAACATCAGCGATTCGGCCCGCGCCCGCCGCGAAGGCGTCGAGCCTGGCGGGATGATCATGATCCACGGCACCCCGGATTCGGAAGAAACCCCGGAAGACCTGTTCCACACCCTGGACTGGACCGACGGCTGCATCGCCATGCGCAACATGGACATGCGTGAAGTCTGGGGTCTGGTGCCGGACGGCACGATGATCGAGATCCGTCCTTAACCAGCGACCACTGGTCACCTGAAAAAAATAAATCAAAAGATCGCAGCCTGCGGCAGCTCCTACAGGGTTGATACCACTTGCCACTGTAGGAGCTGCCGCAGGCTGCGATCTTTTGCGTTCTAAAGCCCACCCCTAATACCACTTCAAGCCACAACCCTCGAAACTCGCCATTTCATTGGGCTACACGCCAATTCCCCGCGTTGACATGGTATTCAAGTGGTATTAATTTCCGCCCCACAAGCGAGCCACAACAATCCTATACTCGCGTCGGAAATGACCTACATGAACGACCTCCAGGCCCTACGCCCAGATGACTCCCAGCCGACGCCGCTGTACCTGCAGCTGGCGCGCAATCTGGAATCGGCGATCCATTCCGGGCAGTGGAAGGCCGAGCAGGCGATGCCGTCCGAGCGCAACCTCAGCGAGCAACTGGGTATCTCCCGGGTCACCGCCCGCAAGGCGCTGGAAGTGCTGCTCGATCAAGGTCTGATCCGCCGCCTGCAAGGTTCCGGCACCTTCATCACACCCCGTCTGGAACAACCGCTGTCACGCCTCTCGGGCTTCAGCGAAATGCTTCGCCTCAAGGGTTTTGTCCCCAGCTCGCAGTGGCTGGAACGCGAAATCACCCTGCCGACTCACGAAGAACTGATCCGCCTGAGCCTGTCGCCGAACGACAAGGTCGCGCGCATGAAACGCCTGCGCAAGGCCGACGACACGGTGATGGCCATCGAGATGAGCACTCTGCCCGCCTCGATCATGCCCAAGCCGCACCTGGTCGGCGATTCACTCTACGAATACCTCGACGGCATCGGCAAACCGATCGTCCGCGCCCTGCAGCACATCCAGGCGATCAACGCCTCGGACGAGTTCGCCGCGCTGGTCGGCATCGCCCCCGGCACCGCCATGCTGCTGATGACCCGGGTCGGCTACCTCGAAGACAACACGCCGATCGAAGTCACCGACACCTATTGCCGCAACGACTACTACGACTTTGTTGCAGAGCTGCGTCGTTAAGAGCGGCCATAAGCGAGAACCGAAATGTCCGAAGACAACATCCTCACCGCCAGCGGCTGGGTTCGCGGCCGGCTGATCCACGAACACGGCAAAGTCGTGTCGATCGAAGGCGTGCCCTGCGATCCGGCCGACAATGATCTGCCCTACCTGCTGCCGGGTTTCATCGATCTGCACGTCCATGGCGGTGGTGGCAAAGACATCATGGAAGGCGCCAGCGCTTTCGAAACCATCACTCGCACCCACGTGCGCTTCGGCACCACTTCGCTGCTGGCCACCACCATGACCGCGCCGAGTGCCGAGATCTCCAGCGTGCTGAAAGAGGTCGGCGAGTTCTGCGAACAGCGTCCGCAAGGTGCCGCCCGCGTCCTCGGTGTGCATCTGGAGGGCCCGTACATCAACCCCGGAAAACTCGGCGCGCAACCGAACTTCGCCCACACCGCGTTGATGGCCGAGGTCGAGCAATACCTCGCGCTGGCGCCGATCCGGGTGATCACCATCGCCCCGGAAATCGCCGGTCACGACGGGTTGATTCGTGAACTGAGCAGCCGGGGCATCCGCATGCAGATCGGCCACACCCTCGGCAGCTACGAGGAAGGCGTCGCCGCTCTGGAGGCTGGCGCGACCAGTTTCACCCATTTGTACAACGCCATGAGTCCGCTGCATCACCGCGAACCGGGGATCGTCGGCGCCGCGCTGGCCCACGCCAAATTCGCCGAACTGATCCCGGACTTGCTGCACGTGCATCCCGGTGCGATCCGCGTGGCCCTGCGTTCGATCCCGTGCCTGTACTGCGTCACCGATTCGACCGCCGCCGCCGGCATGCCCGACGGTGAATACAAGCTCGGCAGCCACACCGTGACCAAATGCCTGGGCGGCGTGCGCCTGCCCGACGGCACGCTGGCCGGCAGCACGCTGACCATGGATCAGGCCCTGCGCAACCTGGTGAAGATCGGTCTGCCGATCGCCGAGGCTTCGCAGCGTCTATCGCAATTTCCCGCCGACTACCTCGGCATCACTGAACGCGGGCGCCTGCAACCGGGGGCCTGGGCCGACTGCGTGCGGCTGGATCGCTCGCTCACACTGACCGCCGTCATGGTCGAAGGAGAAGACATTGACTTCAAAAATGCTTGAAGAGGCGCTGTCCTCGTTCGAGGCCGTGCAAGCCCAATTGCAACAACTCGACCCGCAGATGATCGAGATCGCCGGGCGCCTGCGCCGTCAGCCACCACAAGTGGCGATGACCGTCGCGCGCGGCAGCTCCGACCACGCGGCGAGCTACTTCGCCTACCTGACCATGCAGCAACTGGGGGTGCCGGTGGCGTCGCTGCCGATGTCGGTGGTGACCATGCAGCAGGCGCCGCTGAAGGTCAGCGGTCAGGTGGCGTTCGCGTTCTCGCAATCGGGTCAGAGCCCGGATCTGGTCAACAGTCTGCGTCTGCTGCGCAAGCGCGGCGCACTGAGCGTATCGATGGTCAATGCCGCCGATTCGCCACTGGAAGCGGCGTGTGAATTCAGCCTGCCGTTGCTCGCCGGTATCGAAAGCAGCGTCGCCGCGACCAAGAGTTTCATCGCCACCCTGAGCGCCAGCGCCCGCCTGATCGCGCACTGGAAAGAAGACAGCGAACTGCTGGAAGCGCACAACGCCCTACCCGAAGGCCTGCGCGACGCGGCGCAACAGGACTGGAGCGCGGCCATCGATGCCTTGCAAGATTGCGAACGGCTGATGGTCATTGGCCGTGGTGCCGGTTTCGCCATCGCTCAGGAAGCCGCGCTGAAATTCAAGGAAACCTCGGCGATCCAGGCCGAAGCCTTCAGCAGTGCCGAAGTCCGTCACGGCCCGATGGCGCTGATCGACGAACACTACCCGCTGCTGGTGTTCGCTCCACGCGGTGCCGAACAGGCGGGCCTCATCAGCCTCGCGGCAGAGATGCGTCAACGCGGCGCTCGCGTGTTGCTGGCCGCGCCGGACGACATCCTCGAACGCGACCTGACCCTGAGCCGCGCCGAACACCCAGCCCTCGACCCGATTCTGGCGATCCAGAGCTTCTACGTGATGGCCGCAGGTCTCGCCGTGGCCCGTGGCATGGACCCGGATCAGCCGCGCCACCTGAGCAAAGTGACCCGTACGCACTAAGCCCGAATGACTGCACACCTGATGAGACCGAGCCATGCACAACAACAATAAAGAGCTGACCCTCAGCGCCCCGCTCAGCGGCCCGGTGCTCACGCTCGCCAAAGTCCCGGACGCGGTGTTCGCCAGCGGCGCGATGGGTGACGGCATCGCCATCGACCCGCTGAATGACACCCTGTATTCGCCCTGCGCCGGGGAGATCATCCACGTCGCCCGCACCGGCCACGCGCTGACCGTGCGCGCCGACAACGGCGCGGAAATCCTTCTGCACCTGGGCCTCGATACCGTTGAACTGAACGGCGAAGGCTTCTCGATGCTGGTCAAGGAAGGCACGCGGGTCAGCAACGGCCAGCCGTTGTTGCGCTATGACCTGGACAAGGTCGGCCAGCAGTGCAAAAGCCTGGTCAGCCTGTTGATCCTGACCAACAGCCAGGATTTCCAGGTGCGCCCGATCACACTCAAAGCGGTGAAGGTCGGCGAGCCGTTGCTGCACATTATTGCCCGCAACGGTGCGGCTGCGAATGTTGAAGAAACTGGCGGGCCTGAGGTGCGTGGGCAAGTGTTGGTGGCTCATCGCGGCGGTCTGCATGCGCGCCCTGCCGCACTGATTCGGCAGACCGCACAAGGCTTCAAGAGCCAGTCGCAGCTGCACTTCGCTGGTAAGTCGGCGCCGTGCAACAGCCTGATCGGGCTGATGGGACTGGCCATCGGCGAGCAGGATGAGGTGCAGGTCAGCTGTCAGGGGCCGGACGCCGAAGCCGCGCTGCAAGCCTTGCTCAATGCCTTGGCGACCGCCCTGCCCGATGATCATCACGCTGCTGCACCGGTCAACGCCGCACCGCGCAAACGCCCCGCCGAGGCTGGCGTATTGCAGGGTGTGTGCGCCGCACCGGGTCTGGTCGGCGGGCCGCTGTTTCGCCTGAACGCGATCAGCCTGCCGGCAGATGCGGGCAATCATGCTCCGCTTGAGCAACTGCAGAAACTTGAAAGCGCGCTGAATCAGGTTCGCGGCGAAATCAACGCTACCCTCGCCCAAGCGAAAAAGCACAAGAGCACCGACGAAGAAGCGATCTTCGCCGCGCACCTGGCACTGCTCGAAGACCCGGCCCTGCTCGACGCCGCGCAGCATGCTATCGACCAAGGCACAGCGGCGACCCACGCGTGGAGCCAGTCGATCGACGTGCAGTGCGAAGTGCTGCAACACACCGGCAGTGCGCTGCTGGCCGAACGCGCCAACGACCTGCGCGACCTCAAGCAACGTGTCCTGCGCGCCCTGCTCGGCGAAGCCTGGCATTACGAAGTGCCGGCCGGGGCCATCGTCGCTGCGCATGAACTGACGCCGTCGGATCTGCTGCAACTCAGCGCGCAAGGTGTCGCCGGGTTGTGCATGGCCGAGGGCGGCGCGACGTCGCACGTGGCGATTCTGGCGCGCGGCAAAGGTCTGCCTTGCCTGGTTGCACTGGGCGCCGCTTTACTCGATCAAGCACAAGGTCAGTCGGTGGTGCTGGATGCCGATGGCGGTCGCCTCGAACTGGCGCCGAGCACCGAACGCCTGGCCGAAGTACAACAGGCGCAAATCGAGCGTCAGCAACGCCGCGATGCGCAACAGGCCAAGGCGCATCTGCCCGCTGAAACCCGCAATGGCGTGGCGATCGAAGTGGTCGCCAATGTCGCCTCCAGCCATGAAGCGGCAGACGCCTTTGCCAACGGCGCCGATGGCGTCGGCCTGCTGCGCACCGAGTTTCTGTTCGTCGACCGGCAGACCGCGCCGGACGTCGAAGAGCAGCGCATCGCCTATCAAGCCGTGCTCGATGCCATGGGCGAGCACTCGGTGATCATCCGCACCATCGACGTCGGCGGCGACAAGCAACTCGACTACCTGCCGCTGCCCGCCGAAGCCAACCCGGTCTTGGGTCTGCGCGGCATTCGTCTGGCACAGGCCCGTCCGGAAATCCTCGATCAGCAACTGCGCGCACTGCTGCAAGTCAGCCCGCTGCGCCGTTGCCGGATCCTGTTGCCGATGGTCACCGAAGTCGATGAACTGCTGCACATCCGTCAGCGGGTCGATGCGCTGTGCCTGGAGTTGGGCATTAATCAGCGCCCGGAAATCGGCGTGATGATCGAAGTCCCCGCCGCCGCGCTGCAAGCCGAACAACTGGCCGAGCACGCCGACTTTCTCTCGATCGGTACCAACGATCTATCGCAATACACCTTGGCCATGGACCGCGACCACGCAGGTCTCGCCGCTCGCGTCGATGCCCTGCACCCGGCGTTGCTGCGGCTGATCGCCATGACCTGCGCAGGCGCGGCGGTGCACAAACGCTGGGTTGGCGTGTGCGGTGCCCTCGCCTCCGATCCACTGGCGACACCAGTGCTGATCGGCCTCGGCGTGACCGAGCTGTCGGTGAGCCCGGTGCAAATCGGTGAAATCAAGGATCGCGTGCGCCAGTTGCACGAGGCCGAATGCCAACGCCTCAGCCTCGACCTGTTGAAACTCAACAGCGCCGCTGCGGTACGTCACGCCTGCCACCAGCATTGGCCTCTGCACTAACAACAAGCTCTCTATAAAGAGCAGGGAGAACCACCATGTACCAACTCTTCATCGAAGGCCTGCAACGCCTCGGCCGCGCGCTGATGCTGCCGATCGCGATCCTGCCGATTGCCGGCCTGCTGCTGCGTCTGGGTGACACCGACCTGCTGAACATCGCGATCATCCACGATGCTGGGCAAGTGATCTTCGCCAACCTGGCAATGATCTTCGCCATCGGCATCGCTGTCGGTTTCGCCAAGGACAACAACGGCACCGCAGGCCTGGCCGGGGTGATCGGTTACCTGGTGATGATCTCCACGCTCAAGGTGCTCGACCCGAGCATCAACATGGGCATGCTCGCCGGGATTGTCAGCGGCCTGATGGCCGGCGCGCTGTACAACCGCTTCAAGGACATCAAGCTGCCGGAGTACCTGGCATTCTTCGGCGGCCGGCGCTTCGTGCCGATCGTCACCGGTTTCGCCGCCGTCGCGCTGGGCGTGGTGTTCGGCTACATCTGGCCGCCGATCCAGCACGGCATCAACAGCTTCGGCGCCTTGATGATGGAAAGTGGCAGCATTGGTGCGTTCGTGTTTGGCGTGTTCAACCGCCTGCTGATCGTCACCGGCCTGCACCACATCCTCAACAACATGGCGTGGTTCGTATTCGGCAACTTCACCGACCCGACCACCGGAGCGTTAGTCACCGGTGACCTGTCACGCTACTTCGCCGGCGATCCGAAGGGCGGCCAGTTCATGACCGGCATGTTCCCGATGATGATCTTCGGCCTGCCCGCCGCATGCCTGGCGATGTACCGCAACGCGTTGCCGGAGCGCCGCAAGGTGATGGGCGGGATCTTCCTGTCGATGGCCCTGACGTCGTTTCTGACCGGGGTGACCGAGCCCATTGAATTCGCCTTCATGTTCCTCGCACCCTTGCTGTATCTGCTGCATGCGCTGCTGACCGGGTTGTCGATGGCGATCACCAATGCGCTGAACATCCACCTCGGTTTTACCTTCTCCGGCGGCTTCATCGACATGGTGCTGGGTTGGGGGCGCTCGACCAATGGCTGGCTGGTGATTCCGGTCGGGTTGGCCTATGCCGTGGTGTATTACGCGGTGTTTGATTTCTGTATTCGTCGTTTCAATCTGAAGACGCCGGGGCGTGAGGATGTGGCGGCGGCTGACAAGGCAGTTCTCACCGAGAACGAGCGCGCTGCGGCTTACATCAAAGCCTTGGGCGGTGCCGAGAACCTGGTCACCGTTGGCGCCTGCACGACTCGTCTGCGCCTGGAAATGGTCGATCGCAACAAAGCATCCGATGCCGATCTGAAAGCGCTGGGTGCGATGGCGGTTGTGCGTCCGGGCAAGGGCGGCAGCTTGCAGGTAGTGGTCGGGCCACTGGCCGACAGCATCGCCGACGAAATCCGCCTCGCCATGCCGGCGCTGGGGCGTGCGTTGGTGGCTGCGCCTGCGGTGGTGGTCGAGGAATCGAAGGCTGCATTGGTCACTGCACCGGAAGCCCAACAATGGCTGACTGCCTTGGGCGGTAGCGAGAATGTGCTGCAACTGGACTGCATCGCCCTGACCCGCATTCGCCTGCAACTGGTCGATGGTAAAGCGTTGTCCGAGGCTCAGTTGAAAGAGCTGGGTTGCCAGGGTGTCAGCCCGCTGGAGGGTGGGGTCTGGCATTTGTTGATTGGCGAGAAAGCGGCGAGTTTGAGTGGGGCGATTGAGGCGTTGGTTAAACGGAGTGAGGTCAGCGCCAAGGTATAACCCACGGCAAAATTCACCAGCCTCACTGATAAACGAAACGCCGCTGGGCTGTGGAGCTCAGCGGCTTTTTTATCGGATGTTTACTTGACGGTGACGATGAACGTACGCGGTGCGGAGATACCAGCCCGTCCTTTGGCAGTAATCGCATGCCTGCTCACTGACAAAGCCGTCAAGATAAAGTGCCAAGTGCCTGCAGCGTCAGCGACAACTCGCCCCTTCAAAGTAGCACCGTCGAAAATCTGGAGTTCATCGCCGGCAGACGCCAAGCCGCTCGACTGCACAACAGTGGAGGAGGTCGTACCGCCGTTTGGAATCTCCTCGCCTTGGCTGTCTTTCATGGAGGTAATTACCGGCACAGTGTTTTTTTCAGTAGACATAGCAAAATCCTTCTTACCTGTTGTGAATGGAAGTCTCATCAGACAGAAGTTTGCCGAATCGCACCACTGTCAGAAATTACAGGTAAGCGGTGGTTTCCGATGATTGGTCATCATCAAGACGAACCTAAGCATTGAATCCAAAACTTGATCGCCGACGGCCCGCTCCCACGTGAGGTCTCAATTCCCCAAAAAGGATATGAGATCCGCGACGGGACGAGCCGGTTTGCAATGATCATCCGATGAATCAGGTTTGCGGATCGACTCGATCCAGCGCTCGATTTACCGCCAGTTCGGCGAGCATGACGATTTGCTGGATCGCCAGTGCGGTGCTGCGTTGCAGGCCGCTGAGTTCGCTGGCGAAGTTGCTGGCCATGGCACTGGCGCAGGCCAACGATTCGTAGGCGTGGGCCAGCAGGGTTTCGGTGTCGATGCTGGGGTTGACCAGGAACATTGTGCTGGGCTGATGCGCCTGAGCGGATTGCGGGGTGAAGTAGAAATCGACAGCGCGCTTGATGGCTTCACGGTCTTTCGTCAGGTCTTCAACCCGGATGGCGTCTACGGGTGGTGCTATGGTTTCGTTGGGTGGGTCGGGGATCAGTTTGTCCATCGAACAAGTCCTTTTAAGTGTTGTAGCCACTTGTTCCCGATCTCACTCGAAGAAGAGGTGGCAGCTATGTACGGAGTGAGATTACCGGTAAGGACCCCAAATCCGGCCGGACCGAAGTCCGCCCGTACATAGCCGCCATAATGAATTGCTGACAGCGAAAGCTGGCCGCAATTATGGGGGCACTTGTCTGGGGATCCAAATCGGGTATCTCACCTCCCGGTCGCTGAATTGGCAGCGACAGACGAAGCCTAGAGACCGGACGTCCGAGGGACAACCTGAAAACCTTGTGGGAAGCTTCTGGTAATTCCACACACTCTTAAACACAAAACATCCCGTGTAGGAGCTGCCGAAGGCTCGGGCCGCGTTCGGACGATCTTTTGATCTGCCCTTTGACTGTAAAAAACCAAAGTCAAAAGATCGCAGCCTTCGGCAGCTCCTACAGGTGAGTACTGCACCAGATAGAGACTGGTCGGCTGTCAGGCCGCCATCGCTGGCAAGCCAGGCTCCCACAGGAGTTGTGGGCATCTGCAATGGATCAGTGAGCTATCAGGACGCCTTCGCGAGCAAGCCCGCTCCCACAGTTTGAACCCGGTGTATTCAGGTAGAGATTGGTCGGCTGTCAGGCCACCTTCGCCAGCAAGCTGGCTCCTGCAATTTAGCAAGCGCACACCCCATGCGGCGAAGCCGCCCCACTCCAGGATGAGCGCAAGCTCGGCTGTCGCTCTTGATCTTGATCCACGGGCGACGTCGGAAGGCTGAGTGGAGGGATTGATCCGGGCGTGGGAGCGCAGCGACCGTTTGGCGCAGCCAAACACAGCGAGAGGAGGTGCAGCGAAGCAAACCGGAGGCGCTGCGCCCGGATCAATACCGGAGCGAAGGGACCCCGAGCCTCAGCGAGCGGGCCGAACGCAGGAGCAAGCGTTTTGGGTTACTTTTTAGGCGTTTGTAAAAAGTGACTCGCCGTAAGGGCGAAACCGCCAGCCGCTGCACCCGAAGCAACGGATATTCACACAGTCAGCCAGAGCATGGTCGCCTGTCAGGGCGCCATCGCGAGCAGGCTCACTCCTACAGAAAAGCAAATCGCAGGCAACAAAAAACCCGCAGACAATTACTCATCTGCGGGCTTCCCGTTCCAGCGGCAGAAAGATCAGAAATCCTCCAGCCGCCACACCTCATAAGCCGGCGTCTCGTAAGGGTGGCTCAACTTCAAAGCAGCCACCACATCACCAATCAAAGCGTCACAAACCACAAGCTCAACCTTCCATTCCTCGACCCGCTCAACCTGCCCCGCCTCACCAATGAACGGCTGACTGCCGTGCAAAGGCCGAAACTGACCAGACCCAAGCACCTGCCAAGCACAGTGGTCATAGTCCCCGATCCGCCCACCACCGGCAGCGAATACAGCGTCCTTGACCACCTCGACATGACTGTCAGGAACAAAAAACCCGAGCTTGTACACGACGCTTAGTTCACCCAGACGCGAGCATTACGGAACATGCGCATCCAAGGAGCATCCTCGGTCCAGTCTTCCGAACGCCACGAGTTCTGCACCGCGCGGAACACCCGCTCCGGGTGCGGCATCATGATCGTCACACGACCGTCGCGGCTGGTGAGACCGGTAATCCCGCGCGGCGAGCCGTTCGGGTTGGCCGGGTAGGCTTCGGTGACCTTGCCGTGGTTGTCGACGAAACGCATCGCCACGCAACCGGACAGATCGGCTTCCAGCAAGGCTTCTTCGCTGGAGAACTCGGCATGGCCTTCACCGTGAGCGATGGCGATCGGCATACGCGAACCGGCCATGCCCTGCAGGAAGATCGAGTTCGATTCCTGGATCTGCACCATCGCCACGCGCGCTTCGAACTGCTCGGAGCGGTTGCGCACGAAATGCGGCCAGAACTCGCTGCCCGGGATCAGCTCGTGCAGGTTGGACATCATCTGGCAACCGTTGCACACACCGAGGGTGAAGCTGTCGTTACGCTCGAAGAAGCCCTGGAACGCATCGCGGGCACGGCTGTTGAACAGCGCCGACTTGGCCCAGCCTTCACCGGCGCCGAGTACGTCGCCGTAGGAGAAGCCACCGCAGGCCACCAGACCTTTGAACTCGTTCAGGTCGACGCGGCCAGCGAGAATGTCGCTCATGTGCACGTCGATCGCGTTGAAACCGGCGCGGTCGAACGCTGCCGCCATTTCCACCTGACCGTTGACGCCCTGCTCACGCAGCACGGCAACCTGTGGGCGGATGCCTTTCTTGATGTAAGGCGCTGCGATGTCCTGGTTGACGTCGAAGCTCAGCTTGACGCTCAGGCCCGGGTTGTCTTCTTCCAGCAGCGCGTCGAATTCTTGCTCGGCGCAGTCGGCGTTGTCACGCAGACGCTGGATCTGGTAGCTGGTCTCGGCCCACTGACGTTGCAGCAGACGACGCTGACCTTCGAACACCGTGTCACCGTTGAAGGTGATGTTGATCTGGCCATTGTTGATCGGCTGACCGATCACCGACACGCAGTCGCCCAGACCGGCCGCGCTGAACTGCGCGAGGATGTCTGGCGTGGCGTCCTGACGAACCTGAATCACCGCACCCAGTTCTTCGTTGAACAGGATCGCAGCGATTTCTGCCGAGTTTTCGGCAACGCTGTCCAGGTTCAGGCTCAGACCGCAGTGGCCGGCAAAAGCCATTTCCACCACGGAGGTCAGCAGACCACCGTCGGAACGGTCGTGGTAAGCCAGCAGGTGACCGTCGGCGTTGAGGCCCTGGATCACTGCGAAGAAGGCCTTCAGGTCCTCGGCGTCATCGACGTCCGGCGCGTGCTTGCCGAGCTTGCCGTGCACCTGGGCAAGGATCGAAGCACCCATACGGTTCTGACCGCGACCGAGGTCGATCAGGATCAGGTCAGTGGTGCCCTTGTCCATGCGCAGTTCCGGGGTCAGGGTCTGACGGATGTCAGCCACTGGGGCGAAACCGGTCACGATCAGCGACATCGGCGAGGTCACGGTTTTTTCTTCACCGTTATCGTTCCAGCGGGTGGCCATGGACATCGAGTCCTTGCCGACCGGAATGGTGATGCCCAGCTCAGGGCACAGTTCCATGCCGACCGCTTTCACGGTGTCGTACAGACGCGCGTCTTCGCCCGGGTGGCCGGCAGCGGACATCCAGTTCGCCGACAGTTTGATGTCGGAGATCTTGTTGATGCGCGAAGCGGCAATGTTGGTCAGGGTTTCGCCGATGGCCATGCGGCCCGACGCCGGAGCGTTCAGCAACGCCAGCGGAGTCCGCTCGCCCATCGCCATCGCTTCACCGGTGTAGACGTCGAAGCTGGTGGCGGTAACTGCGACGTCGGCCACCGGAACCTGCCATGGGCCAACCATCTGGTCACGGGCCACAAGGCCAGTGATGGTGCGGTCGCCGATGGTGATCAGGAAGCTTTTGCTCGCCACGGCCGGGTGATGCAGGACGCGCTCGATGGATTCGCTGATGTCGAGGTTCGACGGATCGAAATCGTCGCCCAGCTCGGCTTCGCGAACCACCGAACGGTGCATGCGTGGGGCCTTGCCCAGCAACACTTCCAGTGGCATGTCCACCGGGTTGTTGCCGAAGTGGCTGTCCGTCACGGTCAGTTGCGGCTCGGCAGTGGCTTCGCCGACCACGGCGAACGGGCAGCGCTCACGTTCGCAGATCGCCTTGAAGCGCTCGAAGTCGGCCGGGCCGACCGCCAGAACGTAACGTTCCTGAGATTCGTTGGACCAGATTTCGTGCGGGGCCATGCCCGGCTCGTCATTTGGAATGTTGCGCAGTTCGAAACGGCCACCACGGTCGCCGTCGTTGACCAGTTCAGGGAAGGCGTTGGACAGACCGCCCGCACCCACGTCGTGGATGAAGCTGATCGGGTTCTTGTCGCCCAACTGCCAGCAACGGTCGATGACTTCCTGGCAGCGACGCTCCATCTCAGGGTTTTCACGCTGTACGGAAGCGAAGTCGAGATCCGCCGAGCTGGTGCCGGTGGCCATCGAGGACGCAGCACCGCCGCCCAGACCGATCAGCATTGCCGGGCCGCCAAGCACGATCAGCTTGGAGCCGACCAGAATCTCGCCTTTCTTGACGTGTTCTTCACGGATGTTGCCCATGCCGCCGGCGAGCATGATCGGCTTGTGGTAGCCACGAACTTCGTCACCGTGCGGGGTGGTGATCGACTGTTCGAAGGTACGGAAGTAGCCAGTCAGGGCCGGACGACCGAATTCGTTGTTGAACGCGGCGCCGCCCAGCGGGCCTTCGATCATGATGTCCAGCGCGGTAACGATGCGCTCAGGCTTGCCGTACGGCACTTCCCACGGCTGTTCGAAGCCCGGGATCTGCAGGTTGGACACGGTGAAACCGGTCAGGCCGGCCTTTGGCTTGGCGCCACGACCGGTTGCACCTTCGTCGCGAATCTCGCCACCGGAACCGGTGGACGCGCCCGGGAACGGGGCGATCGCGGTCGGGTGGTTGTGGGTTTCGACCTTCATCAGGATGTGCACCGGCTCCTGCACCGCGCCGTACTGGCGGGTTTCCGGATCCGGGAAGAAGCGGCCGGCGACGTTACCGACGATCACCGAAGCGTTGTCCTTATAAGCGGACAGCACGCCTTCGTTGTGCATCTGATAGGTGTTCTTGATCATGCCGAACAGGCTTTTTTCCTGGCTTTCGCCGTCAATATCCCAACTGGCGTTGAAGATCTTGTGGCGGCAGTGCTCGGAGTTGGCCTGGGCGAACATCATCAGTTCGATGTCGTGCGGGTTGCGCTTGAGACCGTTGAAGGCGTTGACCAGGTAGTCGATCTCGTCTTCGGCCAGGGCCAGGCCCAGCTCGGTGTTGGCTTTTTCCAGCGCGGCGCGGCCGCCACCGAGAATGTCGATCGCGGTCAGCGGCTTAGGCTCGGCGTGGCTGAACAGACCGGCGGCCTGTTCCAGATTGCCCAGAACGATCTGGGTCATGCGGTCATGCAGCACGTCGGCGATTTGCTGGGCTTCGGCGTCGCTGAACTGGCCGGCCACGTAGAACGCGATGCCGCGCTCCAGGCGCTGGATCTTGCTCAGGCCGCAGTTGCGAGCGATGTCGCTGGCCTTGCTCGACCATGGCGAGATGGTGCCGAAACGCGGCAACACCAGAAACAGACGGCCGGTCGGCTCTTGTACCGGAACGCTTGGGCCGTACTTCAGAAGGCGCGCAAGCACCTGCTGTTCGTCGCCGGTCAGGACGCCGGTGACTTCGGCGAAGTGAGCGAATTCAGCATACAGGCCACTGACAGCTGGAACCTTCTGGCTCAGTTGCTCAAGGAGTTTGCTGTGGCGAAAGGCAGAAAGGGCAGGAGCGCCGCGCAGGATCAACATCTTCGGGACAGCCTCGGGAAGGGGTGTGCTTTGAGGCCGTGCATTCTAGCCTAAACCGCCCTCAACATCACCCGAAACGCTACGCACGGTTGCACTCGGATATCAATCTGTGTTTCTGCCTTTGAAGTCAAATTCCGAGGGTGCACGAGCCGTGCTTATTTTTCCTGTCACAAAATGCCGTTCAGCCCCATTCCTGCGGGGTTTCGTGCGGTTTTGTGATCTCTAGCAGACAAGCCGCTCACTGTCGAGATATGGCGCCCGCAGCCGTTTGCGTATACTGCGCAGATGTTTTTCCCAACGGCTTTGCGTCCGCGGTACGCCAAATGGCTGATCGCAACCGGACTCTTCCTGATGCTCGGTGGCTGTGTTGATAAACCCAACACACTCGAGCGCGTAAAGGAGGATGGTGTGCTGCGGGTGATTACCCGTAACAGCCCCGCCACCTACTTTCAGGATCGCAGCGGTGAAACCGGCTTCGAATACGAGCTGGTGAAGCGCTTCGCCGACGATTTGGGGGTTGAACTGAAGATCGAGACCGCCGACAACCTCGATGACCTGTTCAATCAGATCGGCAAGCCGAACGGCCCGGTGCTGGCGGCGGCAGGTCTGGTCAGCAGCGAGGATCGCAAGAAGCAGGTGCGCTTTTCCCACTCCTACCTCGAAGTCACCCCGCAGATCATCTACCGCAACGGCCAGTCGCGCCCTACCGACCCAGGCGATCTGGTCGGCAAGAAGATCATGGTGCTCAAGGGCAGCACCCACGCTGAACAACTGGCGGAGCTGAAAAAGAAATTTCCAGGCATCGAATACGAAGAATCCGACGCCGTTGAAGTGGTCGACCTGTTGCGCATGGTCGATGAAGGCCAGATCGACCTGACGCTGGTCGACTCCAACGAAGTGGCGATGAACCAGGTGTACTTCACCAACATCCGCGTGGCCTTCGACCTCGGCGATGCGCGCAGCCAGAGTTGGGCGGTGGCTGCTGGCGAAGACAACAGCCTGCTCAACGAGATCAACGCCTACCTCGACAAGGTGCAGAAGAACGGCACCCTGCAGCGCCTGAAAGACCGTTATTACGGCCATGTCGATGTCCTCGGCTACATGGGCGCCACCACCTTCGCCCAGCACTTGCAGCAGCGCCTGCCCAAATACGAACAGCACTTCAAAACCTACGCCAAGAAAGAGAAAGTCGACTGGCGCCTACTGGCGGCCATCGGTTATCAGGAATCGCTGTGGCAACCGGCAGTCACTTCGAAAACCGGCGTGCGCGGTTTGATGATGCTGACCCAGAACACCGCTCAGGCGATGGGCGTGTCGAACCGTCTCGATCCCAAGCAAAGCATCATGGGCGGCGCCAAGTACCTGGCCTACATGAAGGATCAGCTCGACGAATCGATTCAGGAGCCGGACCGCACCTGGTTTGCCCTGGCGGCGTACAACGTCGGCAGCGGTCACCTCGATGACGCACGCAAACTGGCGTCCCGCGAAGGCCTGAACCCGGACAAGTGGCTGGACGTGAAGAAGATGCTGCCGCGCCTGTCGCAGAAGCAGTGGTACAGCAAGACCCGCTACGGCTACGCCCGGGGCGGCGAGCCAGTGCATTTCGTGGCGAACATCCGTCGCTACTACGACATCCTGACCTGGGTGACCCAGCCGCAGCTTGAAGGCGATCAGGTGGCCGAGGGCAATCTGCATGTGCCCGGTATCGACAAGTCAAAACCGGCTCAAGAGCCTGCCCCGCTCTAACCACCGCCCCAAAAACAAATGTGGGAGCGAGCCTGCTCGCGAAGGCGTCGTGTCAGTCGACATCATGGTTGACTGATTTACCGCTTTCGCGAGCAGGCTCGCTCCCACAGGTTTTTGTGTCGAGGCTTAGTGCTTGGCGGCAGCCAAGATCAGCGCCTTCATCTCGGACACTGCAGACTTGAACCCGACGAACAACGCATGCGCCACCAGCGCATGGCCGATGTTCAATTCGTTGATGCCTTTGATCGCCGCCACGGCTTCGACGTTGTGATAATGCAGGCCATGCCCGGCATTGACGATCAGGCCCTGCGCCAGACCAAACGCCACACCGTCCGCCACACGCTTCAATTCTTCAGCAACTTCAGTCGGGGTTTCGGCATCGGCGTAACGCCCGGTGTGCAGTTCGATGGCCGGCGCACCGACGCGCTTCGACGCAGCGATCTGGCGCTCGTCAGCATCGATGAACAGCGACACCTCGCTGCCGATCTTCGACAGGCGCTCGACCGCTGCCCTGATGCGTTCTTCCTGCCCCGCTACATCCAGACCGCCTTCAGTGGTCAGTTCCTGACGGGTTTCCGGAACCAGGCAGATGTGCGCCGGACGGATGCGTTCGGCGAACGCCATCATTTCTTCGGTGACGCCCATTTCGAAATTCATGCGGGTCTGCAGCACATCCTTGAGCAGCAGCACGTCGCGCTCCTGAATGTGCCGGCGGTCTTCACGCAAGTGCACGGTGATGCCGTCGGCGCCAGCCTCTTCCGCGTCCAGCGCTGCCTTGACCGGATCCGGGTAGCGTGTGCCACGGGCCTGACGCAGGGTGGCGACGTGGTCGATGTTCACGCCAAGAAGAATGCGATTGCTGGTGGTCACGGATGCGCTCCTGAAGGGAAAGATTCGGCGCACAGCATATCAGGGCTTGCGAAATAGCTCGCGGCTGACGAGGGGGCGACCGCCCAAGTGCACGGCCAGTGCCTGACGCATCAGCCGCTTGGCCGCCGACAGTGCGCCGGGCGCGGTCCAGTCGGCTTCGGCCATGGCCAGCAGCTCGGTGCCGTTGAACAAGCCCGGCTGCAACAGAAACACCCGCTCAAGTCCGGCGTCCACTTGCAGACGATACAGACCGTCCGGCGCGACCGGTTCGCTGTGGATATCGGTATTCAGGGAGAAGCCGTAACCGAGATCGTCCAACAGGCGCCATTCGAAAGAACGCAGTAGCGGCTCCAACGGGCGACCCTCGGCCAGGGCCAGCAGTGTTGCAGCGTAATGGTCGAACACCGCCGGGTGCGGGTCTTCGGCGGGCAGCAGGCGGATCAGCAGCTCATTGAGGTAGAGGCCACTGAACAGCGCCTCACCGACCATCCAGGTCGCGTTGCCGGCACTTTCCATGCGCCCGACATTCTTCAGTTCACCCTTGCCACGAAACTCGACTTCCAGCGGCACGAACGGCCGCGCCAGTGTCCCGGCCTTGCCCCGCGCACTGCGCAACACCGCCCGCAGCCGCCCTTGCGGCGTGAGGAAGTCGACCAGCGCGCTGGTTTCGCGGTAGGCGCGCGAATGCAGGACGTAGGCGAGTTGGGCAGGAGGTGGGGTTTGCGACATGGAGTTCTCGATGAAGAAACGCGGTTTTTACACACCACCCAAAAACCAAATGTGGGAGCGAGCCTGCTCGCGAAAGCGGAGTGACAGTCAACATCAATGCTGAATGTTACTTCCCTTCGCGAGCAGGCTCGCTCCCACAGTGGGTATCGGTGTTCTCAGGAACGGTGATTACAGGTCGCCGTAACCCAGCGAACGCAGTGCACGCTCGTCGTCGGACCAGCCGCCCTTCACCTTGACCCAAAGGTTGAGCATGATCTTGGAGTCGAACAGCAGCTCCATGTCCTTGCGCGCCTCGGTGCCGATGCGCTTGATGCGCTCGCCCTTGTCGCCAATGATGATCTTCTTCTGGCCGTCACGCTCGACGAGGATCAGCGCGTGGATGTGCAGGGTCTTGCCCTGCTGCTTGAACTCTTCGATCTCGACGGTGATCTGGTACGGCAGCTCGGCGCCCATCTGACGCATGATTTTCTCGCGCACCAGTTCGGCGGCGAGGAAACGGCTGCTACGGTCGGTGATCTGGTCTTCCGGGAAGAAGTGATCGTTCTCCGGCAGGTGATCGGCGATGACCTTTTCCAGCGCGTCGAGGTTGTGCCCGTGTTGCGCGGAAATCGGGATGATCTGTGCGTTCGGCAGCTGTTCCTGCAACCACGACAGGTGCGGCATCAGCTCGGCCTTGTCTTCGATGCGGTCGGTCTTGTTCAGTGCGACGATCAGCGGGCCGGTCACGTACTGCACGCGCTCCAGGACCATCTGGTCTTCTTCGGTCCACTTGGTGCGATCGACTACGAAGATCACCACGTCGACGTCTTTCAATGCTGCCGAAGCGGTTTTGTTCATGTAGCGGTTCAGGGCCTTTTCGCCACCCTTGTGCATGCCGGGGGTGTCGACGTAGATCGCCTGCACGTCACCCTCGGTCTTGATCCCGAGCATGTTGTGACGGGTGGTCTGCGGCTTGCGCGAGGTGATCGCGAGCTTCTGGCCGAGGATGTGGTTCAGCAGCGTCGACTTACCGACGTTGGGACGGCCGACGATGGCAACGTAGCCACAGCGAGTTGCGTTTGTATCAGTCATTGCCATTCTCCACGCCCAGGGCAATCAGTGCTGCGGCGGCCGCTACCTGTTCGGCAATACGACGGCTCACACCCTGACCTCGGCTTTTTTCATTCAATAAGACCACTTCGCACTCGACGAAGAAGGTACGGCAGTGCGGCTCACCCTGGATATCCACCACTTCGTAGCGTGGCAGTTCGCAACCGCGCGATTGCAGATGTTCCTGCAGACGGGTCTTGGGATCCTTGTTGGTATCGACCAGCGTCAGGCCTTCGAACTCACCGGCCAGCCATGCCAGTACGCGCTCGCGAGCGACGTCCATGCCGGCATCCAGGTAGATCGCGCCGATCAACGCTTCGAGGGCATCGGCCAGAATCGATTCGCGACGGAAGCCACCGCTTTTCAGTTCGCCCGATCCCAGACGCAGGTAGTCGCCCAAGTCGAAACCACGGGCCAGCACAGCCAGTGTCTCACCCTTCACCAAACGTGCGCGCAAACGCGACAACTGGCCTTCGCGGGCCAGCGGGAAGCGATCGAACAGCGCCTCGCCAGCGACGAAGTTGAGGATGGCATCGCCGAGGAATTCCAGGCGTTCGTTGTTACGCCCGGCAAAGCTGCGGTGCGTGAGGGCCAGCAGCATCAGCTCCTGATCCTTGAAGGTATAACCGAGCTGACGCTCGAGACGGCTTAGAGAAACGCTCACGGTTTACCCACGCTGAGTTCGTGGCTGGATTCCACTGCCATCGCCGGGGTACGGCGCAGGCCTGGGACAATTAACGCTGTGTTCAAAAATGACGTCCTGAATATCGTGGCTTCATGCCCTGGTGCCGATTTGTGTCGACTCCAGAAATGCATTCGGCGCTGTGGTCAACAGCGCCGTGATTGATTACTTGATCAGGCCAACCCGCGAGAAATTCGGCAGGTGGCTGAGTTTCGGTTCCGGCCAGCTCATCCAGACAGCGAAGGCTTTGCCGACGATATTCTGGTCGGGAACCATGCCCAGCAGATCCTTGGGAATGTTCGGGTCATCCCAGTAGCGACTGTCGTTGGAGTTGTCGCGGTTGTCGCCCATCATGAAGTAGTGCCCGGCCGGCACGGTCCAGGTATGGTCCGGCGTAGCGCGGTAGCGGCTCATTTCCTTGCGGATCAGGTGCTCGGCAGCGCCGAGTTTTTCCTTGTAGAGTTCCGCGCTGCCCAGCGTGCCCGGCTCGGAGCCGACCAGTTGCTCGGCAATCGACTCGCCATTGACCAACAGACGCTTGTCGGCGGTGTAACGCACCGTATCGCCCGGCAGGCCGACTACACGCTTGATGTAGTTGACGTTCGGGTCGCTCGGGTAGCGGAACACCATCACATCACCACGCTGCGGATCACCGACTTCGATGATTTTCTTGTCGATCACCGGCAGGCGGATCCCGTAAGAAAACTTGTTCACCAGAATGAAGTCGCCCACGTCCAGAGTCGGTTTCATCGAGCCGGACGGGATCTGGAACGGTTCCACCAGGAACGAACGCAGCACCAGCACGATGAACAGCACCGGAAAGAACGACTTGCCGTATTCAACCAGCAACGGCTCTTTGTTCAGCTTCTCGACCACCACGGGCTCGGGCTGGCTGACACTGCCTTGGTAAGAGGCAATGGCAGCACGCCGACGCGGCGCCAGGAACAGCAGATCGAGCAACGCCAACAGGCCGCAGACCAACACGGCGATGACCAGCAACAGCGGGAAATTTAGTGACATAGGACCTGACTATTCCAACCTGAGCACGGCAAGGAAGGCTTCTTGTGGAATTTCCACGTTGCCGACCTGCTTCATGCGTTTCTTACCGGCCTTTTGCTTTTCAAGCAGCTTTTTCTTACGGCTTACGTCACCGCCGTAGCATTTGGCCAATACGTTCTTTCTGAGTGCCTTGACGGTTGTCCGGGCAACGATCTGACCGCCAATGGCCGCCTGGATCGCCACGTCGAACATCTGACGAGGAATCAGTTCTTTCATCTTCTCGGTCAACTGGCGACCTTTGAAGTGCGAATTGTCACGGTGCACGATCAACGCCAGGGCGTCGACCTTGTCACCGTTGATCAGCACGTCCAGTTTCACCAGATTAGCCGATTGGTAACGATCGAAATGGTAATCCAGCGAAGCATAGCCACGGCTGGTGGATTTGAGACGGTCGAAGAAGTCCAGGACCACTTCGTTCATCGGCAGGTCGTAGGTCACCTGGACCTGATTGCCGAGGAACAGCATGTCGACCTGTACGCCGCGCTTCTCGATGCACAGGGTGATGACGTTGCCCAGGTGTTCCTGCGGAACCAGAATGTTGGCCCGCACGATTGGCTCGCGCATGTCTTCGATGGCCGACACATCCGGAAGCTTGGATGGGTTGTCGACGTAAATCGTTTCACCGGTTTTCAGCACCAGCTCGAAAATTACCGTTGGCGCGGTGGTGATCAGGTCCAGGTCGTATTCGCGCTCGAGGCGCTCCTGGATGATCTCCATGTGCAGCATGCCGAGGAACCCGCAACGGAAGCCGAAGCCCAGTGCGTCGGAGCTTTCCGGGGTGTACTGCAGCGACGAGTCGTTCAGGGTCAGTTTCTGCAGCGCTTCGCGGAAATCCTCGAAGTCGTCGGAGCTGACCGGGAACAGACCGGCGTAAACCTGTGGCTGGATGCGTTTGAAACCGGGCAGAACCGGCACATCCGGAGTCGAGCTCAGGGTCAGGGTGTCACCGACCGGTGCACCGTGAATGTCCTTGATGCTGGCGATGATGAAGCCCACTTCGCCAGCCTTGAGGTCAGCGGTAGCAGTGTGCTTCGGATTGAATACACCAACGCTGTCGACCAGGTGGATCTTGCCGGTGGATTTCACCAGGATCTTGTCGCCCTTCTTCACGCGGCCATGACGCACGCGCACCAGGGAGACAACGCCCAGGTAGTTGTCGAACCA
This sequence comes from Pseudomonas sp. IT-93MI4, assembly GCF_949767635.1. Taxonomy (NCBI): domain Bacteria; kingdom Pseudomonadati; phylum Pseudomonadota; class Gammaproteobacteria; order Pseudomonadales; family Pseudomonadaceae; genus Pseudomonas; species Pseudomonas sp. IT-93MI4. The sequence continues at coordinate 177,046 of NZ_CATKPP010000033.1, forward strand.
GGAGTCGATGATCAGCGCTTGCAGCGGATCTTCGATGTTGCCGGTCGGCGCAGGAATGGTCGCGACCAGACGCTCGAGCACTTCGTCGACACCCAGGCCGGTCTTGGCGCTGCAGGTGACGGCGTCGGTGGCGTCGATGCCGATGATCTTCTCGATCTCGTCCTTGACGCGGTCCGGCTCGGCCTGGGGCAGGTCGATCTTGTTCAGCACCGGCATGACCTCGAGGCCTTGCTCGATGGCGGTGTAGCAGTTGGCCACGGACTGGGCTTCAACACCCTGACCGGCATCGACCACCAGCAACGCACCTTCACACGCGGCCAGGGAACGGCTGACTTCGTAGGTGAAGTCGACGTGACCCGGGGTGTCAATGAAGTTCAGCTGGTAGGTGACGCCATCTTTGGCTTTGTAATAGAGGGTAACGCTGTGGGCCTTGATGGTGATCCCGCGTTCGCGCTCCAGATCCATGGAATCCAGTACCTGGGCTTCCATTTCACGCTCGGCCAGGCCACCGCACATCTGGATGAAACGGTCAGCCAGCGTCGACTTGCCATGGTCAATGTGGGCGATGATGGAGAAATTGCGGATATGACTCAAATCACTCACGGATCAACACTCAAAAAGGCTGCAGGCTTGGCCCGCCGAAAAATAGCCGGGAATTGTACCTGATACACGGCGCAAGCGTCACGTTCGCCTGTCACCCGGATTGCATACGAAAACGCCCCGATCTGTCGACCGAGGCGTTTTCGCGGTTACAGCGTTGGCAACAACGCGGCCATCAGCCGGCCCGTCGCAGCAACCACACACCCGCCAGCGCACAGACCGTGGCCGGCACCAGCACCGCGAACAGCGGCGAGAAACCGAACACCAGGCTCGAAGGGCCAAGCAGATCCTGGACGATGCGGAAGGTGAAGCCCACCAGCACACCGGTGAACACTCGCTGACCGAGGGTGACCGAGCGCAACGGACCGAAGATGAAGGAGATCGCCATCAGCACCAGCGCGGCGGTGACCAGCGGCTGCAACACCTTGACCCAAAATGCCAGCCAATAGCGGCCATTGCTCAGGCCTTGATCCGCCAGGTAGTGGATGTAGCCCCACAGACCGGAAATCGACAGCGACTCAGGCGCCATCACCACCGTATTGAGCAGTTGCGGGCTCAGCGACACGTCCCACTCCTCGCTCGGCGCATTCACCACTTCGGTGCTGCGCTCGTGGAACACCGTGGTGGTCACGTCGCTGAGCAGCCAGCGCTTGCCGTCGAACTCCGCACGCTTGGCGAAGCTGGAGCTGAGCAGGTGGCGCTCTTTGTCGAAGTGATAGCGGGTCACGCCATACAACAGACCGTCGGGTTGCACGGCGTTGATATGGATGAATTCCTCACCCTGACGGTGCCACATGCCGTGCTTGGCGCTCTGCGCGTCGCCGCTGCCTTGCGCCAGCGAGCGATTGGCCTGGGCCATGCTTTCGGTGGCCGGGGCCACGTATTCGCCGATCAGCACGCCAGCCAGCATCAGCACCAGCATTGGCTTCATAACGGCCCAGACGATGCGCCCGATGGACACACCCGCGGCACGCATGACCGTCAGTTCGCTGCTGCTGGCCAGACTGCCGAGGCCGATCAGACAGCCGATCAGCGCGGCCATCGGCAGCATTTCGTACAGGCGACGCGGCGCGGTGAGTAGGACGAAGCTCAGCACATCGGTCAGCGTGTAGGTATCGCTGACGTCGCTCATCTCGTCGATGAAGGCAAACAGGGTCGCCAGACCCAGAATGATCGCCAGCACGGCGATGATCGCCACGAATACGCTGCTGCCGATGTAGCGGTCGAGTTTAACCACGGGCCACCTCCAGCGCAGCGCTGCGACGGCTGGCCAGCTTCAGACGCATCGGCTCCCAGTACAGCAGGCCGAGACCGATGACCAGGAAGATCCCGTGCACCCACCACAGGCCAAGGGCCGGCGGGATCTTGCCTTTTTCGAGGGCGCCGCGGGCGGCAATCAGGATGGTCAGGTAAGCCATATAAAGAAGAATCGCCGGCAGCAGCTTCAGGAAACGGCCCTGACGCGGATTGACCCGCGACAGCGGCACCGCCATCAGGGTCACGATGAACACCAGCAACGGCAGGGAAATCCGCCATTGCAGTTCGGCCCTGGAACGCTCGTCGTCGGCGCCCAGCAGGGTCGAAGTCGGGATCGCGTCACGGTCGGTGACTTCGTCACTGGCATCCGGTTTTGGCAGCAATACGCCGTAGGTGTCGTATTTGATCGCGCGGTAATCGGCCTGACCCGGGCTGCCGTCATAGCGATAGCCGTTGTGCAGGATCAGATAGAGGTTGCCGTCCGAGTGAACTTCCTGGCGGCCTTTTTCGGCCACCAGCACGGAAATCCCGCGGTCCTTCTGATCGGAGCCGAGGTTTTTCTGCGAGATGAACACGCCACCGAGGTTGACGCGATCGTCGGTCAGGCTTTCGGTGTAGGTCACCCGAGTGCCGTCACGCAACGCCTGGAAACGGCCAGGTTCGAGGGTATCGAATTCGGTCAGGGCGTCCTGCTTGTTCAGCAGCAGCTGGAACTGGTTGGCGCCCTGCGGGGCCAGACTCAGGCTCAGCCACGCCACCACCAGTGCCACCAGCGTTGCCGGGAACAGGGTCATGCGCAGCAGACGCTGCTGACTCATGCCGGTGGCCGAGAGCACGGTCATTTCGCTTTCGAGGTACAACCGGCCGTAAGCCAGCAGGATCCCGAGAAACAGACCCAACGGCAGGATCAGTTGCATGAAACCCGGCAGACGGTAACCCATGATCAGGAACAGCGATCCCGGATCGAGTTGGCCCGCAGCGGCCTGGGCAAGGTATTTGATGAAGCGACCGCTCATGATGATGACCAGCAGCACGGCGCTGACGGCGCTCAGGGTCAACATCACTTCACGGGACAGATAACGGAAGACGATCAAACCAGACACTCCAGGGTTGTCAGGCTAAGGCGGCCAAACAAGCAAATGTTTCGAGCGACCCGCAAGGCAGAGCCGTCGAAAAAAGATGCGGCATTATCCTGTGATTGAGGGCGCCTGTCACTGCGCACACTCACCCAAGCGTAGATTCCGTTGAAGATCGCACAACCGAGGGTTGTCAGGCGCGGTGAGCGAGGTTCAAACTGCCGCCTTCGTCGCAGGCACAGACCTGCGCCTCTTCTATCTATAAGCAGGCGACTGCGGACACCGTCGAACGCCTGTGTGTTGACCATTCATTCAGGGATCCGGACATGGAACTGGTTGTAAAAAGCGTTAGCCCAGAAACGTTGAAAACCGCCACCCTGGTGGTTGCCGTCGGCGAAGGCCGCAAACTCGGCGTCGCCGCCAGACAGGTCGACGAGCTGAGCGGTGGCGCGATCAGCGCCGTGCTCAAGCGTGGCGATCTGGCCGGCAAGGTCGGTCAGAGCCTGCTGCTGCACAGCCTGCTGAATCTCAAAGCCGAGCGCGTGCTGCTGGTCGGCGTGGGCAAGGATGAAGAACTGGGTGACCGTCCGTTCCGTAAAATCGTGGCTGGCATCCTCAATACCCTGAAAGGTCTGGGTGGCAGCGATGCCGTGCTGGCCCTGGATGAAATCATCGTCAAGAACCGCGACAGCTACGGCAAGACCCGTCTGCTGGCGGAAACCCTGGTGGACGGTGAATACACCTTCGACCAGTTCAAGAGCCAGAAAGCCGAACCGCGCGCCCTGAAGAAAATCACCCTGCTGACCATCAAGGCTGCTCAGGCTGAAGTGCAGCGCGCCGTGAACCATGCCACCGCGATCGCCAACGGCATGGCCTTCACCCGTAATCTGGGCAACCTGCCGCCGAACATCTGCCACCCGACCTTCCTCGGCGAGCAAGCCAAGAACCTCGGCAAAGAGTTCAAGGATCTGAAAGTCGAAGTCCTCGACGAGAAGAAGATCAAATCCCTGGGCATGGGCTCGTTCTACGCCGTCGGCCAAGGCAGCGCCCAACCGCCGCGCCTGATCGTCATGCAATACAACGGTGGCAAGAAATCCGAGAAGCCTTACGCGCTGGTCGGCAAAGGCATCACCTTCGACACCGGCGGCATCAGCCTCAAGCCGGGCGCCGGCATGGACGAAATGAAGTACGACATGGGTGGCGCGGCCTCCGTGTTCGGTACCCTGCGTGCCGTGCTCGAACTGAAACTGCCGATCAACCTGGTGTGCATCCTCGCCTGCGCCGAAAACATGCCGAGCGGCAATGCTTCGCGTCCGGGCGACATCGTCACCACCATGAGCGGCCAGACCGTGGAAATCCTCAACACCGACGCCGAAGGCCGTCTGGTGCTGTGCGATGCCCTGACCTACTCCGAACGCTTCAAGCCGCAAGCGGTGATCGACATCGCCACCCTGACCGGTGCCTGCGTGGTTGCACTCGGTGCACACACGTCTGGCCTGCTGGGCAACAACGACGAACTGATCGAGCAACTGCTCAGCGCCGGCAAAGCCGCTGACGACCGCGCCTGGCAACTGCCGCTGTTCGACGAATACCAGGAGCAACTGGACAGCCCGTTCGCCGACATCGCCAACATTGGCGGGCCGAAGGCCGGCACCATCACCGCCGCGTGCTTCCTGTCGCGCTTCACCAAGAACCTCAACTGGGCGCACCTGGACATCGCGGGCACCGCATGGACCAGCGGCGGCAAGGACAAGGGCGCCACCGGCCGTCCGGTTCCGCTGCTGACCCAATACCTGCTGGACCGCGCCAAAGCCTGAAACCGATGAACCTGGGCGGCGTCACTCTACGGTGACGCCGCTCAAGGCTCAGGAACCGCAATGACCAAAGTCGACTTCTATATCCTGCCCAGCGCCGACCCATCGGCTCGCCTGGACTTTGCCTGCAAGCTCACTGAGAAAGCCTGGCGCATGGGCCACCGCATCTACCTGCATTGCAGCGATGCTGCTCAGCGTGACGATCTCGATGCGCGCCTGTGGGCGTTCAAGGGCGAAACGTTCGTGCCGCACGGCCCTGCCGAGAGCGAACCGGACGGTTTGATCGTGCTGGGAACGGGCGCTGACTGCGGCGAGCATCAGGACTTGCTGGTCAACCTCGACCTGAAAGTCCCGGCCTTCGCCAGTAAATTCGCCCGCGTGGCGGAAGTGGTGGTGGAAGATCCGACGATTCGCGCGGCGGCACGGGAGAGTTTCCGTTTCTACCGCGAACAGGGCTATCCTCTGCAAGATCACCGTTTACAGCGACTCTGAGTACGCCGATGGACACTCCAAAACCGCTGCAAAAGCCCGCACACCTGCTGGACGATCTCGAATCGATCCGCCAGTTGCTCGGCGATGACAACCTGCAACCGCCCTTGCTGACCGACACGGTCGAGGACGGCGAACAGGAACAGATTCCGATGCTGTTCGAGGCCGTCGACGCCACGCCGCCCGCCATCGAACCGCACCAAGCTCCGACCCCGGCGCCTGCTGCCAAACCGGCAGCACCTGTGGATAAAGGCCCGGACGCCCTGCTGCACCTGGACAGCGAACTGCGCGCCGCTGCGCAATTGATCATGCAGGACGTGATCGACGACTTCGCGCCGCACATCGAAACCGAAATCAAACGCCGCCTCGAGGCGCGGATGGAACGGCTCCTCAGCCAGTACGAATAACCCGGATGGATCTCCTTGTGGCGAGGGGATTTATCCCCGATCGGCTGCGCAGCAGTCGTGAACCCTGCAAATACGCAGCGTGATTGAAATATTAGGGCTGCTGCGCGGCCCATCGGGGATAAATCCCCTCACCACAAGGCTCCCCCCAACATTCGTGTCCGCCCAGCCTCCCCCCGCTCGCCCTCAGCCCCTTGCCCCGCTATACTTCCCGGCTTTTCCTGAATAAATGCCAATAGGGTCCCGCCGCGCATGGATAAGACCTACCAGCCGCACGCCATTGAAACTTCCTGGTACAACACCTGGGAGTCCGAGAACTATTTCGCACCGCAAGGCGCGGGCGATTCCTACACCATCATGATCCCGCCGCCGAACGTCACCGGCAGCCTGCACATGGGGCACGGTTTCAACAACGCGATCATGGACGCCCTGATCCGTTTCCGCCGCATGCAGGGTCGCAACACCCTGTGGCAGCCGGGCACCGACCACGCCGGTATCGCCACGCAGATGCTGGTGGAGCGTCAACTGGAAGCCACCGGCCAGAACCGCCATGACCTGGGCCGCGAGAAGTTCCTCGAGAAAGTCTGGGAGTGGAAAGATCAGTCCGGTGGCAACATCAGCCGCCAGATCCGCCGCCTCGGCTCGTCCGTGGACTGGAGCCGCGAGCGCTTCACCATGGACGACGGTCTCTCGGAAGCGGTTAAAGAAGCCTTCGTACGCCTGCACGAAGACGGCCTGATCTACCGCGGCAAGCGTCTGGTCAACTGGGACACCAAGTTGCACACGGCGATTTCCGACCTCGAAGTGGAAAACCACGACGAGAAAGGTTTCCTGTGGAACCTCAAGTATCCGCTGGCTGACGGCGCGAAAACCGCTGAAGGCAACGATTTCCTGATCGTCGCGACCACCCGTCCGGAAACCATGCTCGGTGACTCCGCCGTCGCGGTTAACCCGAACGATGAGCGCTACAAAGCCCTGATCGGCAAATTTGTCGAGCTGCCACTGGTTGGCCGCCGCATCCCGATCATCGCCGACGATTACTGCGATCCAGAGTTCGGCACCGGTTGCGTGAAGATCACCCCGGCCCACGATTTCAACGACTACGAAGTCGGCAAGCGCCACAACCTGCCGCTGCTGAACATCTTCGACAAGAACGCCAACGTGCTGCCAGCAGCCCAGGTGTTCAACCTCGACGGCACGTTGAATGACAGCATCGACGGCAAGATCCCGGCCGAATACGCCGGTCTCGAGCGTTTCGAAGCGCGCAAGCAGATCGTCGCTGCGTTCGACGCCGCCGGCCTGCTGGTCAGCGTCGACGATCACAACCTGAAAGTGCCGAAAGGCGACCGTTCCGGTACCGTCATCGAGCCGTGGCTGACCGACCAGTGGTACGTGTCGACCAAGCCTCTGGCTGAACCGGCGATTGCCGCCGTTGAAGACGGCCGTATCCAGTTCGTGCCAAAACAGTACGAAAACATGTACTTCTCGTGGATGCGCGACATCCAGGACTGGTGCATCAGCCGTCAGCTGTGGTGGGGCCACCGGATTCCGGCCTGGTACGACGAGTCGGGCAAGGTCTACGTCGGTCGCGACGAAGCCGAAGTGCGTGCCAAGCACAACCTCGGCCCGGACGTTGCGCTGCAACAGGACAACGACGTGCTCGACACCTGGTTCAGCTCGGGCCTGTGGACGTTCTCCACCCTCGGCTGGCCGGAAAAGACCGAGTTCCTGAAAAAATTCCACTCCACCGACGTGCTGGTCACCGGTTTCGACATCATTTTCTTCTGGGTTGCCCGGATGATCATGCTGACGATGCACCTGATCAAGAACGAGGACGGCACCCCGCAAGTACCGTTCAAGACCGTTTACGTGCACGGTCTGGTGCGTGATGGCCAGGGCCAGAAGATGTCCAAGTCCAAGGGCAACGTCCTGGACCCGCTGGACATCATCGACGGTATCGAGCTGGAAGCCCTGGTGCAGAAACGCACCTCCGGCATGATGCAGCCGAAACTGGCGAAGAAGATCGAGAAGCAGACCCGCGACGAGTTCGCCGACGGCATCGCCAGCTACGGCACCGACGCCCTGCGCTTCACCTTCTGCTCGCTGGCGTCCACCGGTCGCGACATCAAGTTCGACATGGGCCGCGTCGAAGGCTATCGCAACTTCTGCAACAAGATCTGGAACGCCGCGCGTTATGTTCTGGACAAGGGCGAAGACTGCGGCCAGAACGGCGAAGCCTACGAGCTGTCGCTGGCGGATCGCTGGATCATCTCGCAACTGCAGCGCACCGAAGCCGAAGTGACCCGTCAACTGGATCAGTTCCGTTTCGACCTCGCCGCGCAAGCGCTGTACGAGTTCATCTGGAACCAGTACTGCGACTGGTACCTGGAACTGTCCAAGCCAGTGCTGTGGGACGAAAACGCTCCGGTCGAGCGTCAGCGCGGCACCCGTCGCACCCTGGTGCGCGTACTGGAAGTGGCGCTGCGTCTGGCGCACCCGTTCATGCCGTTCATCACTGAAGAAATCTGGCAGCGCATCGCGCCGCTGGCCGGTATTCAGGGCAAGACGATCATGCTGCAACCCTGGCCGGTGGCCAACGAGGCGCGCATCGATCCGGCCGCCGAAGACGACATCGAATGGCTCAAGGGTCTGATGCTCGGCACACGTAACATCCGTGGCGAAATGAACATCGGCCCGGGCAAACCGCTGCCGATCTACCTGAAGAACGTCAGCGCTGAAGATCAGCGTCGCCTGACCGAAAACGAGGCGCTGCTGAAGAAGCTGGCGCGTCTGGAATCGATCACCGTACTCGCCGCCGGCGAAGAAGCACCGCTGTCCGCCACCGCTCTGGTGGGTGAGATGGAAGTGCTGGTGCCGATGGCCGGTCTGATCGACAAGGGCGCCGAACTGGCACGTCTGGACAAGGAAATCCTGCGTCTGCAGGGCGAAGTCCAGCGGGTTGGTGGCAAGTTGTCCAACGCCGGTTTCGTCGACAAGGCCCCGGCCGAAGTCATCGAGAAGGAACGCGCCAAACTGGCCGAGGCTGAACAGGCCCTGGGCAAACTGGCCGAGCAGCACGCGCGGATTTCCAGCCTGTAAGGGCAAGCCGCAATGAACAAGGGAGGCCCGCAAAGGCCTCCCTTTTTTATTCAAGAATCGCTACAAATCCCCTGTGGGAGCGGGCTTGCTCGCGAAGGCGGTGTGTCATTCAACCTATGTGTTGGTGGACACACCACTTTCGCGAGCAAGCCCGCTCCCACAGTTTGAACGGTGTTGCCTTTAGATGTGGGACAATACCCGCCACTTTCAGCCATACCCGAATCGATCACACCCATGAACGCCCCCCGCACCCCCAAACCTGCGCGCAAGAAGCCTGATGCCGCGACCCCGGCCAAAGCCGTCGAGCCGCGTGAAAAGGCCAGCCTGCACCCGCGCAATCGCCACCAGGGTCGCTACGACTTCCCGGCGCTGATCAAGACCACGCCGGAACTGGCGAAATTCGTGATCACCAACCCGTACGGCAAGGAAAGCATCGACTTCGCCAGCCCCGACGCGGTGCGCGTGTTCAACCGGGCGCTGCTCAAGGCGTTCTATGGCATCGAGCATTGGGACATCCCGGCGGACTATCTGTGCCCACCGGTCCCGGGCCGTGCCGATTACGTGCATTTCCTCGCCGACCTGCTGGCCAGCATGAACGACGGCAAGGTCCCGCGCGGTGCGATCGTCAACGTGCTGGACATCGGCATGGGCGCCAACTGCGTTTATCCGCTGATTGGTAACAGCGAATACCGCTGGCACTTCCTCGGTTCGGAAATCGACCCGACGGCCGTGGCCGCCGCCCGAGCCATCGTCCAGTCCAACGACCTGAACAAGGTCATCAAGCTGCGCCAGCAGGAAAACCGCAAGCACATCCTGATCGGCTTGCTGGAGCCGGGCGAGCGCTTCGACCTGACCATGTGCAACCCGCCGTTCCACGCTTCGATGGAAGAGGCGACCAAGGGCAGCGAGCGCAAATGGCGCGCACTGGGCAAGGCCGACCCGAAACGCAAACTGCCGGTGCTGAACTTCGGTGGTCAGTCCGCCGAACTGTGGTGTGAGGGCGGTGAAGCGCGTTTCGTGACACAACTGATCGCCGAAAGCGCGCACTTCCAGCACAAGGTGCTGTGGTTCAGCACGCTGGTGTCGAAAGCCTCGAACCTGCCCGCCATCGAAACCGCGCTGAAGAATGCCGGTGTGCTGGAAAGCCAGGTGGTGGAGATGTCGCAAGGGCAGAAACAGAGCCGCTTCGTGGCGTGGACCTTCCAGACCAAGTCCGAGCAGCAGATCTGGCGTCGCGAGCGCTGGGTTCGCTGACACTGAGCTACTTGTGGGAGCGGGCTTGCTCGCGAAAGCGGTGTATCAGCCGACATCAAGGTGACTGACACACCGCTATCGCGAGCAGGCTCACTCCTACAAAGGTTCGAGGTGCATCGCCAAATCGCAGACACAAAAAAACCGTGCCCGGATCACTCCGGTGCACGGTTTTTTATCGCTGCGTCTTACTTGTTCACAGCGTCGGTCAGGCCTTTGGCCACAACCAGCTTGATCACTTTCTTGGCAGGGATTTCGATGGCAGCGCCAGTCGAAGGGTTACGGCCAGTGCGGGCAGGACGCTCGGTCACTTTCAGCTTGCCGATACCTGGCAAGGTGATTTCGCCGCCGTTTTCCAGCTGATCGGCAACGATTTGGCCCAGTTGGTCCAGAGCGTTACGCGCGGTGGTTTTCGGCGCGTCGATAGCTTCAGCGATGTCGGCGATCAGTTGGTCTTTAGTAAGAGCCATGTAGTGTTCCTTCCCTATCAAATTCATATGGATTGCAGAGTGCAGTGTCAGCCATCGAGCCCGATCTTCTGGATCTGGCACCCTCGGCGATAACCACGACGAGTCGGGTTATAGATGCCGAAATCAGGGTTTGGTTCGACCTGACAAATGCTGATTGCACGCTTAACGCAGTGACTTCGCGTAAGACCGGGCAAAACTAGCACAGAGACGGGGAAATATCCGCCTCTAGCTACCCATTTGGTCAGCTTTATTGCTCTAAATCGGTAAAAAACTGCATAAGGGCACCCACCCGCCCTGGATTTGCCCTTCACCCCGCGCCAAAACCAGTGGTTGCGGTACACTGGGCGCTTTTTCGGGGGAGCCTGCCCTCCTCCCTTCCACCAGCCGAGAAGCCCATGCCGATCCGTCATTGCATCGTCCACCTGATCGACAAAAAACCTGACGGCACGCCCGCAGTTCTGCACGCCCGTGACTCCGAACTGGCTGAGTCCGCGGCCATCGAGAACATGCTCGCCGACCTCAACGAGAGCTACAACGCCAAACAGGGCAAAGCCTGGGGCCTGTTCCACCCGGAATCCGGTGCGTTCCCGTTCAGCGGCTGGCTGAAGGAATACATGGAAGGCGGCAAGGACTTCGCCGCGTTCAGCAAGGTTGCGGTCGAGCATCTGCAGAAGCTGATGGAAGAGTCGAACCTGTCGGTCGGTGGCCACGTGCTGTTCGCCCACTATCAGCAAGGCATGACCGACTACCTGGCGATCGCCCTGCTGCACCACAGTGAAGGCGTGGCGGTGACCGATGAGCTGGACGTGACGCCGTCGCGTCACCTCGACCTCGGCCAATTGCACCTGGCGGCGCGGATCAACGTCTCCGAGTGGCAGAACAACAAGCAGTCCAAGCAGTACATCTCGTTCATCAAGGGCAAGAACGGCAAGAAGGTTTCGGAATACTTCCGCGACTTCATCGGCTGCCAGGAAGGCGTCGATGGCCCGGGCGAGACCCGCACGCTGCTCAAGGCCTTCAGCGACTTCGTCGAAAGCGAAGACCTGCCGGAAGACTCCGCCCGCGAGAAAACCAAGACCCTGGTCGATTACGCCAGCAGCCAGGCCAAGCTCGGCGAGCCGATGGGCCTGGAAGAGCTGTCGGAGCTGATCGACGAAGAACGGCCGAAAGCCTTCTACGATCACATCCGCAACAAGGACTATGGCCTGTCGCCGGAGATTCCCGCGGACAAACGCACCCTCAACCAGTTCCGCCGCTTCACCGGCCGCGCCGAAGGCCTGTCGATCAGCTTTGAAGCGCACCTGCTGGGTTCGAAGATCGAGTACGACGAGGAGGCCGGCACCTTGATCATCAAGGGCCTGCCAACCTCGCTCACCGATCAGCTCAAGCGCCGCAACTGATGCTCGGCAATGTGCTGAAGAAGGTTGCGCTGGTTCTGCTGGTAGTCGTGATCTATCAGAACTGGGGCAAGATCGAGCGGGTGTTCAACCCGTCGCAGATGGTCTCTGAGCAGGTTCGCGCCAACGCCCATGTCGTGCTGTATGCCACCGACTGGTGCGGCTACTGCAAGCAGACCAAGCGCTTTCTCGACAGCAAGGGGATTCCTTTCAGGGAATTTGATATCGAGAAGAACGCCGAGGCGCGCAAGGCGTATGAGGCGCTGGGTGGGCGCGGGATTCCGCTGATCGACGTGAATGGCACGTTGATTCGCGGGTTCGACCCGGATGAGATCCTCGCCGCCCTGAAATAACACAACTCCTCTGTGGTGAGGGGATTTATCCCCGATCGGCGGCGAAGCCGTCGCAAAATCTGCTTGGTAGGGCGTTCAGTTTTTTGGGGGCGCTTCGCGCCCCATCGGGGATAAATCCCCTCACCACAATTGCCCCCCAAGCAAAAGCCGCTTGCTGATCAGCGGGCTTCGATGCGGAAACCAAAGCGCGGGAAGTGCACATGCACCACGCCGCCATGCGGGTCTTCACGGCGCAGGATCAGCTCTTCGCGGCCAGCAAACAGCAACTCACCCACCACCGGATCAACCCCGTAATCTGTCGCGGCAATCGCCACCTGCTGCCCGGCCTTGAAACCGTTCGGATCGACAAACTGCTCATCCGGCAGCGCCGCCGGCGTCGAACTGCGCGCCACTTCCAGCGCCTCCTCGGCAGTCATTTCGCTCGCGGCACCATGACCAAAGCCCAGCACACGGCCCAGCCAGGCAGTCACGGCCGGATATTCATCGACCAACGGCGCAGTGACGTGCGTCGCCTTGAGGAACCACAGCGGATGCGCCAGGGCGAAGTCGGCAATCGACGGCTCACCGAACAGGAAGTCGCCCTGCTCGCGCTGCAATTGCTGCTCCAGCCGCGCCATGAGCGTTGGCCATTGATGCTTGGCCTGTTCGGCCGACAGTCGCGTGGCGCTGCCTCCACTGAACAGCCCGGCACGGTCAGCGATAAAGGCCTTGATCGCTTCCGGCGGCAACTTGCCGAAGCGCACCGCGACCGATTCCGGCTGGAACACCAGGCTGACCGCATGCTGGAACACCACCGAATCGGCCCAAGCGGCGAAGCTGGCGCTGGTCATTTCCTGGCCTTCCGGGAAAAACGCCGGCAGGGCTTTTTCCTGCTCCAGACGACGGGCAATCAACGATGTGTCGCAATAGATGTCGGCGCCGATCTGCAACACCGGGGTCTTGCGGTAGCCGCCAGTCAGCGCGGTCAGATCCGGCTTGGGCATCACCGGCGAAATGTGCACCGAGCGCCACGACAAGCCTTTGAAGCCCAACAGCAGACGAGCCTTTTCGGCAAATGGAGAGGTCGGGTAATGATGCAGAATCAACTCGGACATGCTCGGCTCCGCCGCACAGAAAGTGAGTCCGCAGCTTAGCGTGCATTTGATTAGCAGCCTACAGATCTGCCTGATGAGAACCAATCAGTCAGATTGATAAGACGCGACCAGGCATTCCTTGGCGCTCTTGCGCAGTTTTTTGATCAGCCGTTCCTGACGCAACGCGTCGCTCTTGTCGCGGCAACGCTCGGTGTAGACCAGCGCCATCGCCGGGCTGGACAGGAAGAAGCGTGCGCCCTTGCCGCTTTGATGCTTGGCGAAGCGGCGCACCGGGTCGTCGCTGATCCCGCAGTACAGCGAACCGTTGGCCGCGCGCACGAGGTAGACGAACCAGGCCTTGCTCACTGGCTCGACGACTTCAACCGGTTTTTCGCTGAGGCTGGTCACTTCGGGATCTGGACGTGTAGGAAACAGGCCGCGATCTTATCAGCGAGTAGCCTGAAATGCCTTCAGACCTTTAAGCGCCTGCGCCCGGACCGCGTTGCGCACCAGCGGAGTCCAGCCGAGCAGCAGGCCTTTGAAGCCCAACGCCTGCCGCGACCAGCGCCACAGGTCGAAGTGATCGTGGTGCTCGCAGATCTTGCCGTCGCGAAAGACGAAGCGCGCCTGGATATCGTTGATCACCACGTTGCCAGTCTGGCTGAACAGGTAAGTGGCCACCCAGTGCGCGCCGCCGCTGCGCTCGTCGGCGCGGACATTGTCGAAAGTCAGGGAGAAGTCCTTGGCGCGGGTGGTGAGCATGCGCCACATGTCGCCGGCATCGCGCCCGCGCAGTTCACCGAAGGCCGGATCGCTGAACACCACATCGTCGGTATAGCAGGCGGCCATGGCCTCGGCGTCGAGGCGCTGGAAGGCCTGGTAGAAGCGGGTGATCAGGGCGGCGTGGGCTTCGCTCATGGGCAAACTCCGGAAATGGACAGATTGCCAGCACGATAAGCTGCAAATCGCAGAAACACTATCGGCATTCGTGCACCGAATATCAGCAACACACAGAACCACTGTAGGAGTGAGCCTGCTCGCGATAGCGGTGTATCAGTCAGCGCAATGTTGACCGACACACCGTTATCGCGAGCAGGCTCACTCCTACAAGTTGAACCGTGTCAGATTTTCTCGCTTTGCACTTGCACGTACAGCGCCCGGCCCGCACCCAGCCCGGCAATGATCGCACCGGTGCCAATGATGCCGAAGATCCAGCCCACCGCATTCCAGCCGCCGGTCCAGTCATGCACCACGCCGACCGCGAACGGTCCCATCGACGCCAAGGTGTAGCCGAAGCCCTGGGACATACTCGACAGGTTCGCCGCCACATGCGAATCCCGCGAGCGCAGCACGATCAAGGTCAACGCCAGGCTGAACGTACCGCCCTGCCCCAGACCCAGCAGAATCGCCCAGCCCCACAGCCCTTCAATCGGCGCATACAGGCAACCGAACAGACCACCGAGGGTCAGCGCCATCACCACCACGATCGCCAGGCGCTGGTCCTTGCCACGGGTCGCCAGCCACGGCGCAGCCAGCGAACTGGCGAGCTGGATGATCACCGAGCCGGACAGCACCAGGCCGGCCTGGGTCGGAGTCAGGCCGCGGCCGATCAGAATCGACGGCAACCAGCCGAACACGATGTACGCCAGCGACGATTGCAGGCCCATGTACAAGGTCACTTGCCACGCCAGCGGATCGCGCAGCAGACCTTTCACCCGATAGGCGACGTTGTGCGCGCCGTGTTTCTGCCCGACCTGCGGCAGCCAGAACAACGCCGCCACCAGCGCCGGGATTACCCAGAAGCCCAGGCCCAGTGCCCAGCTGTGGTCGAAGTGTTCGCTCAACGGCACGGTGGAACCCGCGGCCATTGCCGCGCCCAGGCACAGGGCCATGGTGTACACGCCGGTCATGGTCCCGGCGTGTCTGGCGAAGTCGCGTTTGACGATGCCCGGCAGCAGCACGCCGATAATGCCGATGCTCGCACCGCCAAGCACGCTACCTGCAAACAGCCCGATCTCACCGAAGTTGCTGCGCACAATGATGCCGGCGGCCAAGGTCAGCAGAATCCCCAGCACCACCCGTTCAGCGCCGAAACGCCGCGCCAGTATCGGCGCCAGCGGCGCAAACAAGCCCAGGCACAACACCGGCAACGTGGTCAGCAGACCGGCCTGAGCCGCAGACAGGCCAAGGCTTTTCGACACTTCGCTGAGCAGCGGCGCCATGCTCGACAGCGCCGGGCGCAGGTTCAGTGCGACCAGAATCAGCCCCAGCAGCAACAGCCACGGCCGGCGCACCAGCGGATGGCTTTGCTGCACTTGTTCGTCGTCAGCCTCGGCGTCGATCAGCAGCTCTTCGAGCTCCGCCGTGCGCTTGGGGATTGGGAGGTTTTTATCGCTTTCAAGGTTCATTGATCAACTGCCTCGATATGGCTTTGGCCCGTTCCGGGTCGCGTTGTTCGACGGCATCGAGCAACTCGATGTGCAGGTCGAACACTTCCTGACGGCGCGGGACGATGTTCAGCGTCTGGCGCAATTGCGCGCCGACGATGCTGGAGAAATAGCGATACAACTCGCTGAGGGTGGGGTTGTGCGCGGCGTCCACCAGACGGCGGTGGAACACCAGATCGCAGGCAATGTAAGTGTCGAGATCGCCGTGGTAGTGGCTGCCGCTGGTGCCGAGCGCTTCGCGCAGCGCGGCGAGATCTTCATCGGTGCGACGCAACGCGGCCAGGCCAATCGCCTCGACTTCGAGAATGTGCCGAGTCTCGCGCGCCTGCTCCAGCGAACAGCGGGACAACGCCTTGAGCGTGTCCATCGGATCGACCACTGCGCGCAGATAACTGCCGTCGCCCTGCCGGATTTCGATCAATCCGGAAAACGCCAGCACGCGCATGGCTTCGCGCACGGTGTTGCGGCTGATGCCCAGTTCGGCGCACAACTCAGGCTCGGTCGGCAGCCGTTCGCCGACCTGCCACACGCCATCGGTTATGCGCTGGCGCAACTGATCCAAGGCCTGATCGACCAGGGATCGTTTGATCAAAGGTGAGATGTCTGTCATGAAATTCGCCCTTTCATCCAATCATAGGATGAATTTCCTGACATGGTAGTCAGGCAGCCGAATCGGCACAAGGGGCAAATCGCGGGCAAAAAAAAACCCGGAACAGGTCCGGGTTTATTTCACTGGCTGATTTCGATCAATGCAGGATCTGGCTCAGGAACAGCTTGGTACGGTCATTCTGCGGGTTGTCGAAGAAGTCGTTCGGCGCCGCCTGTTCGACGATTTCGCCCTTGTCCATGAAGATCACACGGTTGGCCACGGTGCGGGCGAAGCCCATTTCGTGGGTCACGCAGAGCATGGTCATGCCGTCCTCGGCGAGACCGATCATGGTGTCCAGCACCTCTTTCACCATCTCCGGGTCGAGTGCCGAAGTCGGTTCGTCGAACAGCATGATTTTCGGTTTCATGCACAGCGCACGAGCGATCGCCACACGCTGTTGCTGACCGCCGGACAGTTGCCCCGGGAATTTATGCGCCTGCTCCGGAATGCGTACGCGCTCCAGATAATGCATGGCGATTTCCTCGGCCTTGCGCTTGGGCATCTTGCGCACCCACATCGGCGCCAGCGTGCAGTTCTGCAGGATGGTCAGGTGCGGGAACAGGTTGAAGTGCTGGAACACCATGCCGACTTCGCGGCGGATCGCTTCGATCTGCTTGAGGTCGTTGGTCAGCTCCACGCCGTCGACAACGATGCGCCCCTGCTGGTGCTCTTCCAGACGGTTGAGGCAGCGGATGGTGGTCGATTTGCCGGAACCTGACGGGCCGCACAGGACGATGCGCTCGCCCTGTTTGACGTTGAGGTTGATGTCTTTCAGCACGTGGAACTGGCCGTACCACTTGTTCACGCCCTGCATCTGGATAATGCCTTCAGGGCCGACAGGCTTTTTGATTGCTTCGCTCATTTACAGAGAACTCCTAACGCTTGTGGCCAGTGTCGAGCTTGCGTTCCAGATGCATGGAATAGCGCGACATACCAAAACAGAAAATCCAGAACACCAGGGCGGCGAACACGTAGCCTTCGGTGGCCATGCCTAGCCATTTCGGGTCGGCAGCGGCTTGCTTGACGCTGTTGAGCAGGTCGAACAGGCCGATGATGATCACCAGGCTGGTGTCCTTGAACAGCGCAATGAAGGTGTTGACGATGCCGGGGATTACCAGCTTCAAGGCTTGCGGCAGAATCACCAGGCCCATGGCGCGCCAGTAACCGAGGCCCATCGCCGCTGCCGCTTCGTACTGACCTTTGGGGATCGCTTGCAGACCGCCGCGCACCACTTCGGCAACGTAGGCCGACTGGAACAGGATCACCCCGATCAACGCCCGCAGCAGCTTGTCGAAGTTCATGCCTTCGGGCAGGAACAGCGGCAGCATCACCGAGGACATGAACAGCACCGTGATCAACGGCACGCCGCGCCAGAACTCGATGAAGGTCACGCAGACCACACGAATCGCCGGCATGTTCGAGCGCCGGCCCAGCGCCAGAATGATCCCCAGCGGCAAGGCGCCGGCGATACCCACGGTGGCGATGACCAGGGTCAGCATCAGACCGCCCCACTGGCTGGTCGCCACGGCGTCGAGGCCGAACACGCCACCGTGCAGCAGGCACCAGGCGACAATCGGGTAGATCACCAGGAAGCTCAGACCGTACACCGCTTTACGCGGGAAGCGCGAGATGAACAGCGGTGCCACGCCGATCACCGCCAGCCACACGGTCAGGTCGACGCGCCAGCGCAGGCCGGTCGGGTAGTAGCCGTACATGAACTGGCCGAAACGCTGCTGAATGAACACCCAGCAGGCGCCGTCCTTGGTGCAGTCGGCGCGGGTGGTGCCGACCCAGTTGGCATCGAGAATCGCCCAGCTGAGGATCGGTGGTACCACGAGGTAGATCAGATAAAACGCAAACAGGGTCAGCAGGGTGTTGAGCCAGCTGGAAAACATGTTCGCGCGTATCCATGCCATCGGGCCGAAGACCTTGGCCGGCGGTGGCATGTCGGGTTTGAAAGTATGGGTTGTCATGCGCGTTTCCTCACCGCTCGATCAGCGCAATGCGCTTGTTGTACCAGTTCATCAGCAGGGAAATGCTGATACTGATCGCCAGGTACACGCTCATGGTGATGGCAATGACTTCGATCGCCTGACCGGTCTGGTTGAGCACGGTGCCGGCGAACAGCGAAACCATTTCCGGATAACCGATACCGGCAGCCAGCGACGAGTTCTTCGCCAGGTTCAGGTATTGGCTGGTCAGCGGCGGAATGATCACTCGCAAGGCTTGCGGAATGATCACCTTGCGCAGGGTCGGGCCGTTGCGCAGGCCAAGCGAACGCGCCGCTTCGGTCTGGCCATGGCTGACCGACTTGATCCCCGAACGGACGATTTCCGCGATGAACGCGGCGGTGTACACGGTCAGCGCCAGGGTCAACGCGAGCAGTTCCGGGATCAGCACCCAGCCGCCGACGAAGTTGAAACCCTTGAGTTGCGGCATTTCCCAGTGCAGGGGGGCACCGAAGATCAGCGCGCACAAGGTCGGGATCACCAGCAGGATCGCCAGGCCGGTCCAGAACTTGTGGAACGGGACGCCGGTGTCTTCGAAACGCTTGTTGGCCCAGCGGCACATCAGCACGATGGCGACAATGGCCAGCACCACGCTGATGAAGAACGCCCAGAAGCCGTCAGCCATTTGCGCGGCCGGCATGTTCAGGCCCCGGCTGCTGACGAAGAAGGTGTCGCCGAAGTTGTGGCTGTTGCGCGGTCCCGGCATGGTCAGGAATACCGCGAAGTACCAGAACAGGATCTGCAGCAGCGGCGGAATGTTGCGGAACACTTCCACGTACACGGTCGCCAGTTTGCTGATGATCCAGTTCGGCGACAGTCGCGCCACACCGATGATGAAGCCCAGCAGGGTCGCCAGGATCACGCCGATGAAGGTCACCAACAGGGTGTTGAGCAGGCCGATCACGAACACCCGAGCGTAACTGTTCGCTTCGGTGTAGGAGATCAGGTGCTGAGCGATGCCGAACCCGGCACTGCGCTCCAGAAAGTCGAAACCGGAGGTGATGCCCCGGTGCTGCAGGTTGGTCTGGGTGTTGTCGAACAGATACCAGCCCATGGCGACCACCGCCACGACGGTGATGATCTGAAACAGCCACGCACGCACTCGCGGATCGCTGAGGCTGAGCCTCTGCTTTGGTGCGCCGATTGAATTTTGCATGAAGTGCCCCGGAAGAAATGGAACAGAACATCACCCGGCGGTTGGCCCGCCGGGTGATAGAACCATTAGCGCACTGGTGGTGCGTACTGAATGCCGCCGTTGGTCCACAGCGCGTTCAGGCCACGGTCGATTTCCAGCGGAGTGCTCTTGCCGAGGTTTTTCTCGAAGATTTCACCGTAGTTACCGACCTGCGAAACGATTTTCACAACCCAGTCCTTCGGCAGTTTCAGGTCTTTGCCGTATTCACCGTCAGCACCCAGCAGACGAGCGACGTCCGGGTTCTTGGTGGATTTGGCTTCTTCCAACACGTTTTTCGAGGTCACGCCGGCTTCTTCAGTGTTCAGCAGCGCGTAGCCAACCCAGCGAACGATCGCCAGCCACTCGTCGTCGCCGTTACGCACGACCGGGCCCAGTGGTTCTTTGGAGATGGTTTCCGGCAGCACCACGTAGTCTTTTGGCGAAGCCAGTTTGCTGCGCTGTGCGTACAGCTGCGACTTGTCGGAGGTCAGCACGTCGCAACGACCGGATTCCAGCGACTTGGCGCTTTCATCGGAGGTATCGAAAGTGATCGGGGTGTACTTCAGGCCGTTGGCGCGGAAGTAATCGGAGACGTTCAGTTCGGTGGTGGTACCGGCCTGGATGCAGATGGTTGCACCGTCCAGTTCCTTGGCACTTTTCACGCCCAGCTTGTTGTTGGCCAGAAAGCCCACGCCGTCGTAGTAAGTGATGAAGCCCGGGAATTTCAGGCCCATGCCGGCGTCACGCGAGCTGGTCATGGTGGTGTTGCGCGAGAGCAGGTCGATTTCGCCGGACTGCAGCGCGGTGAAGCGCTCCTTGGCGTTCAACTGGCTGAACTTGACCTTGTTGGCGTCGCCGAATACGGCAGCGGCCACAGCGCGGCAGACGTCAGCGTCGATCCCGAGGATCTTGCCCGAAGCGTCCGGTACCGAGAAACCCGGCAGACCGTCGCTCACGCCACATTGCACGAAACCTTTCTTCTGCACGGCATCCAGGGTTGCACCCGCCTGAGCGAACCCGCTGACGCCGAGTACTGCTGCTGCAGTCACGACCGCCAGAGTGGATTTCAACATCTTCATTCAAACCTCCAGTTTTGCTCTTGTTGTGTCGGAGCTTGAGTCCAGTCGCACCCTTTTGAGGCGTTGTTGACCCGTGTTGGCTTTTTTTGGGGTCAACCGACGTAAGACCTTCGCTATGAGTCTAGTAGGAGAAAATCCACATCATGGACAACTCACTTCTCACCAATCGGCCGAACGGGCTGTAGCCCTTTCACGTTCGCTTTGCCCGTAGCGGCCATTGGCGAACATCCATCACCGGATTCTTTGCAATCCCGTCGCAAGACGTACACTGATAGTGTTACCGCAAGGCGTAGGACGCTTCGTACAGAATCCTCCATAGCAAAGCCCGTACCACACCGCTTGCTGAAGCGATTGCGCGACAGGTCAATAGCAAAACTTGTAGCCTTGCGACATCTTCTTAACGGATCGACCGGACGCGCACCTCAATCACGCACTTATTGAGAGCGCCCGCACATTTTTGGAGCAGCCATGACCGAGCCCCTGATTCTTCAACCCGTAAAGCCTGCAGACGCCTGCGTAATCTGGCTGCACGGCCTCGGCGCGGACCGCTATGACTTCTTGCCGGTCGCCGAAGCGCTGCAGGAAAGCCTGCTGACTACCCGCTTTGTATTGCCGCAAGCGCCAACCCAGCCCGTCACCATCAATGGTGGTTACGAGATGCCGAGCTGGTACGACATAAAGGCCATGAGCCCGGCGCGGTCGATTGACCGTGAGCAGTTGGAAGCGTCGGCGGATCGCATCATTGAATTGATCGAAAAGGAGCGCGCCAGCGGAATAGACGCTTCGCGGATTTTTCTCGCCGGGTTTTCCCAGGGGGGCGCCGTCGTTCTGCACACCGCTTATATAAAGTGGCAAGGTCCGTTGGGTGGCGTACTTGCCCTGTCCACCTATGCCCCGACCTTCACTGACGAGATGGAGCTTTCAGCCAGTCAGCAGCGTATTCCCGCGCTGTGCCTGCACGGCCAGTTCGACGGCGTGGTGCAGAACTCGATGGGGCGCAGCGCCTATGAGCATTTGGTGAAGCATGGTGTCACCGTGACATGGCAGGAATACCCAATGGAGCACGAAGTGTTACCCGAAGAAATTCGCGACATCGGCGTCTGGCTGGCTGAACGCCTGCGTTGATCGTTTCAGCGCGAACGCCCCTTTGATCATCCCACTACGCCGCGCCCGTTTCTTGCATTACACTGGCCGGCGTACATTCCTTAACCAATTGATGAGATGACCGTGCTCAAAGCACTCAAGAAAATGTTCGGTAAAAGCGAGGCTGAGCAGCTCGCGCCAGTCCCCAGTGCGCCGTCGCACGCCCCCGGCCCTCGCAGCGATGCGCCCAAGGCTGAACGTCCGGCTCCGGTAGCGACACCCCAGCCCGAGCCGCAACCTGCCGGCGCCACCGAACCGGTCCGCGCCGAAGCGCCGAAACCACCCCGGCCGCGCCGCGAACCGAAGCCCAAGGCACCGGTCATTCCCTGGAAGCTCGAAGATTTCGTCGTCGAACCCCAGGAAGGCAAAACCCGCTTTCACGATTTCAAGCTCGCTCCGGAACTGATGCACGCCATCCAGGACCTGGGCTTCCCGTACTGCACGCCGATCCAGGCGCAGGTGCTGGGTTTCACTCTTGCCGGCAAAGACGCCATCGGTCGCGCGCAGACCGGTACCGGCAAGACCGCCGCGTTCCTGATCTCGATCATCACTCAGTTGCTGCAGACGCCGCCGCCGAAAGAACGCTACATGGGCGAACCCCGTGCGCTGATCATCGCGCCGACCCGCGAGCTGGTGGTGCAGATCGCCAAGGACGCCGCTGACCTGACCAAGTACACCGGCCTCAACGTGATGACGTTCGTTGGCGGCATGGACTTCGACAAGCAGCTCAAGCACCTCGAAGCACGCCACTGCGACATCCTCGTTGCCACCCCGGGCCGTCTGCTCGACTTCAACCAGCGCGGCGACGTGCACCTGGACATGGTCGAAGTGATGGTGCTGGACGAAGCCGACCGCATGCTCGACATGGGTTTCATCCCGCAAGTGCGGCAGATCATTCGCCAGACTCCGCCGAAGTCCGAGCGTCAGACCCTGCTGTTCTCCGCGACCTTCACCGAAGACGTGATGAACCTGGCCAAGCAATGGACCACCGATCCGGCAATCGTCGAAATCGAAATCACCAATGTGGCCAACGAAAACGTCGAGCAGCACATCTATGCCGTGGCCGCGGCTGACAAATACAAACTGCTCTACAACCTGGTCAACGACAACGGCTGGGAACGCGTGATCGTCTTCGCCAACCGCAAGGACGAAGTGCGCCGTATCGAAGAACGCCTGGTGCGTGACGGCATCAACGCCGCGCAACTGTCCGGCGACGTGCCGCAGCACAAGCGCATCAAGACCCTCGAAGGCTTTCGCGAAGGCAAGATCCGCGTGCTGGTGGCCACCGATGTCGCCGGTCGCGGCATCCACATCGACGGCATCAGCCACGTGATCAACTTCACCCTGCCGGAAGTGCCGGACGACTACGTACACCGCATCGGCCGTACCGGTCGCGCGGGCGCCGACGGCGTGTCGATCAGCTTCGCCGGCGAGGACGACTCCTACCAGTTGCCGTCGATCGAAGAAAAACTCGGTCGCAAGATCAGCTGCGAAACACCACCGACGCACCTGTTGCGCGCGGTGGAACGCAAGCGTCCGCAGCCGCAGTAAGCGATCTGTAACGCAAAAAGCGCAGCCGGCAACGGACTGCGCTTTTTTTTGCCCGGCGTTTTCAACAGGCGCTTGCGGTAGATAACTAAAAGTCCATAATGGACAAATTAGTTTATATCCAGACCGTGGAGCCTGACATGACCAGTACACCCTACGTAATCGACCATACCCAGGCCCGCGAGCTGCTGGCGCGCATCGACGTGCCGCAGATCCTGCGAAAACTGTTCCGCGACCTCGCCGCCGGCCACGCCGTGCAACCGGCGCAGCAGTTGGTGGAGTTTCCGCAGGGCGCCGGCGACTTCATCAATTATCTGGGGGTGCTGGCCGAGGACGGCGTGTACGGGGTCAAGACCTCGCCGTACATCGTCCGCGAGCAAGGGCCACTGGTGACAGCGTGGACCCTATTAATGTCGATGAAAACCGGCCAACCGCTGCTGCTTTGCGATGCCGGCGAGCTGACCACCGCACGCACTGCAGCGACCACCGCCGTTGCAGTCGATGCCCTCGCCCCGCTGAATGCCCAACGACTGGCGATCATCGGCAGCGGCAAGGTTGCCCAGGCTCATTTGCATTACGTGAAAGGTCTGCGCGACTGGCAGAACATCAGCGTGTATTCGCCGAGCCTGTCTGAAGACGCTGAAACCCGGGCGCTGCTGAAAGAGATCTACCCGGGGGTGAAGATTGCCGACAGCCGCGATGTCGCCCTCACAGACGCGGACGTGATCATGCTCTGCACCTCGTCCGCCGGCCCG
The DNA here is from genome assembly GCF_949767635.1 of Pseudomonas sp. IT-93MI4. Classification (NCBI taxonomy): domain Bacteria; kingdom Pseudomonadati; phylum Pseudomonadota; class Gammaproteobacteria; order Pseudomonadales; family Pseudomonadaceae; genus Pseudomonas; species Pseudomonas sp. IT-93MI4. Next base: position 201,133 of record NZ_CATKPP010000033.1, read on the forward strand.
GTCATCGACCCGGCCAGCTTGAGCAAACCGGCGCTGATCACCTCGATCAGCACCAACGCGCCACGCGCCCATGAGGTGCCGCCGCAGAGCCTGGGCGACATGCAAGTGTTCTGTGACTATCGGCTGACCACGCCGGGCTCGGCCGGTGAGATGTTGATCGCGACCGAGCAGCATGGCTGGGACAAGTCTGCGATTGTCGGTGACCTCGCCGACCTGCTCAGCGAGAAAGTGCCGCGCCCTGATTACGACCGTCACGTATTTTTCCGTTCAATTGGCCTGGGCCTGGAAGACATTGCGCTGGCGAATGCGGTTTATCAATTAAATAACTGACACCACACATCCCATTGTGGGAGCGAGCCTGCTCGCGAATGCGGTCTGACATTCACCGAAGATGTCGACTGATACACCGCTTTCGCGAGCAGGCTCGCTCCCACAGGGGAATAGTGAACGCCTTGATATTGCGTAAACACCGGAGACCTTTCATGAGCCAGGCAGACTTCATCATCATCGGCGGCGGGATTGCCGGCGCTTCCACCGGTTTCTGGCTGTCGCCCCACGCCAAAGTGATCGTGCTCGAACGTGAATCGCACCCGGCCTATCACTCCACCGGGCGTTCTGCCGCGCTGTACACCGCCGCCTACGGTACGCCGCAGGTGCGCGCGCTGACACTGGCCAGCCGTGAGTTTTTCGACCATCCGCCGAGCGGCTTTTGCGAGCACCCATTGCTGACACCGCGCGGCGAAATGACCGTGGACTTCAGCGGTGACGCCGCCGAGCTGAACAACCAGTACCTCAGCGCCAAAGCCACAGTGCCAGAAATGCAGCTGCTCAGCGCCGACGAAGCCTGCGCCCGTCTGCCGATCCTGCGTCGGGAAAAAGTCCACGGCGCGATCTACGATCCGACCGCCAGTGACATCGACACCGACGCCCTGCATCAGGGCTACCTGCGCGGTATCCGCCGCAACAACGGCGAGGTGCACACCGATTGCGAAGTGCTGGGCCTGACGCGCGACGCCGCTGGCCTCTGGCAGGTGCAAACCAACGGTCAGACCTTCAGCGCGCCGGTCATCATCAACGCCGCCGGCGCCTGGGCTGACCAGATCGGCGCACTGGCTGGAGCCCAGGCGCTGGGCTTGCAACCCAAGCGCCGCGCAGCGTTCATTTTCGCCGGCCCCGAGGGCGTGGACATTCATCACTGGCCGATGCTGGTCAGCCTCGACGAATCGTTCTACATGAAGCCCGACGCCGGGATGTTCCTCGGCTCGCCGGCCAACGCCGACCCGGTCGAACCGCATGACGTGCAACCGGAAGAGCTGGACATCGCCATGGGCATCTACCAGATCGAAGAGGCCACGACCCTGACTATCCGCCGCCCGACCCGCACCTGGGCCGGACTGCGCAGCTTCGTCGCCGACGGTGATCTGCTCAGCGGTTTCGATCCGCAGGTGCCGGGGCTGTTCTGGGTCGCGGCCCAGGGCGGTTACGGTATTCAGACTTCACCGGCCATGGGCCAGGCCAGCGCGGCATTGGTGCGTGGTCAGCCGTTGCCTGAGTCGTTGCAGCAGTTCGGCCTGAGCAGCGCCATGCTCTCCCCTTCACGACTGCGCTGATGGCCCCTGCGGATGACGCGCCCAACGGATTGCGGCACACTCGCAGCGCCCCCGTGCACGGGGGCGCTGACGCCGCCTGGAGCTCCACAATCATGACCGCCCCCGAATTCGATCCGGCACTGGATAACTTCCGTGCCATCGCCGACGCCATCGCCACGCTGTTCTTTCCCCACGCCGAAGTGGTGCTGCACGACCTGCGCACACAGAAGGTCGACTACATCGCCAACAACCTGTCCAAGCGCGAGATCGGCGACGATTCATCGCTTGAAGACATGCTCAGCGAGGAAGTGAGTGAGCGCAACATCGGCCCGTACGAAAAGCTTAATTGGGACGGCCAGAAAATCCGCAGCCTGAGCACCGTGCTGCGCGACGGTGAAGACCGGCCGCTGGCGGTGCTGTGCATCAACCTGAATATTTCGTTATTCGAGAATGCCAAGGCCGCGCTGGATCTGTTCCTGTCGCCGAGCAAACTGATCCCGCAGCCGGATTCACTGTTTCGCGATGACTGGCAGGAACGCATCAACACCTTCCTCCACGCCTGGCTGCGCGAGCGCCAGCTGAGCCTGAATCTGCTGACCCGCGATCACAAGCGCGAACTGGTGCTGGCGCTGCACGCCGAAGGCGCGTTCAAGGGCAAGAGCGCCTCGAACTATGTGGCCAATGTGCTGAACATGGGGCGGGCGACGGTGTACAAGCATTTGAAGGAATTGAAGGGCTGAAGATCTGCATTGGCATTTCCGGCCCCATCGCTGGCAAGCCAGCTCCCACAGTTTTTTTGGTGTACACAAAATCTGTGCACGACTCGGTCACTGTGGGAGCTGGCTTGCCAGCGATAGCGGGCTGTCAGTCGCCGTAAATGTCAGACTTGAAGTACTTCTGGGAAATCTTCTGATACTCGCCACTCGCCCGAATCCCGTCGATGGCCGTGTTCAACTCGCTGACCAGCTCGGTATTTCCCTTGCGCACCGCGATCCCCGCGCCCTCGCCCACGTACTTCGGATCCTTCAGCTCCGGCCCGACAAACGCATAGCCCTTGCCGCGTGGCATCGACAGGAAATCGTTCAGCGGGATGGTGTCGGCGAAAATCGCATCGAGCCGCCCGGCCGCCAGGTCCATGTAGATTTCTTCGTTATTGCCGTAGCGCTTGACGTTGATGCCCTTCGGTTCGAACACCTCGGTAGCATAACGATCGGTGGTGGTGGCGCGCTGCACGCCGACGGTCTTGCCCTTGAGGCTGGCGTATTGGTCATCGACCGTGGCGCCTTCCTTCATCACCAGTCGCGACGACGTGAAGTAGTACTTGTGGGTGAAATCCACCGACTTCTTGCGGTCTTCGTTGATGGTCATCGACGACAGCGCCATGTCGATTTTCTTCACTTTCAGCGAAGGGATCAGGCCATCGAACTCACCCTCGACCCACACGCATTTGACCTTCATCTGTGCGCACAGGGCGTTGCCGATGTCGTAGTCGAAACCGACGATTTCACCCTTGTCGGTTTTCGAAGCGAACGGTGGATAAGCGGCCTCGATGCCGATGCGCAAGGTTTTCTCGGCGGCAAACGAGCTGGTGCACGCCAACAGGCTCAGGGCCAGACCGGTAATCAGGGGGAGTTTCTTCATGTTCGTTCTCTCGCGGGTTGTTGTTGGTTTGGCAAGACGAAGAAGAGCAGCAGGGAGCAGGGAGCTACGAGCGGCAAGATTGACGTTTTTTTGTACTTATAAATCCATGTTGGACTTATATGTACATTCCGTCAATTGGGCGAAGAAAGAGGATTTTGGTGATGCAGGTGACGCCTTCGCGAGCAGGCTCGCTCCCACAGGGGATCTGTAGCGAACACAATATCTGCGTTCATGAAGATCCAATGTGGGAGCGAGCCTGCTCGCGAAGACGGACTTGAAGGCGCTATAAAAACTATTTTTTCCAGCGATCCGCAGCGGCATGATCACTGTCACGCCCCTCAACCCAGCGCGGGCCGTCACTGGTGTTCTCTTTCTTCCAGAACGGCGCGCGGGTTTTCAGGTAGTCCATGACGAAGGCGCAGGCGTCGAACGCCGCCTGGCGATGGGCGCTGGCCGCGCCGACAAACACGATCGGCTCGCCCGGCTCCAGCGCGCCGATGCGGTGCAGCACTTCCAGCTTCAGCAGCGGCCAGCGCTGCTCGGCCTCGACGGCGATCTTGCCGAGGGCTTTTTCGGTCATGCCCGGATAATGCTCAAGGAACATCCCCGCCACATCCAGCCCATCATTGAAGTCGCGCACGTAGCCGACAAAACTTACCACCGCGCCGACACCGACATTTGCCGCGTGCATCGCGTTGACTTCAGCGCCGGGATCGAACGCCGTGGACTGCACCCGAATCGCCATGCCTCAGCCTCCGGTCACGGTGGGGAAAAACGCCACTTCGTCGCCATCGCTCACCGGCTCGTCGAGCTGGCACAGGTCTTCGTTGCGTGCGCACATCAGGTTCTGTTCGCTCAGCACTTCGGCGCCCTCGCGTTGCGCGAGCAGCGCACGCACAGCGTCGACCGTGGCGAAATCGCCTTCGACCTCCACCGAGTCCACGCCCAGCGCTTCACGGTAACGGGCAAAGAATTTAACCGTCAGCTTCATGGCTGCTCCGCCTGAAAATGCCCGCTCTTGCCGCCGACCTTCTCCAGCAGACGCACGCTTTCGATGATCATGCCGCGGTCCACCGCTTTGCACATGTCATAGATGGTCAGTGCGGCGACGCTGGCAGCGGTCAGTGCTTCCATCTCTACGCCGGTCTGCCCTGACAGCTTGCAGCGGGCGACGATGCGCACACTGTCGTCACCTTCGGCGCTGAGCTCGACCTTGACCCCGGTCAGCATCAGCGGATGGCACAGCGGGATCAGATCGCTGGTTTTCTTCGCCGCCTGAATGCCGGCAATGCGCGCCACGGCAAACACGTCGCCCTTGGGATGGCCGCCGCTGACGATCATCTGCAGGGTTTCGGGGAGCATGCGCACCAGCGCTTGGGCCGTCGCCTCACGGAACGTCACGGCTTTTTCGGTGACGTCGACCATGTTGGCGCGACCTTGGGAATCGAGATGAGTCAGCACGGGATTACTCCTGATCAGGAGCAGGGATTGTAAACCTGTGGGTCAAATTTCCGCATCACTGATTATGAATTCACCGTTGCCCCTGTGGGAGCGGGCTTGCTCGCGAAGGCGGTGCATCAGGCTACATCGATGGTGACTGACACACCGCATTCGCGAGCAAGCCCGCTCCCACATTGGGTGATGCGTTCATCCATAAAAAACGGGCGGCTGTCAGGCCGCCCGGTTTTGGGTGAAGGGTTACAAATGCGATTCGGCGTATTCGGCCAGAATCGAGCGAGGCACCCCTTGCAGGGTGATGTGCACCCCGTTGGGGAAATCCTTGAAGCGTTCGGTCAGGTAGGTCAGCCCGGAGCTGGTCGCGGACAGGTAAGGGGTATCGATCTGTGCCAGGTTGCCCAGGCACACCACTTTGGAACCGGCGCCGGCCCGGGTGATGATGGTTTTCATCTGGTGCGGCGTGAGGTTCTGGCATTCGTCGATCAGGATCAGGCTCTGCTGGAAGCTGCGACCACGAATGTAGTTGAGCGATTTGAACTGCAACGGCACTTTGCTGAGGATGTAATCGACGCTGCCATGGGTGTTTTCGTCATCCATGTGCAAGGCTTCGAGGTTGTCGGTGATGGCGCCCAGCCAAGGCTCCATTTTTTCCGCTTCAGTACCCGGCAGGAAGCCGATTTCCTGGTCCAGGCCCTGCACGCTACGAGTCGCGATGATCCGGCGATAGCGCTTGCTGACCATGGTCTGCTCGATCGCTGCAGCCAGCGCCAGAATGGTTTTACCGGAACCGGCGGCACCCGACAGGTTGACCAGATGAATGTCCGGATCCAGCAACGCATACAGCGCCAGGCTCTGGTAGATATCGCGCGGTTTGAGACCCCAGGCTTCCTGGTGCAGCAGCGGTTCCTGATGCAAGTCGAGGATCAGCAGCTTGTCTTCCTGGATTTCCTTGATCCAGCCGACAAAGCCTTGTTCGTCAATGATGAACTCGTTGATGTGTACCGCCGGCAGGTTATCGATCAACTGCACCTGATGCCAGGTGCGGCCGTGATCCTGACGGGTTTCGACCTTGCTCACGCGGTCCCAGAAGGAGCCCGTCATGTTGTGGTAGCCGTTGGGCAGCAGGGACACGTCATCGACCAACTGGTCGGTGCTGTAGTCCTCGGCATCGATCCCGCAGGCGCGCGCCTTGAGGCGCATGTTGATGTCTTTGGTGACCAGCACCACGGCCTTCTTCGGATCACGGGTGTGCAGGTCGATCAACTGGTTGATGATTTTGTTGTCGTTCAGATGCTCGGGCAGAATCAGGTTCGATTCGGCCTGTTTGCTCATCAGAATTGACAGCAAGCCCTTTGGCCCGCCCTTGCCGCGCTGGATCGGCACACCCAGTTCAACGTCCTCGGGGGAGGCATCGCCCAGGGTCTTGTCGATCAGCCGGATCGCCTGGCGGCATTCGGCAGCAACGCTGTGATGGCCGCTCTTGAGCTTGTCCAGCTCTTCGAGCACGGTCATCGGGATCGCGACGTGGTGTTCTTCGAAATTCAGCAGGGCATTTGGATCGTGAATCAATACGTTGGTATCGAGTACATAAAGGATTGGCTGGTTGGAAGAAGGGCTACGTCCGTGATCATCCATACTCGGTCACCTTTGTGGGAGCCATTCGACGCAATACCTGGGCGGTGCTGCGCCTCGAAGTGACTGCCGAATTCATCCACGAGGGACTGGATGAACTGCACACAAAAGGAGTCTTGGAAGACGCCACCTGTGTTGCAGGTTTCGGCGGTCTGTCTTCGTAATACTCCAAAACCCATGACATAAAAAAGCACTTTGACGGTTTTTTTAAGTTTATTTTGCAGAGTGACGAAAAGCCCTTGGCGGACCGTCCAGACCCCGCTAAAGTCGGAAGTCCGCCTGCATCGAGTTCTCTGGAAAAATCACCCCAAGCCCAATGTTTCCGGGCTTTTGCCGTTTGTCAGCGAAACCCGTCCTGACAGTCTTCAAAGCCGATGCCGCTTTGTGCAGTTTGCGTGATCAGCCACGGCAACGCGGTCTTCACCGCATCCTGTTTCATGTTGAAATTGATCACCCCGTGACGCCACAGCAGCATCAGGGTCAGCACCCGCTGCGCGCTCTGCGCGCCCTTGAGCTTGCCGGCACCATCCTGGGCATCGATGTCCCACAGCGCCACTTGCAGGCCCTGATTGCGGAAGAAACTGCCAGCATCAGAGCGACGCTGCCCCTCCGGCGGACGGAACAGCGACACGTAGTTTTCCGGCAACTTGTTCTTCACCAGATCGGCGCTGCGGCGCACCGAGTCCTGCCAGTCCTGCCAATAGCTGTGGGAACGGAACTCCCAACCCTGCACGCCGACACACTGTTTCGAGAACTCCGATTGCAGATTGCTCACCGAGTGATCGGCCAGACGCGCCTGAACATCCTTGCCCAACAGGAAGAACGTGCCGCTGAGATTGGCTTTGCGCAGATAGTCGGCAATCCAGTCGGTGTTGTCCGGCTGCAGATTGGCGGCGCTGTCGAAGCTCAGCAGAAACAGTCGATCGTGCATCTCGTCGCCATTGCGCTCGTAGTCGCCGAATTGATCGACTTCGCTGCTGGTTTGCGGTGACAGCGCGGCCTTGCGCATCAGCTCGTCCAGATACTGCAGATGAAACAACCGGCTCGGCTCGGCCCACTTGGTGTAATAGCTGTCGTCGCTGACCACGAACTTGGCGGCCTGCTCGCGCAGGGTCGAGAGGTCTTCGACGAGGAAGCAGAACGAGGCATCCTGATCGCAGCTCTGCTGGGCGAAGTTGTAGTTGGCCAACAGACGTTCCCAGAGCCGCTGCCGCAGGTGGCTGATCGCGTCGACGTTGACCGTGCGCAGCCCAAGGCGCTGGGCCAGCGCGGCCTCGTCCAGCGCCTCGGTGCCGAGCAGGCCCCGGGCGAACATGAGGATTTCCGCGCGCGAGGCGACGTCGAACAGCGTCGGGCTGCTCAGTTGCTCCGGCCAGGTGCTGCGATCCAGCGTCGCCACATCGCCCGGCGCCGCCATGGCCCCGAAGCTCAACAGCCACGCGGTGAATAAAAGAACAATGCGCAAAGGGGTGTCTCCATAACCAAACCCGCGCGGCACTATAGCTGATCCCGCAGGATTCCCCGCAGCAACACCTATCTCCTGTGGGAGCGAGCCTGCTCGCGAATACGGTGTATCGGTCCACATTTATAGTGAATCTGAATCTGCTTTCGCGAGCAGGCTCGCTCCCACAGAGGGTTTGAGTTAGGCCGTCGATCACCTATGGGCTTGATAGCTGGAGTCAACCCGGCCAACCCCCTAGAATCGCCCCCACGATTAAAGGAGACGACTTCATGCTGATGGTGATTTCCCCCGCCAAGACCCTCGATTACGAAACACCGCCGGCGACCCAGCGCTTTACCCAGCCGCAATACCTCGATCACTCTCAGGAGCTGATCCAGCAGCTGCGCGAACTGAGCCCGGCACAGATCAGCGAACTGATGCACGTGTCCGACAAGATCGGCGGCCTGAATGCCGCGCGTTTCGGCAGCTGGACGCCCGCCTTCACCCCGGAAAACGCCAAGCAGGCGCTGCTCGCGTTCAAGGGTGACGTGTACACCGGCCTCGACGCGCAATCGTTCAGCGAAGCTCAGTTCGACTATGCGCAAAAGCACTTGCGCATGCTCTCCGGTCTCTATGGCCTGCTGCGTCCGCTGGACCTGATGCAGCCGTATCGTCTGGAAATGGGCACCAAACTGGCCAACGCCCGTGGCAAGGACCTGTACGCGTTCTGGGGTACGCGCATCAGCAAATGGCTCAACGAAGCGCTGGCCGATCAGGGCGACGATGTGCTGCTGAACCTGGCCTCCAACGAGTACTTTTCGGCGGTCAAACGCAGCGCCCTGAACGCCCGGATCATCAACACCGATTTCAAGGACCTGAAGAACGGCCAGTACAAGATCATCAGCTTCTACGCGAAGAAGGCCCGCGGCCTGATGAGCCGTTTCGTGATTCAGGAAAAAATCAACGATCCTGCCCTGCTCAAGCAGTTCGATGTGCAGGGTTATCGCTACAGCGCCGAGCAATCGAAACCGGACAATCTGGTGTTTCTGCGCGACCACGCCCCGGAATAAAGCATGCCCATTGCACGACTCTGTCTATAAAGAGTCGTGCAGCTCGCACGACGTCAAAAATCCCTCGCAACATTTCGCCGTTTTATTGGCGCCATAAAATCGTCCTGCCCAATTCTAATTTTAGTTTCACTCGACAGCCGCACTTTTTTTCAGTAGTGGCACGTAAATTTTTTTACGGTAGTGGCACAAAACTATCTAGCTCGATTACGCACCGATTAACAAAGGCCCAAATCGAAAGTGCTATCAAATTGAGACCAGTGCCATCTTTGGCAATATTTCAAAAAATTTCAGATTTCGCGATGAGCGGGTAGGAACTATGTCCAAATGCATAGCTCATACCACCGGTAACGATTCTCGCCGAGTTTGTACGAGATAACTTACGCAGAGCGGAGAACCATGTAACCAAGTTGTCACAGCAACTTGCCTAGATGGTTCACTCATCTGATCAACTAACGATGGATAGGTGATACGCACCATAAACATCCTCTACAAGGCCAAGGCTGCGCCCCTGTAATTGTGCTCGCCTGAGCACCCAACCGCTTGATCTACGGTCCTTTCGTCCGACATCAGGTGGACTGAACACATGCACAAGAGTCTTCCAGCAAGAAGATCCGCTGCATAACAGGGCAAGTCATAACAACTAAGGCCTAGTTGCGCACATCTTGAGTGCACTTATTTAGACACTCGGAACTTAGTATGCCTGCACACGGCATTGTGGCGCCTTTATGCCGCACTTTCGAGTGCACTATGACCGCTGAACACCATTAACTCCGGCCATCTAATGGCTTGATAAAACACAGAGGTAATTGCGATGCGCATCAGCATATTTGGTTTGGGTTACGTTGGCGCAGTGTGTGCCGGTTGCCTGTCTGCACGGGGCCATGACGTGGTTGGCGTCGATGTTGCCAAAGACAAGATCGACATGATCAACGCCGGCAAGTCGCCGATTGTGGAACCGGGTCTGGGCGAACTTCTGGCTCAGGGTATCGAGACCGGTCGTCTGCGCGGTACGACCAACTTCGCCGAGGCGATTCGTGACACCGACCTGTCGATGATCTGCGTCGGTACGCCGAGTAAGAAGAACGGCGACCTGGAACTGAACTACATCGAAGCGGTGTGCCGCGAGATCGGTTTCGTACTGCGTGAAAAAACCACCCGCCACACCATCGTGGTACGCAGCACCGTGCTGCCGGGCACCGTCGCCAACGTGGTGATCCCGATCCTCGAAGACTGCTCGGGCAAGAAGGCCGGTGTCGATTTCGGCGTCGCGGTCAACCCGGAGTTCCTGCGTGAATCCACCGCGATCAAGGACTACGACCTGCCACCGATGACCGTCATCGGCGAGTTCGACAAGGCCTCGGGCGACGTTCTGCAATCGCTGTACGAAGAACTCGACGCGCCGATCATCCGCAAGGACATCGCGGTCGCCGAGATGATCAAGTACACCTGCAACGTCTGGCACGCGACCAAAGTGACCTTCGCCAACGAGATCGGCAACATCGCCAAAGCGGTCGGCGTCGATGGTCGTGAAGTGATGGACGTGGTCTGCCAGGACAAGACCCTCAACCTGTCCCAGTACTACATGCGCCCGGGCTTCGCCTTCGGTGGTTCGTGCCTGCCCAAAGACGTGCGCGCCCTGACCTACCGTGCAGGTTCGCTTGACGTCGAAGCACCGTTGCTCAACTCGCTGATGCGCAGTAACGAATCGCAAGTGCAGAACGCCTTCGACATCGTTGAAAGCCACGACAAACGTAAAGTCGCCCTGCTCGGTCTGAGCTTCAAGGCCGGTACCGACGACCTGCGCGAAAGTCCGCTGGTGGAACTGGCCGAAATGCTGATCGGCAAGGGTTACGACCTGAGCATCTACGACAGCAACGTCGAGTACGCCCGTGTTCACGGCGCGAACAAGGACTACATCGAGTCGAAGATCCCGCACGTGTCGTCCCTGCTCAACTCGGACTTCGATTCGGTGATCGACAACTCCGACGTGATCATCCTCGGCAACCGCGACGAGAAATTCCGCTCGCTGGCCCAGGAAGCACCGCAAGGCAAACAGGTCATCGACCTGGTCGGCTTCATGGCCAAAGCCACCAACCGGGGTACTCGCACTGAAGGTATCTGCTGGTAAGTCAGCCTTCCGGCCGGGGGATTTGAACCCTCGGCCGGTTCTTCGCCTGCCTTAACCCCATCGGGCCACCCGACAGGCTCGCCCGAGATAGAGACGGATGCAGATTATGCACAGGCTAAAGCACGGCCTACTTCAGGCCGCCGGTTGGCTGTTTTACCTCAGTTTGTTGTTGGGCCTGGCCTTGATGCTGCCCACGTCCACGTTCGACTCCGAGTCGAAGGACTTTATTTTCCTGATTGGCGCCGTGGGTATCTGGCGCTACTCGATGGGTGCAACGCACTTTGTGCGCGGCATGATTTTTCTCTACATCGTTTACCCGCTCCTGCGCCGCAAAGTGCGCAAGCTGGGTAAGGCGGCGGACCCGTCGCATGTGTTTCTGATGGTCACCAGTTTCCGTATCGACGCGCTGACCACCGCGCAGGTCTACAGCTCGGTGATCCGCGAAGCCATCGACTGCGAACTGCCGACCACCGTGGTCTGCTCGATCGTCGAAATGTCCGATGAGCTGCTGGTCAAGGCGCTGTGGGCGCGGATGAATCCGCCAGACCGCGTGAAGCTCGACTTCGTGCGCATTCCCGGCACCGGCAAGCGCGATGGCCTGGCTTATGGTTTCCGCGCGATCTCCCGTCACCTGCCGGACGACCGTGCCGTGGTGGCCGTGATCGACGGCGACACCGTGCTCGGCGAAGGCACCGTGCGCAAGACCGTGCCGTGGTTCCAGCTGTTCGGCAACGTCGGTGGCCTGACCACCAACGAATTCTGCGAAGTACGTGGCGGCTACATCATGAGCGAATGGCACAAGCTGCGTTTCGCCCAGCGTCACATCAACATGTGCTCGATGGCCCTGTCCAAGCGCGTGCTGACCATGACCGGGCGTATGTCGGTGTTCCGCGCCACCGTGGTGACCGATCCGGAATTCATCGCCGACGTCGAAAGCGACTCGCTGCAACACTGGCGCCTGGGCCGTTTCAAGTTTCTCACCGGCGACGACAAGTCGAGCTGGTTCAGCCTGATGCGCCTGGGTTACGACACCTTTTACGTGCCGGACGCCGCGATCAACACCGTTGAGCATCCGCCGGAAAAGAGCTTCATCAAGGCCAGCCGCAAACTGATGTTCCGCTGGTACGGCAACAACCTGCGCCAGAACTCGCGAGCGCTGGGCCTGGGTGTGAAACGCCTCGGTGCCTTCACCTCGGTGGTGCTGTTCGATCAGCGCGTATCGATGTGGACGTCGTTGCTGGGCCTGACCGTGGCGATCATCGCCAGCTTCAAGTACGGCGGCGCGTTCATCCTCGCCTACCTGCTGTGGATCGGTATCACCCGCCTGATTCTGACCCTGCTGCTGTCGTGCTCCGGTCACCGGATCGGCCCGGCCTATCCCGTGATTCTGTATTACAACCAGATCGTCGGTGCGCTGGTGAAGATCTACGTGTTCTTCCGCCTCGACCAGCAATCCTGGACGCGCCAACCCACTTCCCTGACCCGTGATCTCGCCAGCTTTCAACGTTGGTTCAACACCTGGTCGTCTCGGACCATGACCTTCTCCGCCGGCAGCATTTTCGTCGCCGTGCTGCTGATGATGGTCTGACCTGCCCCTATTGAATTAACAAGGAAATCGCCCCCATGAATACCGCCGTCAACGCCAACGTAGTGCATGAATCCGAAGCCCAGCGTCAGCACGCCCGAGTGAAAATCCCGGCCAAACTGCGCTTCTTCGGCCCGGACCGGACGCCGGTCGAAGCGCGGGTCCTCGACCTGTCCGCCGGTGGTCTGGCGTTCAACGCCGGGCAACTGCCGCTGACCATCGGCGAGGTGTACAAGGCACGCCTGCAATTCGTCATCGACAACCTCGGTCTGGCCATGGACGTCGAACTTCAAGTGCGCTCCTACGATCGCCAGAGCGGCCGCGCCGGTTGCCAGTTCCAGAACCTGGAACCGCAGGATATTTCCACCCTGCGCCACCTGATCACTTCGCACCTGGCCGGCGACATCGTCAGCATGGGTGAAGTACTGGCGACCCTGCAGCGCGACAACTTCACCAAGGCGCGCAAGGTCAAGGACGGCGGGAGCGGCATGACCCCGTTCGGGCGTCTGAAAGCCGTGACTTTCAGCGCCGGCATTTTCGCCATCGGTCTGGTCGCTTTCGGTTTCGTCTTCAAGTCGGTGTACGGCATGTACTTCGTCAGCCACGCGCAAGCAGGTCTGGTCAGCGTGCCGGGAATGAACATCACCATGCCGCGTGACGGCACGGTGCAGAGCCTGGTCAAGTCCGACGGCGTCGCCGCCAAAGGCGCGCCGCTGGCGACCTTCAGCACCAGCATGCTCGACGTGCTCAAGGGCCATCTGGACGAAGACCAGTTGCAACCGGCCAAGGTTGAAGAACTGTTCGGCAAGCAGATGACCGGCACCCTCACCTCGCCTTGCGATTGCACCGTGGCCCAGCAACTGGTGGCTGACGGTCAGTACGCGAGCAAGGGCGACGTGATCTTCACCCTGGTGCCGCGCAATACACAGGCCACCGTCGATGCACGCTTCTCCTATCGCCAGTTCGGCGACGTGCGTCCGGGTACGCCAGTGAGCTTCCAGATCGCCGGCGAAGACCAGACCCGCACCGGCAAGATCGTCAGCAGCACCAGCCTGAAAAGCGCCGACCTGTCCTCCGACATCCGCGTGCAGATCCAGCCTGACGAGCCGCTGGACAGCAGCTTCGCCGGGCGCCCGGTGGAAGTGAACAGCGACCGTGGCCCGAACCTGAACTGGCTGATCGACAAAGCCATGGCTGCCGGTCTTTAAGTCGAGGACATGCCTGTGACGATTCCTACTCTTTTGAACACGCCGCAGCCCTTGTGGGAGCGGGCTTGCTCGCGAATGCGGTTCAACATTCAAAATCAGTGTGGGCTGACACACCGCCTTCGCGAGCAAGCCCGCTCCCACATGGGTCCGCTGTGTGCAGTTGCACTGGCGGTGAGTCTCGCCGGTTGCGCCGGCCTGCCCGACCAACGTCTGGCCAACGAAGCGCTCAAGCGTGGCGACACTGCCACCGCCGCGCAGAACTACCGCGCATTGGCGGATCTGGGTTACAGCGAGGCGCAAGTCGGCCTCGCCGATATCCAGGTCGACAGCCGCGACCCCGAGCAGATCAAACAGGCCGAAGCGACCTACCGCGCCGCCGCCGATGTTTCGCCACGGGCCCAGGCCCGTCTCGGTCGCCTGCTGGTAGCCAAGCCCGGGTCAACCGAAGCCGAGCACCACGAAGCCGAAAGCCTGCTGAAAAAAGCCGCCGCCAATGGCGAAGGCAACACGTTGATCCCGCTGGCGATGCTGTACCTGCAATTCCCGCACAGCTTCCCGAACATCAACGCGCAGCAGCAGATCGATCAGTGGCGCAAATCCGGCTACCCCGAAGCCGGTCTGGCGCAGGTGCTGCTGTATCGCACCCAGGGCACTTACGACCAGCATCTGGATGACGTGGAAAAGATCTGCAAGGCCGCGCTCAACACCACCGACATCTGTTACGTCGAACTGGCTACGGTCTATCAGAAACGGGCCCAGCCTGAGCAACAGGCCGAGCTGATCAAGCAGATGCAGGCCGGTTACAGCCGTGGCACGGTCAGCGCGCAGCGCGTCGATTCGGTGGCCCGCGTGCTGGCCGATTCGACCCTGGGCAAGACCGACGAGAAGACCGCGCAGTCGCTGCTCGAACCGATCGCCCCGGGCTACCCGGCATCGTGGGTGACCCTCGCGCAGCTGCTCTACGACTTCCCGGAACTGGGCGACGTCGATCAGATGATGAAGTACCTGGACAACGGCCGCGCCGCCGACCAGCCGCGCGCCGAACTGTTGCTGGGCAAGCTCTACTACGAAGGCAAACTGGTGCCGGCCGACGCGAAAGTCGCCGAAGAACACTTCCAGAAAGCCGTCGGCCGCGAAGTCGCCGCCGACTATTACCTCGGCCAGATCTATCGCCGTGGTTACCTGGGCAAGGTCTATCCGCAGAAGGCCCTCGACCACCTGCTGACCGCCGCGCGCAACGGCCAGAACAGCGCCGATTTCGCCATCGCCCAACTGTTTTCCCAAGGCAAGGGCACCAAGCCCGACCCGCTCAACGCCTACGTATTCAGCCAATTGGCCAAGGCGCAGAACACCCCGCAAGCCGATGAACTGGCGACCACCCTGGCCGCGCAATTGCCGCCCGAGCGTCTGGCCGAAGCCCAGCGCCTGCTGCAACAGGAACAGGCCAGCCGTGGCGCCCTGAACCAGAACACGCTGCAACTGCACGCCCTGCAAGAAGAAGACGGCGAGGAATCCCTATGAAGTTGAATCCCTTTGTGAAGGCCGGCATTGGCCTCACGTTCGCGCTGATCTGGTCTTGCCCGACACTGGCCGCGATCACTGAAACCAAGAACTTCGGCCTGGAAGTGAAAATCACCGGCCAGTCCGAAGACGACCGCGACCTCGGCACCGCCAGCGGCGGCGACGTCAACGGTGTGGGCCTGGACCTGCGTCCTTGGATCTACGGCGAAAGCGGCGCGTGGAGTGCCTACGCCATGGGTCAGGCCGTGACCTCGACCGACATCATCGAGACCGACACCCTGCAGCAGTCCGACGGTGAGCAAACCACCGACAACAGCGACCGCAAAACCAAGAAAAACTATCTGGCGATGCGCGAGTTCTGGGTCGGCTACAGCGGCCTGACGCCGTACCCCGGCGAGATGCTCAAGCTCGGTCGCCAGCGCCTGCGCAATGACGACGGCCAATGGCGCGACACCAACATCGAAGCGCTGAACTGGACCTTCGACACCACCCTGTTGCGCGCCAACGTCGGTGTCGCCGAACGCTTCAGCGAATACCGCACTGACCTCAAAGAGCTGGCGCCGAAAGACAAGGATCGCCTGCACGCCTACGCCGATGCCGCCTACCAGTGGACACCGGGTAACTGGGTCGGCATTCGCGGTCATCACACCCACGACAACGGCAAGCTCGATTACGCCGAACCGGGCGTGCCCCGCGACACCCTCGACAAAACCCAGAACGGCGACATCAGCTGGCTCGGCCTGACTGCCGACAGCGACGCCTACAACTGGCGCAACACCAACACCGTCAACTACTGGGGCAGCATCACCGGCATGAGCGGCGACCTTGATTCGGTCAATCCGCTGAACGCCGATGGCAGCCGTCCGGCACAAGCCAAGCGCAGTGATGACATCAACGGCTGGGCCACCGACCTGGGCGTGCGTCTGCGCCTTGATCCGCAGTGGCAGGTCGGTGCGGCCTACGCCCGCGCCAGCGCCGATTACCAGCAGAACGGTCTGGAGAGCAACCGCTCCAACTACACCGGTACCCGCTCGCGGGTGCACCGTTTCGGCGAAGCGTTCCGTGGCGAAATGAACAACATGCAGACCGCCACCCTGTTCGGTTCGTGGATGCTCAACGACCAGTACGACGCCAGCCTGATCTACCACAAGTTCTGGCGCGTGGACGGCAACAAACCGGTAGGCAGCAACGGCATCAACGCCGTGGAAAACAACACCGACGACGTCACCGGCGCAATCCTCTCCAGCACCTCGCTGCCACTGCAGGATGGCAACAAGGATCTGGGTCAGGAAATGGACCTGGTGGTGACCAAGTACTTCAAGCAAGGCTTGCTGCCGGCAGCCCTGAGCCAGTCGATCGACGAACCGTCGGCGCTGGTGCGCTTCCGTGGCGGTGTGTTCAAGCCCGGTGATGCCTATGGCAGCCAGGTCGATTCGTACATGCACCGCGCGTTCATCGACGTGATCTGGCGCTTCTGATGCAAACCGCCAAGGGAGTGCCCGACATGCACCATGCAAGGAAAGGCTCGCTCAGCCTGTTGGCCGGCGCCATGCTGCTGGCCTCCGCTGGCGCGTTCGCCACGGTGGAACCGGCTGTGCCTCAACAGGGCAAACCGGTGACCACCGCCAAAGAGCTGCAACAAGCCAAGACCTACACCGTCAGCAGCGCGCCGACCGAGGCGCTGGAACTGGCCAAGCCGAAACTGCCCGACCTGTCCGGCTTCACCGCCGAAGCCGCTGCCGCGAAGATCAATCGCAGCAAACCGGGCAAGATCAGCGTGCGCCGGATGATGCAGGAAGACGCCCTGAAGGACTTCATCGGCGGCGACAACAAGATGGCCGAATGGGTGGTGCGTCAGCACGGCATCCCGCAGGCGATCTTCGTCGACGACGGCTACCTGAACCTCAAGGATCTGGCGCAGAAACTGCCCAAGCAGTACTTCAGCGAGACCTCGCCGGGCGTGTACCTGGCGAAGCTGCCGATTGTGGTCGGTCGCAAAGGCATCCTCGAAATCGATGGTCAGACCCAGGAGTTGCGTCTGTCGCAAGAGGCCGGTTCGTTCCTGGTCAACGACGGTCAGCTGTACGTGCGTGACACCAAAGTCACTGGCTGGCGCGAGAAGGACAACGGCCCGGCCACCTTCCGTTCGCCGAAGGAATTCCGTCCGTTTCTGCTGGCCTGGGGCGGCACCGAGACCTACATCGTCAACAGCAAGATGGCCAGCTTCGGTTACGCCAACAGTAAGTCGTACGGGGTGAGTATTTCCCAGTACACGCCGAACATGGCCAAGGTGCTCAAACGCCCTGAACCGACCGGCTGGATCGTCGGCTCCGAGTTCTCCGACATGTGGTACGGCTTCTATTGCTACGAGACCCGCGACTTCGTGGTCAAGGGCAACACCTACAAGGACAACATCGTCTACGGCATCGACCCGCACGACCGTTCCCACGGTCTGATCATTGCCGAGAACACCGTCCACGGTACGAAGAAGAAGCACGGCATCATCATTTCCCGTGAAGTGAACGACAGCTTCATCTTCAACAACAAGAGCTACGACAACCACCTCTCGGGCCTAGTGATCGACCGTAACAGCGTCAACAACATCATTGCCTACAACGAGATCTACAAGAACCACACGGACGGCATCACGCTTTACGAGTCCGCCGACAACCTGCTGTGGGGCAACAAGGTCATCAGCAACAAGCGCCACGGCATCCGCATTCGTAACAGCGTGAACATCCGCCTCTACGAAAACGTCGCCATGGCCAACGGCCTGACCGGCGTCTACGGCCACATCAAGGACCTGACCGACACCGACCGTGACATCAAGCTCGACCCGTTCGACGCGCAAGTCTCGCTGATCGTGGTTGGCGGTGAACTGGCGGCCAACGGCAGTGGCCCGCTGTCGATCGATTCGCCGTTGAGCGTCGAGCTGTACCGCGTATCGATGCTGGCGCCGACCAAATCCAGCGGCATCAGCTTCAACGGCATCCTTGGCGAGCGCCAGGATGAAATTCTCGACTTGCTGGTGCGCCAGCAGAAAGCCGTGCTGATCGACCCTGTCGAACGCCAGACCGAAATGCAGGACTGAGGATAATTTTATGCACCCACACTTGATCAAATTACTCAGCCTGTCGGCCCTGACCGTGGGCATTCTGGCGGCCAGCAATGGTGCTCGCGCCGATGAAGCGGCGGGCGCCACTCCGCCAAAATTCAGCGCCGAACCGTGCTGCAATCTGTGCCCGGCCGCGCACGATGCGAAGAACTACACCACGCGTTATCAGCAGAACTTCACCACCCTGGTGCAGGCGCAGGGTGACTGGCTGTTCCGTACCCAAGAAGACCTGCGCACCGAGTTCAACACCACCCCGGCCGGCTACAAACGCCTGCAACAGCTGCACGATGCGTTCAAGGCCAAAGGCGTCGAACTGGTGATCGTCTACCAGCCGACCCGTGGCCTGGTGAACCGCAACAAGCTCAACCCGCAGGAAAAAGCCGCGTTCGATTACGAGAAAGCGCTGGGCAACTACAAAACCATGCTCGGCCGTTTCGCGCAGATGGGTTACGTGGTGCCGGACCTGTCGCCGCTGACCAACGAATCGCTGCCGGACACCCTGCCCGCCCACGATTTCTACTTCCGCGGCGACCAGCACTGGACCCCATACGGCGCTCAGCGCACGGCGAAAATTGTCGCCGAGAAGGTCAAGCAGATCCCGGCCTTCGCCGATATTCCCAAGCGTGAATTCGAAACCAAACGCACCGGACGCATGGGCAAGACCGGCACCCTGCACAACATGGCCGGGCAACTGTGCGGCACCAGTTACGCGATCCAGTACATGGACCAGTTCACCACCGAGCCGAAAGGCGAAGCCGGTGACGGCGACCTGTTCGGTGATTCCGGTAACCCGCAAATCACCCTCGTCGGTACCTCGCACAGCGGCAAGAACTACAACTTCGCCGGCTTCCTCGAAGAGGCAATCGGTGCAGACATTCTCAACGTCGCCTTCCCCGGCGGTGGTCTCGAAGGTTCGATGCTGCAGTACCTCGGTAGCGATGAATTCCAGAAGACTCCGCCGAAGATTCTGATCTGGGAATTCTCGCCGCTGTACCGCCTCGACCAGGAAACCATCTATCGCCAGATGATGTCCCTTCTCGACAACGGCTGCGAAGGCAAAGACGCGCAAATGTCCGCCAGCACCACGCTCAAGCCTGGCGGCAAACAGGAACTGCTGGTCAACAGCAAGAACCTGAACCTGCAGAACAGCAGCCATCAGGTCGACATCCGCTTCGCCGATCCATCGGTGAAAACCCTGCAAGCCACCCTCTGGTACATGAACGGTCGCCACGAGGACATCAAGATCGAGAAACCGGAAACCTCCGACACCGACGGTCGTTTCGCCTTTGAGCTGCGCACGGACGAAGACTGGGCCTCGCAAAATCTGCTGGCAGTCGAAGTCCAAGGCCCAGAAGCGGGTACCGCGCCACAAAAAGTCGAAGCGAAAATCTGCAAACGCAACGTATTCCCGGGCGCTGGGCCACAAACCGCTCAGCTCGGGCAATGAGGTCTGCTATGCGAAATCGAACGATCAAACACTTGCTTGCGCCATCCCTGTTGACCCTGGCGATGTTCGCCGGGGCCACTCAGGCCGCCGCGCCACTGCGTCCGCCACAGGGCTATTTCGCCCCGGTGGATAAATTCAAGAGTGGCGACAACAGCGAAGGCTGCGACGCGATGCCGGCGCCGTACACCGGACCGCTGCAATTTCGCAGCAAATACGAAGGCTCGGACAAGGCCCGCGCGACCCTGAACGTGCAGTCGGAAAAAGCCTTCCGCGACACCACCAAGGACATCACCACGCTGGAGCGCGGCACCGCCAAACGGGTGATGCAGTTCATGCGCGACGGTCGTCCGGAGCAGCTCGACTGCACGCTTAACTGGCTGACCGCGTGGGCCAAGGCTGATGCGTTGATGTCGAAAGACTTCAACCACACCGGCAAATCGATGCGCAAATGGGCGCTGGGCAGCATGGCCTCTTCGTACATTCGCCTGAAGTTCTCCGACTCGCATCCGCTGGCCACGCATCAGCAAGAAGCGCAGCAGATCGAGGCGTGGTTCAGCAAGATGGCCGATCAGGTGGTCAGCGACTGGGACAACCTGCCGCTGGAAAAAACCAACAACCACTCGTACTGGGCCGCGTGGTCGGTGATGGCGACCTCGATCGCCACCAACCGTCGCGACCTATTTGATTGGGCAGTGAAGGAATACAAGGTCGGGGTCAATCAAATCGACGCCGACGGCTTCCTGCCCAACGAACTCAAGCGCCAGCAACGCGCCCTCGCCTATCACAACTACGCCCTGCCGCCACTGGCGATGATCGCCAGTTTCGCTCAGGTCAACGGCGTCGATCTGCGTCAGGAAAACAACAGCGCGCTCAAGCGTCTGGGTGATCGGGTGCTGGCCGGGGTGAAAGACCCGGACCAGTTCGAGAAGAAGAACGGCAAAGAGCAGGACATGACCGACTTGAAAGAGGACATGAAATTCGCCTGGCTCGAACCGTTCTGCACCCTCTACACCTGCCCGGCGGATGTGATCGAGAAGAAGCACGGCATGCAGCCGTTCAAGACCTTCCGCCTGGGTGGCGACCTGACCAAGGTCTACGACCCGTCCCACGAGAAGGGCAACAAGGGTTCGTAAGAGTGAATGCAATCCCCTGTGGGAGCGGGCTTGCTCGCGAATGCGGTCTGACATTCAAAACTGATGTCGACTGACACACCGCCTTCGCGAGCAAGCCCGCTCCCACAGTGAAGTGATGTCGCCCCCTGAATTTTCACGGGGGGTTTGGGGGGGCTTTGGCCCTTGACTGTTGGTTCAAACATGGAGAGATCGGGATGGTATTTTCATCCAACGTGTTCCTGTTTCTGTTCTTGCCGATCTTTCTCGGCTTGTACTACTTGAGCGGGCAACGCTATCGCAACCTGTTGCTGCTGATCGCCAGCTACGTGTTCTACGCGTGGTGGCGGGTGGACTTCCTGGCGCTGTTCGCCGGCGTCACCCTGTGGAACTACTGGATCGGCCTGAAAGTTGGTGCCGCCGGCGTGCGTACCAAACCGGCGCAGCGCTGGCTGCTGCTCGGCGTGGCGGTCGACCTGTGCATCCTCGGCTACTTCAAGTACGCCAACTTCGGCGTGGACAGCATCAACGCGATCATGACCTCGTTCGGTCTGGAACCGTTCATCCTGACCCACGTGCTGCTGCCGATCGGTATCTCGTTCTATATCTTCGAGTCGATCAGCTACATCATCGACGTGTATCGCGGCGACACCCCGGCCACCCGCAACCTGATCGACTTCGCGGCGTTCGTGGCGATCTTCCCGCACCTGATTGCCGGCCCGGTCCTGCGTTTTCGCGACCTCGCCGACCAGTTCAATAACCGCACGCACACCCTCGACAAGTTCTCCGAGGGCTGCACGCGGTTCATGCAGGGTTTCATCAAGAAAGTCTTCATCGCTGACACCCTCGCTGTGGTCGCCGACCACTGCTTCGCCCTGCAAAACCCGACCACCGGGGATGCCTGGCTTGGTGCGCTGGCGTACACCGCGCAGCTGTATTTCGACTTCTCCGGTTACAGCGACATGGCCATCGGTCTGGGCCTGATGATGGGTTTCCGCTTCATGGAAAACTTCAAGCAGCCGTACATCAGCCAGTCGATCACCGAGTTCTGGCGCCGCTGGCACATCAGCCTGTCGACCTGGCTGCGTGACTACCTGTACATCACCCTCGGCGGTAACCGTAAAGGCACGCTGATGACCTATCGCAACCTGTTCCTGACCATGCTGTTGGGTGGTCTGTGGCACGGCGCGAACATCACTTACATCGTCTGGGGCGCCTGGCACGGCATGTGGCTGGCGATCGAAAAAATGCTCGGCATCAACACCTCGCCGCGCAGCCTGAACCCGATCCGCTGGGCGCTGACCTTCCTGCTGGTGGTGATGGGCTGGGTGATCTTCCGTGCCGAAAACCTGCACGTCGCCGGGCGCATGTACGGCGCGATGTTCAGCTTCAGTGACTGGTCGCTGTCGGAACTCAACCGCGCCAGCCTCACCGGTCTGCAAGTGGCGACCCTGGTGGTGGCGTACGCAACCCTGGCGTTCTTCGGCCTGCGTGATCTGTACACCAACCAGCCTCCGGTGAAGAGCAAACCTGAAGTCAACGTCGAAGCAAACGGCCCTGCCACCGCGACCCCGGGCATGATCAAAGCCGCGCCTGGCGAAAACCCGGCGAGCATCCACGAGCCTGGCTACACCGTCGGCGTCGAAGCCCAGGTGCAACCGGCCTACTGGACGGCGGACTGGTCACGCTACGTGATGCGCGGGCTGATCCTGCTGCTGTTCATCGCCTCGATTCTCAAACTCTCGGCGCAAAGCTTCTCGCCGTTCCTTTACTTCCAGTTCTGAGGGATCTGACATGACCCGCTCATTACGCATCTTCTACATCGCGCTGTTTCTGCTGACCCTGCTGGTGCTCGGTCTGTGGTCGGTGCGCAGCTTCTTCGGCTTCAGCACCAACGCCGATGCGACCGTGCTTAACGGTCGCTGGACCAAAGCCGTGGAAACCCACTACGACGATCAGTTTCCGATCAAGCGTCTGGGCACCAACCTCTGGGCGGCGCTGGATTTCAAACTGTTCAACGAAGGTCGTCCAGGCGTAGTGCTCGGTCGCGATCAGTGGCTGTACAGCGACGAGGAATTCAACCCGATCGTCAACGAAGAACTGAACCTGCAAGGCAACTACGCGCTGGTCGAAGGCGTGCGCCAGACCCTCAAAGCCAAAGGCGTGAAACTGGTGATGGCCATCGTGCCGGCCAAGGTGCGCCTGTACCCGGAACACCTGGGTGAAGTGAAACCGGCGAGCATCCACGCCAACCTCTATCAGGACTTCCACGCCCGTGTCGCGGCAGACAAGATCCTCGCCCCGGACCTGCTCGGCCCGCTGCAACAGGCCAAGCAGAACGGTCAGCAAGTGTTCTTGCGCACCGACACCCACTGGACCCCGGAAGGCGCTGAAATCGCCGCCAACACCCTGGCGAAAACCATCGCCGACAAGTTCCCGCTCAGCGGCGAGCCACAGCGCTTTGTCACCACGCCAGCGGAGAAGGTCACGCACAAGGGCGACCTGCGTCTGTTCCTGCCACTGGATCCGCTGTTTGAAAACCTGATGCCGGCACAAGAGCCGCTGCAGAAGCGCAACACCGTGGCCGCCGAGCAGCCTGCCGGTGACGACGCGCTGTTCGCCAGCAGCGAAGTACCGGTCGCGCTGATCGGCACCAGCTACAGCGCCAACCCCAACTGGAACTTCGTCGGTGCGCTGAAACAAGCGCTGCACAGCGACGTGGTCAATTACGCCGAGGACGGCCACGGCCCGATCCTGCCGATGCTCAGCTACCTGAAAAGCGATGACTTCAAGAACAGCCCGCCACAGGTGCTGATCTGGGAGTTTCCTGAACGATATCTGCCTGTGAACAACGAAATCGGCGACGCCGACCCACAGTGGGTCGCAGAGCTCAAACAAGCCGGTGCTCGCCAACAAAACGTAGCCATCAACACTAAATCCGAGACGCCCGATCGGGCGCAAAACTGAAAGAGAGGTAACACCATGACTTTCACTACTACTCCTCGTCGTCTCGCCAAACGCTTCGCATTGGTTGCGGGTCTGAGCGTGCTGTCGGTCCAGGCCTTTGCCGGTGGTGACGCCGCGCTGTACGGCCCGACCGCGCCGAAAGGCTCGACCTTCGTGCGCGTCTACAACGCCAGCAACGCCGAAGTCAGCGCCACCGTCGGCAGCACCAACCTGAGCGACGTTGCGCCACTGGCCAGCAGCGACTTCAGCTTCATGCCGGGCGGCGACTACAGCGCCAAGGTCGGCAGCCAGACCCTGCCGGTCAAACTCGCCGGTGACCACTACTACACCCTGGTCAACAACGCGTCCGGCGCGCCACAACTGATCGAAGAACCACCGTTCAAGAACAAGCAGAAATCCCTGGTGCGCGTGCAGAACCTCAGCGACAAGCCGCTGACCCTGAAGACCGCCGACGGCAAGACCGACGTGGTGCCGAACGTGGCGGCCAAGGGCCGTGGCGAACGTGAAATCAACCCGGTGAAAGTCAGCCTGGCGCTGTACGAAGGCGACAAGAAAGTCGGCGACGTGAAACCGGTCGCCCTTGAGCGCGGTGAAGCAGCGGTGCTGTACGTCACCGGTTCCGGCAGCAGCCTGTCGCCAGTCTGGGTGAAACGCCCGGTGTCGACTCGCTAACCAATTTCATGAACTGACGCAGTAACCCTGTGGGAGCGAGCCTGCTCGCGAATACGGTCCGACATCCAACATCAATGTCGACTGATGTACCGCTTTCGCGAGCAGGCTCGCTCCCACAGGGCCTCTAACCAATCGATTTTTATGGAGTAAACAATATGATTCCGGTGATCTTGTCAGGTGGTAGCGGTTCACGTCTTTGGCCGCTTTCGCGTAAGCAATTCCCTAAACAATTCCTGGCCCTGACCGGTGAACACACGCTGTTCCAGCAAACTCTGGAGCGCCTGGTGTTCGAAGGCATGGACACGCCGATCGTGGTCTGCAACAAGGATCACCGCTTCATCGTCAACGAGCAGTTGGCCACCCGTAACCTTGAATGCCAGCGCATCCTCATGGAGCCGTTCGGCCGCAACACTGCGCCAGCGGTAGCGCTGACCGCGATGATGCTGGTCAACGAAGGCCGTGACGAACTGATGCTGGTGCTGCCAGCCGACCACGTGCTGGAAGACCAGAAAGCCCTGCAACGCGCCCTCGCCCTGGCCACTGTCGCCGCCGAAAACGGCGAAATGGTGCTGTTCGGCGTGCCGGCAACCAAGCCGGAAACCGGTTACGGCTACATCAAGTCCACCGGCGATTCGCTGCTGCCGGAAGGCGTCAGCCGCGTCTCGCACTTCGTCGAAAAACCCGACGTCAAACGCGCCACCGAATACGTCGAATCCGGCGGCTACTACTGGAACAGCGGCATGTTCCTGTTCCGCGCCAGCCGCTTCCTCGAAGAGCTGAAAAAGCACGATCCGGACATCTACGACACCTGCCTGCTGACCCTCGAGCGCAGCCAGCAGGACGCCGACACCGTTACCCTGGACGAAGCCACTTTCGCCTGCTGCCCGGACAACTCCATCGACTACTCCGTCATGGAAAAAACCCAGCGTGCCTGCGTGGTGCCGCTGACCGCTGGCTGGAGCGATGTCGGTTGCTGGTCGTCGCTGTGGGAAGTCAACGAGAAAGACGCCAACGGCAACGTCAGCAAAGGCGATGTGGTTATCCAGGACAGCAAGAACTGCATGATCCACGGCAACGGCAAACTGGTGTCGGTGATCGGTCTGGAAAACATCGTCGTGGTCGAAACCAAAGACGCGATGATGATCGCCCACAAGGACAAGGTTCAGGGCGTCAAGCAGATGGTCAACACCCTCAACGAGCAGGGTCGCAGCGAAACCCAGAACCACTGCGAGGTTTATCGTCCGTGGGGTTCCTACGACTCGGTGGACATGGGCGGGCGTTTCCAGGTCAAGCACATCTCGGTCAAACCGGGCGCGTGCCTGTCGCTGCAGATGCACCACCACCGCGCCGAACACTGGATCGTGGTCAGCGGCACTGCTGAAGTGACCTGCGACGAGAACGTCTTTCTGCTCACTGAAAACCAGTCGACCTACATCCCGATCGCCTCGGTGCACCGCCTGCGCAACCCGGGCAAGATCCCGTTGGAAATCATCGAAGTGCAATCGGGCAGCTACCTGGGCGAAGACGATATCGAACGCTTCGAAGATATCTACGGTCGCTCCACCCCGATCGAACGTGGCGTGTCGGTGAAAACCATCGCGCAGTGATCGCCCGGCAATGAGAAGCCCCCGTCCAGCCCGCTGCGTCCCCTATCCGCAGTGGGTTGGGCGGGGGCTTTTTTCAACTCAACGAATGTTGTCGAGTCAGCCTCGGCCGGGAATATCCCCCCAGCGATTGCTGCCTTCCCGCGTAAGGAGCCGGTGCGAGCAGTCCGATAAAGTCCTGGGTCCGCTGCAGGCTCTGCAGCGTACTGGACGTTTGCATCGACAAGTCGGAGACCGCTTCGAAAAGCTCCGGATCCGCGCTGCCGGTGGTTGCCAGCTCGGTAAGGATGGCCTGCGTCCTGAACTCGACCATGTCGATGCCTGCCGAAAGATGTTCGTAAGTGTTGCTCAACGCCTCAGCATTCAGTCCCTGCGCTGCATGGATGAATTCCCGCCCCGTCTGGAACAGCCCCCGAGTTTCTGGTCCCAGCTTTTCAGAGACTGCCTCGATCACTTTATCCTCGGCCTTGGCGCGCACCATTTCGGTCAAGCGTGATCGACCGTCGGCCGTGCGCGGATCATGCGCTGCCAATTGCAGTTTCACTGTGGCAAGACTCAGCTTCTTTTTCGGCTCGACGCTTTCAACCAGAACCTTGGGATTCAATTCGCTGCCCTTGAAATGGATAGGTCGGTTCAACTGATAGGTGTCCACCACCTTGTCGATGGCTGCACCCGCCAACTTATCGGCGACCTTCGTGCCAATCTTGCCCCCAAGCGAACCGGCTACCGGTCCGAACACGGTGCCCATTGCAGTGCCAATCGTGCCCCCTGCGGCTTGAGCGCCTGCGCTGAACATGCTGCTGGCCAGTTGCGTCCCGACGCGCCTGACCAGGGCCTGAAACCGGTGTCGCGCCTGAGTGTGGTTGAGCAATGAGTTTCTGACGTCCGCTGCCGCCGAGGTCATCGTGCTCATTAATGCCTGCTGCTTTTGCACACTGTCAGCCAACTCTGATGTGGCGGTCTTCCCGCCCCCATCGGTGTCGACATGGTTCATGGGCGAGTTACCCACCATCTGATACAGGTTCGGCCCGTCGATAAAGCCTTTCGGGTCAGGATTCAACCAGCGCTGCAACCACGGCATGTAATAGCGATAGCCATAATAATAGAGACCTGTGGCATCGCGCTCCTTGCCCGAATAACGCAGGGTTTTGTAACTGGCCTCGGTGTCCTTGCTCCACGCCGTTTCACCGAACGGGAAGAAAGTTTCTTGACTGATGAACCGGGCATCCTCGCCCAGTTCCAGGCAGGTCGATCCGAGATGATCCGTCAGCGTGTACCGAAAATGGTCATTGGAACCGGTGGGCGGAGGACTTTCCCAGTGCAGCACGTGTACACGGCTGATGTGGCCCTCGACGAAAATCACTTGCAGTTGTTCACCGGTGGCCGTGTCGGTACGTAGCTCCAGCCCAGGCAAATAGCGCACCTGGGCCGTGACGCCGCGGGCATTCGTCTGGAGTGAGCGAATCTTGCGCACACGTTGGCCGGCACCGTCGTAGCAATAGTGTTCACGGTCATTGGGGCCGCTGGCACGTTCGACCGGCGTGACCGATTGCAACTGATTACGCAGATTCCACGTCAATGAACTCCCCGCGTACAGCGCTCGCAAATTGCCACGGGGATCGAACGCCGCGGCAATCTCCTCTTCCGTCGGTGGCACGCCATTACGGTAAGGCAAACAGCGATTACTTGATCGCGCAGCTTTGAGCTCGCGGCCATTGCGCACGCCAACATGCGTCAGCAGCAGCAGATTGCCGGATTCATCGTAGTCGAAGGTCTGTCGATAATTGCTCACTGCTGCCGGATCGTCACGTCCGATGGACGCCGGACCTTGAGTAGCAGCACCTGCTTCCCAACCGGTGGCCACATGCAACTGGTAGAAGCTGTCATAGTCGAAACGCCTGACAGGATCGATACGCTGGTTGGCGAAATACCGGATCGGCAGTGCCTTGTCCTCGATGCTCAGCAAGTTACCCATCGGGTCGTAGTCGTAGATCAGATGTTGCAATACCTCGCCCCCGGCTTT
This sequence comes from Pseudomonas sp. IT-93MI4, assembly GCF_949767635.1. Lineage (NCBI taxonomy): Bacteria > Pseudomonadati > Pseudomonadota > Gammaproteobacteria > Pseudomonadales > Pseudomonadaceae > Pseudomonas > Pseudomonas sp. IT-93MI4. Next base: position 229,343 of record NZ_CATKPP010000033.1, read on the forward strand.
CCTCGCATGGCGGGTTCGCAAACGACCGTCCTCGGGCTGATAGGTCAGCGTCGTCAGCACACCATTGCCCGCCAGTTCCTGAGTGACTTGCCCATCAGCGTTGTAACGAATGTCGCTCACCAGCGTTTGCGCTTTGGTCTGGTGCCGCAATTGCAGATGGCAGGCGCGCAACTGACCGTCCAGCGTCAACTCGCGGTCCTGTCGATTATCACGTGCATCGACTTGTTCGAGTACCTGCCCCAGCGGCCCGAAGCGCCAGCGGGTCGTTGCACCGTCACCAGGCTCCAGCAAGCGCTGGCGGTCATCAACGTTTTGCGGCCAATCGGGGACGCTGGGGTCGAGGGTGAAGTGCCGCGTGCTTTCAATGCATTGCCCACTGATTGCAAAGCTTTGCGAGCACACACTACCCGCCGGATCATCGTGCCGAATCAACTGGCCCAGCTGATTCCGGGAGGGATCACCCGCGCCGGGCTGACCGTAAGTGAGACGTTCGACGCACCGCCTAGGCTCGGATGCGCCTTCTTCGAACACGGCAATCGGACGCAGCAACGGGTCGTGTTGCACCTCGCGCCAGGTCTCTCGACTGTCCCAGTCGTACAGCGTCTCGGCACCCAGCCCGTTCAACGCCAGCTGCGTACCGGCATCGACGCTGTCGGAGCGCAGCGTTTGCCCGATCAACGAATAAAGGGTGCGCAGATTCGCTGGCGTCAGCGGCTCGGTCGTTTGCAGTGCCCACAGGCGCGGATCCCACTGTTCCACAACCCTTCCGGCAGCGTCGCGCACCGTGCGATTGACGCGGGTTTGAGCTGGGCAAAGGTCGTCGGCACGCCAATAACCAACCGTCCGAACCTGCAGCCCGCGCGGGTCGCTTACTGAAAGCGTCGGTGTTTTGCCATGCTTGTTCATCAGCTTGCTCCCGGCACTAGCGTTATCCATGCTTCAGGGCATCAGAGCATCCGCGCTTTGCGATTTTCAACTGTCAGAAATTACAGTACCGACTGACGGTACATTCGGAATACGCGCGAATGTCCGTTGCGCCGGCCCTCCGGTAGGATGGTACTCACGAACCAAGGAGCGTTCCCTCATGTTCATCGGCATCCTGCTGATCATCACCTGGCTGATTCTGCTGCTGCGCTATCCCGCCAAGGCTGTGCCGGTCTCCGTGGCCGCGGCTGTCGGTCTGGGCCTGGTGGCCATGTGGGTGGTGTGGCTGGACAACCGCGAGCTCAAGCAACTGGCGCGCCTTGAGATGCGCATCAGCTATGCACCGGAGCAATGCCCGGCAGATCGGCCGCTGCAATTGAAAATGAAAAACGGCAACGACGTGCCGCTGACTGAACTGCGCTGGCGCATCGCAGCTTACGCGCCGGGCGACACGGTCAATCTGGCCGACAACCAATACACCGCCCCGCGCTATCGCGGCCCCGGCGAACTGCAGGCCGGCGGCGACTGGGAAGATTGCCTGCCAATGCCTCCACTGCGCCCCGGTTATCGCCCACAAACCCTGGAGTTTCGTGCCGAGCGCTTGCAGGGCAGTTTCTCCGACTGATCCCCCTCCTCCCATTTTTTGCACAAGGAATGCGCCATGCCCGTTGCGTTGATTACCGGTTGCTCCAGCGGCATTGGCCGCGCCCTCGCTGACGCGTTCAAAGCCGCCGGTTACGAGGTCTGGGCCAGTGCGCGCAAGGCTGATGATGTTGCGACCCTCGCCGCTGCCGGGTTCAGCGCGATCGCGCTGGACGTCAATGACAGTGTGGCGCTGGAACAACTCGCCGAGCGCATCAACCAGCAACACGGCGGCCTCGACGTGCTGATCAACAACGCCGGTTATGGCGCGATGGGGCCGCTGCTCGACGGTGGCGTGCCGGCCATGCAGCGCCAGTTCGAAACCAATGTGTTCTCGATTGTCGGCGTTACCCGCGCCCTGTTTCCGGTACTGCGCCGGACCAAGGGGCTGGTGGTGAACATCGGCAGTGTCTCAGGGGTACTGGTCACGCCGTTCGCCGGCGCCTACTGCGCCTCGAAGGCCGCGGTACATGCGCTGAGCGATGCGCTGCGCATGGAGCTGGCGCCGTTCGGCATCCGCGTGATGGAAGTGCAACCGGGAGCGATTCAGTCGAGCTTCGCCAAGAATGCCGGGCATGAAGCGGAGCAACTGATCAACGAGCAATCACCGTGGTATCCGTTGCGTGAGGGAATTCGTGCGCGGGCCAAGGCCTCGCAGGACAAGCCGACCCCGGCCAGTGAGTTTGCGGCTGAGTTGCTCAAGGCTGTGCAGCAGAGCACGCCGCCACGCTTGATCCGTATTGGTAATGGCAGCCGCGCGTTGCCATTGCTGGCGACGTTATTGCCCAAGGGATTGCTGGAGTCGACGTTGATGAAGCGGTTCGGGTTGCGCGGCCAGCTCTGAGACCGGGTTGACGCTTTCGCGAGCAGGCTCGCTCCCACAGGAGAATGCATTCCAAATGTGGGAGGACAAGCCGACCCCGGCCAGTGAGTTTGCGGCTGAGTTGCTCAAGGCGGTGCAGCAGAACACGCCGCCACGCTTGATCCGCATTGGTAATGGCAGCCGCGCGTTGCCATTGCTGGCGACGTTATTGCCCAAGGGGTTGCTGGAATCGACGTTGATGAAGCGGTTCGGCTTGCGTGGGAAGCTCTGAGACCGGGTTGACGCTTTCGCGAGCAAGCCCGCTCCCACAGGAGAATGCATTCCAAATGTGGGAGCGGGCTTGCTCGCGAAGGGGCCAGATCAGCCAACACTCAACCCCAACCCTTCATGAAATCTATAAACGCCCGCACCTTCAGCGGCAAATGCCGGGTATCCGGATACAGCGCGTAGACACCCTGCGGGGCAAAGCGGTAATCGGCCAGCAACCGCACCAATCGCCCGGCCTGCAGATCCTCCTGAATCAGCCACTGCGGCAAAATCGCCACGCCTTGCCCGGTCAACGCAAACGCCCTGAGCGTCGCCGAGTTGTCGGCGACGATGGCGGTGGTCCCCGGTTTTGGCTGGTAGACATGCTCACGGCCGGTCGGGTCGGTCACGGTCATTTCCGGAACTCGGCCATGGCCCAGCGTCGGCATCGACTCCAGCGTCGCCAGCGTGGCAACCGGCGCGAAGCGCTCGACCAGTTGCGGCGCCGCCACCGCAAACACTTCGAACCTCGACAACTGCACCGCGCGCAAATTCGAGTCGTGCATGCGCCCCAGACGGATCGCCATGTCGAAGCGCTCGGAGATCAGATCGGCGTGGGTCGAAGACGTCGACAAGTGAATGTTCAGTTGCGGCTGTTGCTGGCGAAACACTTCCAGCGCCGGCACCACTTGGGCCAGGGCAAACTCCACAGTGGTGGTGATGCGCAACGTGCCCTTGAGTTGCGAATGCTCGGAGCGCGCCTCCTCGATCGCCAGTCGCGCTTCGTCGAGGGTGCGCAGGCAGCGCCGATAGAAGCGCTCGCCGGCATCGGTCAGGGCCAGTTGCCGAGTGTTACGCGTGAGCAAGGTGACGCCCAGTTCTTCTTCCAGGCGCTTGAGATTGAAGCTCACCACCGCGCGGGTCTGGCCCAGCGTCTCAGCCGCCGCCGTCAACGACCCGGCCTCGACCACGGCTTTGAAAGTGTCAAAACGGTCCAGGCTGACCATATCCAGCGCGCTCCCTGTCAAAATTATTTTGACAAACTAGCAGGCAAACCAGCGTTTTCCTAACGCCTGAAGCGCACTACCCTGCGCGTCTCATCACAGGGAAGCTGCCATGGCCTATCGCTCGAAAGTCGCGCTGGTGTATCTGTTCGGGTTCGCCCTCGACCTGCTGAACATGTTCGCCGCGAGCATCGCCTACCCGGACATCGCCCGGGAATTACAGGCCTCGGTGACGCAATTGGCGTGGATCACCAACGCCTACATGCTCGGGCTGATACTGATCATTCCGCTGAGCGTGTGGCTGGCGGCGCGGCTGGGCGAACGGCGGCTGATTCTGGGCTCGTTGTTGCTGTTCGGTATCGCTTCCGGTCTGGTGGCCCAAGCCGGGTCGATTGAGAGTCTGATTGGCTGGCGTCTGTTGCAGGGGCTCGGTGGCGGGTTGTTGCTGCCGATCGGTCAGGCCTTGGCTTATCGGCAGTATCCAGCGACACAACGCGCGCACCTGACCGGCGTGGTGCTGATGGTCGCGCTGATGGTGCCGGCCCTGTCGCCAGCGGCGGGCGGCCTGATCGTCGAGGCGTTGTCGTGGCGCTGGATTTTCTATCTGAACATGCCGCTGGCGCTGCTCGCGTTCGGCCTCGGTCTGCGCTGGTTGCAAGCGGATCAACCCGGCACGGAACGCCCGACACTGGATATGCGCGGCCTGCTGCTAGCGGTGGCAGCTCTGACTCTGTTGTTGATTGCCGTGAGCCTGGCGAGCGCCGCCGCTACCCGTCACCTCGCCGCCGGAGTTCTGCTGCTCGGCGTCCTGACCTTATGGATGTACCTGCGTGATGGCTGGCACAAACCCGACGCGGTGCTCGACCTGCAACTGCTCAAGAGTCCGTCACTGCGTTTGGCAATGCTGATCTACCTGTTCGTGCCCGGGGTGTTTACCGGCACCAACATGATTGCCGTGTTGTACCTGCACGACCTCGGCTTCGGCGCCGCGCAGACCGGTGCGCTGATGCTGTCCTGGGCGGCCGCATCGGGGGTGGCGATCATGCTCGGCAAACGCAGTTTCAACCGCATTGGCCCCAAACCGCTGCTGATCACCGGGATGCTTTTGCAGTGCCTGGGGATTGTCCTGCTGATGCGCATCGAACAACCCGCCGCCACGCCGCTGATCATTGCCTATGCCTTGATGGGACTGGGCGGCAGCCTGTGCAGCGTCACCGCGCAGAGCCTGGCATTTGTCGGCATCGCGCCGGAAAAAATGGGCCACTCCAGCGCTCTGTGGAACATCAATCGCCAGCTCGGTTTCTGTCTTGGCGCCGCGCTGCTCAGTTCGCTGTTGGGTGCACTGGGCGGCAACGGATTCAAATACTGCTTTGTCGCAGCGGCCTTGCTCACCTTGTTGCCCATGATCGCCGTGCTGCGTTTCGACGCCTCCACAGTGCTCGCCCTGCTGAGCCCACCTCCCCTTCAGGAAAAATCCACATGACTGACTACAACGAATATTTTGATGAAGTGTTCCAGGCGCACCTGGTGATCGAACGCTGGTTTGCCGTGGAGCAGGATTCAGCCGAAATGGAGCGCTTGCTGAGCCGATTCTCGGCGGATTTTTCCATGGTCACGCCGCTGGGCCGGGCGCTGGATATCGAAGCCTTGCGTGCGCTGTTTCACGCGGCGGGCGGGAAGAAGCCCGGGTTCAGGATCGAGCTCAGTGAGCTGCGCGGGATTGCGCTGCATGCGCATGGCGCGACGCTGAGTTATCGCGAGCAGCAGAGCGATGCGAGCGGGTTGCGCACCGATCGCCGGTCGACGGTGGTGTTTGAAAAGACCGAGGCCGGGTGGGTGCTGTGGCGGCATTTGCAGGAGACGTTTTGCGCTGAATGATTACTCGGTTTTGGTCTGAAAGACCGGGTTGTTCTCTTCGCGAGCAGGCTCGCTCCCACACTGGATCTGTGGCACATCGAAGATCCCTTGTGGGAGCGAGCCTGCTCGCGAATGGCCGCAACGCGGTCTGTCAGTTGTCCACCGACTCTTGCTTCACCACCACCGTGCAAGTAATCCCCGCCGCCAACAACACCCCCTCCGGCACTTCATCGATGTGAATGCGCACCGGCACCCGCTGCGCCAGACGCACCCAGTTGAACGTCGGGTTCACATCGGCGATCAGCTCGCGGCTTTCCGGGTTGTCGCGGTCGTAGATGCCGCGGGAAATGCTCTCGACATGGCCCTTCAACACTTCGCCGCTCATCAGTTGCATGTCGGCCTTGTCGCCTACGCGCACGTGCGGCAGTTTGGTCTCTTCAAAGAAGCCGTAGACCCAGAACGAGTTCATGTCGACCACGGCCATTTTCGCTTCGCCGATGCGCGCGTAGTCGCCGCGATGCACGTTGAGGTTGGTCACGTAGCCGTCGACTGCCGCGCGCACTTCGGTGCGTTTGAGGTTGAGTTCGGCGGCTTCCAGTTGTGCTTGCGCGTGTTGATAGTCGGCCAGCGCGGCGTCGGCGATGTTGCTGGCGTCGTCGCGGTTTTCCTTGGAGATCACCAGGTTGTCGAGGTCGGCACGACGATGCGCGTTGACCTTGCGCATCTCCCAGGTCGACTTGCGCGAAGCGACCAGCGACTGCGCCTGCTTGACCGCGATGCGGTAGTGCTCGGGATCGATCTGCATCAGCAAATCGCCCTTCTTCACCAACTGGTTGTCGCGCACCGGTACGTCGATCACTTCCCCGGTGACGTCGGCCGCGACGTTGATGATGTCCGCCCGCACTCGACCGTCGCGGGTCCACGGGGTGTTCATGTAGTGCTCCCACAGGGTCCGGCCGATCCACAGTGCCAGGGCCAGCACCAGCAGGGTCGCGAGCAGGCTGAAAAACTTTTTCATCAGAACGTTCTCAACGGTAGACAGTCAGCGCCATGGCGCCGAACAGACAGGTAAACAGACTCAGACGCAAAAGCGCCGGGTGCCAGAAAAAGCGGTACAGGTCGAACCCCGAGAGGAACCGGTCCAGTGCCCAGGCCAGCGCCGCAGCGACAAAAAACATCAGGGTCATGGTCGGCATGTACACGCCGTGGAAGGCGATTTCACGAGGCATGGGCAAGTCCTTCGGGCTTGGCGACGGCATAGGCAGCGAGTGGTGATTGCGGGTCGAGCAACGAGGTGCGGATGAAATGCAGATAGCTCTTCACCCGGCGTAACGCGGACGTGTCGAAGTGCGGCGCAAACGGCTCGTCGGTCGCGGCGACCCGACTGATCGCGTGATCGACCGCCACCAGTGCGCGCTCCAGATTGCTCGGGTTCGGTTGCAGAAACAGTCGCACCAGCGCCCGGCCCATGACGCGGATCGCCTGACGCCACGGCTGCGATTCGGCATACGCCGGATGCACCGGGAGGATCGCCTGTTCCTTGCGCAATTCGATGATCGCGTGGCCGACTTCGAGCACCACGAACATCCAGCGCAGCAGGTTCTTCTGCACGGTCGGCTGCCCGGCGGCGAGACCATAAGCCTGATGCAGCAAGTCACGAGTACGACTCTCGAAACTCGATGCCAGGCCCTTGAGCTTGCCGCTGATCGCATAGACCACTTGCTCGCGCAGATCCTGCTCCAGGCGCTTCCACAACCAGCGGCTGTTCGGCGGCAGAATGATCGCGCCGGCAGCGGCACACACCAGCATGCCCATGACCATGGCGATGTAGTCGTTGATGAAGCTGTAGGGGTTGTAAATGGTCAGGTTGTCCGGCACCGAACCGGTGCTGAAGAAGATCAACAGACCCAGGCCGATCCCGGCATATTTCGGCCGCGAAGCGAGGAACGAGCCGAGCACGATGACTGGCGCGAGCATCACACACAGCAGCGGAAATCCGTCGATCCACGGGAAGATGAAAAACATCTCGACGAAGCCGATCAGCGCCCCGAGAAAAGTCCCGCAGGCCATTTGAAAAGCCATGCGTTTGGGGTTGGGCGTGGCGGCAGACAGGCCCACGGTCGCGGCAGCAATCAGGGTCATGGTCGCGCCGCTCGGCCACGCGGTGGCGACCCAGTAACTACCGAGCACAATCAGGATGAACGAGGCGCGAATCCCCGAAGCCGCAGCGGCCCACCAGTTGGTTTGCGGGGTGAACGGTTCGTCCCAGCGCTCGCGTTCGTGGCGGTGATCGGCCAGCGAGGCGTGGGTCTGTGCATAACTGTGCAAGTCATCGACGAAGCGATAGAGCAGCTCGTATGCAGTGTGGAAATCCAGTTGTTCGGCTTCACTCGGACCGGTTTCCTGGAAAATGCCGCGCAAGGTTCGCACGCGCGTCGGCAGGCCTTCCTTGTACGTGGCCAATGCCGTCGCCAAACGTGCCGCGTCCGGGCTGGTCAAGGCGCGGCCACTGAAGCCGTCGAGTACTTCCGCCAGATCCTGCAGGCCCGGCCTGATCGCGGCCACCACGTGTTCTTCGTCATTCACACGCAAGCGTTCGAGCAACTGATGCAGCGCGTTGAAGCGCGTGGTAATGCCCATGAACTCGCTGTTCAAACGGCTGAGGCGACCGTTGCGCCGACGCATGTGCGGGTCTTCGAATACGGTGACGCTGCGCAGCCCTTCCAGGCCCACGGCTTCGGCGATAAAACGCACGTTGCTCGCTTCGAACGACTCGGCTTTGCTACGCCCGCGCAGGCCGTCGGTGACGAACAACGCGAACACCCCGAAGCGCTGATACAGCGCGTTGCGCATCGCCGCGCTGGCTGTTTGCGGCAGGATCGCGGCGCTGACCACCGTCGAGCAGAGAATCCCCAGCGAGATCTCCAGCACCCGCCAGACGGCGGCCATGAACGCACCGTCCGGATGCGCCAGCGCCGGCAGGCCGACCATCGCGGCGGTGTAGCCGGCGAGGACAAAACCGTAGGCGCGGAAGTTACGGCAACGCGCCGCACCGGCCGAGCAGATGCCGACCCAAATCGCCAGCGAACCGAGGAACAACTCAGTGTTTTGCGCGAACAGCGCGATCAGCGTGACCATCATCGCCGACCCGGCCAGGGTGCCAAGGAAACGATAGAAACTCTTGGCGAACACCTGGCCGCTCTGCGGCTGCATGACGATGAACACGGTGATCATCGCCGTGCGCGGTTGCGGCAACTCCAGGCGCATCGCCAGCCACAGCGTGAGGAACGCGGCGAGCAATACCTTGAAGATATACACCCAGGTCACGCCATCGCTGCGCGCCCAGTCAAACAAACCCCGGCGCCATTCCAGGGAGTAGAGCCAGCGTAAAGGTGCGGGCAAGGGAGTCATTTGGTCTTGCTCAATGATTGAGGACTGAAGAGTTATCTGTGGCAAACATCAATTTTTGTGGTGAGGGGATTTATCCCCGACGGGTTGCACAGCAACCCCAAACAAGGCAATTGAGTTCTCACAGTCAGATTGCACAGGCCCGTATTGGGTCTGCTTCGCAGCCCATCGGGGATAAATCCCCTCACCACAGGTATTAAATTGCCAAAGAGATCGTGTATTCACCGCAAAAGGGTCGGGGTTTTCGGGGCCTGGGTTTGCTCGGCTGTGGGCACGTCATTGCCAGCCCCGAGGCCGCCACCCAGCGCCGTCACCAGCTCGGCATGCGCACTCAAGCGCGCCGCCTGCACCTGCTGCTGCACTTGCTGCTGCTTGAACAGCAAGGTCTGCGCATTCAGCACGTTGAGGTAATCGGTGAGGCCACGCTGATAAGCGATCATCGCGATGTCGTAGGTCTTCTGCGCAGTAGCCACCGACTCGGCGGCGAAGGCTTGCTGCTTGTCCATCGACTCGCGACGGATCAACTGGTCGGAAATGTTCTTCAGCGCATTGACCAGCGTCTGGTTGTAATGCGCCACGGCGATGTCATACCCGGCGGAGGCTTCGCCCAACTCGCTGCGCAAACGCCCACCGTCGAAGATCGGCAGCGAGATCGCCGGGCCGACGTTGTAGTTGAGCTTCTTGCCAGTCAAAAACTCCAGCGCACCGCCGCCGGTGGCCATGTAGCCGAGTCTGCCGACCAGATCGACGTTGGGATAAAACCCGGCGTGCGCCACATCGATGCCGCGTGCCTGCGCCGCCACTTGCCAGCGACTGGCGACCACGTCCGGGCGCTGACCGAGCAACTCGGCGGGCAATGCCGATGGCAGTTTCAGCGCAGCACCCAGCGCCAGCGTCGGCCGCTGCAACTGCGCGCCCGCGCCCGGGCCTTTGCCGGCCAGCGCGGCGATCTGGTTACGGCTCAGGGCGATTTCTTCGTCCAGCGCATCCAGTTGCCGATGGGTCTCCGGCAACGGCGTTTCCGCCTGACTGACTTCAAAGTGCGTGCCGATACCGCCGTCGAGACGCTTCTGCGCCAGATCGAGAATCTGCTGTTGCTGCTTGAGGGTCGCGGCGACGATGTCGCGCTGGGCGTAATGCAGCGACAGCTCGATGTAGGCGCGCACGATATTGTTCTGCAATTCCAGCTGCGCCAGCCGCGCTTCGGCGGCGCTCATGTGCGCCAGATCCACCGCGCGTTCGCTGGCATTGCTTTCCCGGCCCCAGAGGTCGAGGGCGTAGCTGAAACCCAGCGCGGCGTTGTTGTCCCAAGTGGTGGTGTTGGCCAACTCGCCCGGGCCGTAGAACTGGTCAGTCGGCCAGTTGTGGCGCTTGAGCGTTGACTCGCCATTGATCTGCAACGACTCGGCGGCCTCGGCGACACCGGCCAGCGCCTTGGCCTGACGCACCCGCGCCGCGGCCATGGCCATGCTCGGGCTGCCCTGCACGGCGAGGTCGATCCAGTGATTGAGTTGCGGATCGCCGTAGGCTTGCCACCATTGTGCGGTGGGCCAGTGGGCGTCTTTGGCGGCGTGAGCAATCGCGTCGTCAGTGGCCAGTGCGTCGGCTTCCAATGCCTTGCTATGCGGGGCGATTCCTTGCGTTGAGATGCAGCCGCTGAGACCCAGGGTAAAAGCCAGAACACTGAGCGGCAAAAGCGCTCTGTTGATGCGACGCGGCACAGCTGCGAATTCCTGAAAGAGGGGTAAGGCGGGCGTGTTCCCTTCTGTAGGAGCTGCCGAAGGCTCGGGCCGCGTTCGGACGATCTTTTGATCTTGATTCCCTTAAAACAAAATCAAAAGATCGCAGCCTGCGGCAGCTCCTACAGGGAGCGGCGCAATTCTAGGTGGGCGCCTTGGTGGCGATAAGCTGGGATTCCTGTGAATCTTTGTTACCGTTAACGAGATAATCCGTTGGTCGGGGGTCTCAGCCCCTGAAACTTCGTGTCACAATTTGCCATCTCCCTTGAGAGCACCCCATGGACACATTGCAAAACATGCGCGCCTTCAGTTGTGTGGCCGAAGCCGGCAGCTTCACCGCCGCCGCCGTGCAACTCGACACCACCACGGCCAACGTCTCGCGCGCGGTCTCCAACCTGGAAGCCCACCTGCAAACCCGCCTGCTCAATCGCACGACCCGGCGCATCGCCCTGACCGAGGCCGGCAAGCGCTACCTGCTGCGCTGCGAACAGATCCTGGCCTATGTCGAAGAAGCCGAAGCCGAGGCCAGCCAGGCCCACGCCCGCCCCGCCGGCCAGTTGAAAGTGCACACCATGACCGGCATCGGCCAGCACTTCGTGATCGACGCCATCGCCCGCTACCGCAAGACCCACCCGGACGTGACCTTCGACCTGACCATGGCCAACCGCGTGCCGGACCTGCTCGACGAGGGCTACGACGTGTCCATCGTGCTGGCCAGCGAACTGCCGGACTCGGGCTTCGTCTCACAACGCCTGGGCATCACCTACAGCATCGTCTGCGCCTCCCCGGCCTATGTGAAAGCCAACGGCTGCGCGCAAAAACCCGCAGACCTGCTGAACCACGCCTGCCTGCGCCTCGTCAGCCCGGTGATCCCCCTGGAAAAATGGGCCTTCAACGGCCCGGACGGCCAGGAAATGGTCACCATCAACAGCTCGCCATTCCTGGTGAACTCCGCCGACGCAATGAAAGCCGCGATCATCAGCGGCATGGGCGTCGGTGTCCTGCCGGTCTACGCCGCCATCGAAGGCCTGCGCAACGGCACGCTGGTGCGGATGATGCCCAACTATCGCTCGCAGGAACTCAACCTGTACGCGATCTACCCGTCGCGGCAATACCTGGATGCGAAGATCAAGACTTGGGTCGAGTATTTGCGCGGGTCACTGCCGGAGATATTGGCGGCGCATCAGGCGGAACTGGCGGCGTATGAGTTGAGTGGGAGCCTCGCCGGAGCCCGCGTCGCCAACTGATTTTCAACACACGGTGTTCACTGTAGGAGCTGCCGCAGGCTGCGATCTTTTGCCCTTGATGTTTAAAAATCAAAAGATCGCAGCCTACGGCAGCTCCTACAAAAGCGGTGATTTGAAGGGAGTTTTCCGACAGGTTTTGACGGTTGTGGCTCGGAAGTGGGGTGGATAGGCTCAGGGGGTCGTTGACGAATCAACGACCGGACTTGGTCGTCCGGGTTTAGAATGGCGCACTTTTTAAGCTTGCTTAATGGCGAGCTGTGCGTGGGAGGGCCTTGGCCCTGCCGGGTTTCCATTCCCTGGTCGACCAACCTGCGTACGGTTCGCCACCCTATTGCTTGGTCGCAGTACGTGGCGAACTCCACATCCCGAATGGAGTTCCACCATGATCAAACCCACACCCAATCCGCCCCAAGCCGAAAGCACCTCCCCCTACGAATCCCTCGATTCAAAAAAGCTCCACGACGCCGCCGAGCGTGCACTCGACCATTACCTGAAACCTTCCGCCGCCGCTGTGAGATTCCACAAACCCAGCAGCATGTTCCAGGTCGTCCCCGACATGGACAACGAAAGCCTGCTGGTTCACGCCTGCGAATCACTGGCCTCGGCAAGCATCATGACCAGCGACATTACGGCCTATGTCGAAAGCCCGCAGCGACAGACGATACTGGCGATCCAGCAAATCATCATGCTGGCCGAGCTGGCGGTGAATCGGGTGCTGGATAATGTGGAAGTGAGCCAATCTGCAGCACACAGCTGAGCCATTGTGGGAGCGGGTCAGTCAGTTGGAAACTGGTCGGCTGTCAGGCCGCCTTCGCGAGCAGGCTCACTCCTACAGAAAAGCAAAGCAGTCCAGACAGACCGCATGCTCTTCACCACTCAAATGGCCGAGTGTCAGCTCGCCGAAAGCTCTTGATCTTGCCGTGCCGGCCCCATCGGCAGGCTGAGTGGAGGGGTTTATCCGGGGGGAGGCGCGCAGCGCCATGCGGCGAAGCCGCATACATCGAGAGAAGGTGCAGCGAAGCAAACCGGAGGCGATTCCCCCGGATGAACCCCGCAACGAAGGAACCCGAGCCACGGCGAGGGCCGTACGCCGGGGCCAAGACCTTTGGTTACTTTGGGGCGTTTGCCAAAGTGACTCGCCGTAAGGGCGAAACCGCCAGCAGCAGCACCCGAAGCAACGGATATGTCCCCCATCAACCCAAAGCATGGTCGGCCCAGAGGCCGCCAAGACAACCCAAAACAGAAATGTTAGCTTGCTTGGCAATAAAGCCCAGAAGCCGAGCCCATAGCGATGAAAAAAACAGTCCTGGCCTTCAGCCGCATCACCCCGCCCATGATCGAACGCCTGCAACAAGAGTTCGACGTCATCGTCCCCAACCCGAAGAACGGCGACATCAACGCCCAATTCAACGAAGCCCTCCCCCACGCCCACGGCCTGATCGGCGTCGGCCGCAAACTCGGCAAGGCCCAACTCGAAACAGCCACAAAACTCGAAGTAGTCTCCAGCGTCTCCGTCGGCTACGACAACTACGACCTCGACTACTTCAATGAACGCGGGATCATGCTCACCAACACCCCGGACGTGCTCACCGAAAGCACCGCCGACCTCGCCTTCGCCCTGATCATGAGCAGCGCCCGCCGCGTCGCCGAACTCGACGCCTGGACCAAGGCCGGCCAATGGCAGGCCAGCGTCGGCGCACCGTTGTTCGGCTGTGACGTCCACGGCAAGACCCTGGGCATCGTCGGCATGGGCAACATCGGCGCTGCCATCGCCCGCCGTGGCCACTTCGGCTTCAACATGCCGATTATCTACAGCGGCAACAGCCGCAAGACCGAACTGGAACAGCAACTCGGCGCGCAATTCCGCAGCCTTGACCAACTGCTGGCCGAAGCCGACTTCGTCTGCCTGGTGGTGCCGCTCAGCGACAAGACCCGCCACCTGATCAGCCATCGCGAATTGGCGTTGATGAAGCCGGGGGCGATTCTGGTCAACATCTCCCGTGGCCCGGTGGTCGACGAGCCGGCGCTGATCGAAGCCCTGCAAAACAATCGCATCCGTGGCGCAGGACTGGACGTCTACGAGAAAGAACCGCTGGCCGAGTCGCCGCTGTTCCAGTTGAAAAATGCTGTGACATTGCCGCACATCGGCTCCGCCACGAATGAAACGCGCGAAGCCATGGCCAATCGTGCACTGGCCAATCTGCGCAGCGCGCTGCTCGGCGAACGCCCGCAGGACCTGGTCAATCCGCAAGTCTGGCGCGGATAAAAAATGACGGGCAAGTGCAGAACCGCACTTGCCCGTTAGTTGCCGCCCTACACAACTTGAAATTGAACAACAAAGCCAACTTAACAACAGCATTATAAGCTCTGCCTGGCAATCGAATGATCGACCACTGCTATGGAGAGCTAATCCCGTGAACAACCTGACAACCGATAAAGTTATTCGCTACAGCAAAGTTATATTGATGGCTTACATCAGCTTCTTTGGTGTATTGGTGATGATTCACAACTTTACCGACTATGATTCGAACTACACGTACGTGGCTCATATCCTGAGCATGGACACTACCACCGCCAATGAGTCCATAAAGTACCGAGCCATCGATTCACCGATGATTCATCACCGGATCTACTGGTTCATCATCACGCTGGAAGTAACGTATACGACGTTATGCCTGATAGGCACCTATCAACTCTATCGGCACATCAATGCGCCTGCAGAGGTATTCCACGAGGCAAAAAAGTTCTCGATCATGGGCATACTGACGGCAATTTTCATTTATTACGTGTGCCTGCAAACCGTGGGTGTGGAATGGTTTGACATGGACACCTCACAATCATGGAATGCCAAGGACTGGGCCCGGCATATCATTGACTTCATATTCCCGGTGATGATTTACATCACCTTGAAAGTCGAGCGCTGATGTTCAGTGATCGTTTGTTTCATACCAACTTCCCCTGCACCGGCGCCACCAGCGTTTTCGGCTTACGAAACACCAAGACATTACCCAGCATCACCAACACCAGCCCGAGCAACGCCGGTGCCGTCCACTGATAACCTTCAGCAAACGCTGACACGTTCAGTGCCACCACCGGGAACAGCACGGTGCAATACGCCGCACGCTCCGGCCCCATACGTCCGACCAGCGTCAGGTACGCGGTGAAGCCGATCACCGAACCGGGGATCACCAGATACAGTAACGCCCCGACGTAACGTGGCGACCACTCCATGTCGAACGCAATGCCATTGACCAGACACCACACCGACAACATCGCCGCCCCGTAGGCCATGCCCCAGGCATTGGTGGTCAAGGGTTTCAAGCCTGCCTTCTGCTGCAGACTCGACAACATATTGCCCGCCGAAAAACACAAGGTGCCACACAGCGCCAGGCCAAGACCAAGCAACGTTTCGGGGCTGGCGTGATGGCCGGCCAGTTCCGGCCAGAACAGCATTCCCAGACCGAACAGGCCGAGCGCCCCGCCCATCAAAACATTGCGCGCGATGCGCTGACCGAAGAATACGCGTGCATTGAGCGCATTCCACAAAGTGGCCGTGGAAAACACCACCGCCACCAGCCCGCTGGGAATCCACTGGCTGGCGGTCAGAAAGCACATGAAGTTGACGCAGAACAGGCACAGCCCCTGCGCCACACAGATCAGATGTCCGCGCCGATTCATCGGTTGCAGCCGCCGACTGAGCAGCAACAGCACGAACAGCACCAGCGCGGCGAGACCGAAGCGATAAACGATCGACACCGAAATCGCCACCACGCCCAGTTGCCATTTCAGGGCAATCCAGGTGGTGCCCCAGATCAGCACGGTCAGCAGATACAGCGAAAGGTTCATGACGAAACTCCTGAGAACACCGGGCACTCTGTGGCAAGCGAGCTTGCTCGCGCTTGAGTGCGCAGCACTCACTGATGGGTCCGCTGCGCAGCCCGGCGGGAGCAAGCGCCCTCGCCACAGGGTTGTGTTGTATGGAGGTTCAGGGTGCGACAGCAACGATCGGGGCGCTTGCAGATTCTTGCGCTTTTGTCGCTCGACAGGCTGGCAGCGCGAAAGCTACGGAGTAGGATGCAAGGCGTTGGAGAGAACCGAATATGGCCGCTATCGATACCTTGCAAGTCTTCCAAGCCCTCAACCGCTCGCCGAATGCACGCCTGTTGCACAGCGCCGATCTCGGTGACGGCTTGTCTGCGGCCCTGTGGACCAACCACCACGATGCCCAGGAATACGAAACGCCGAGCCACCACACGCTTTCCTGCTACATCGCCGGGGGCACGGGCACCTTTCGCCGTGGCCAACCGGGGCGCAAGGGCGGACCGGACAAGTTGTGCATCCTGCCCGCCGATCACCAATCGGGCTGGGTGATCAACGGCGATCTGCGTCTCGCTCATCTGTATTTCAGCGCCGAACAATTTGCCTTGGGTTGCGTCACGCTGCTTGATCGCGAGCCGCGAGAGATGCAGTTGCGCGAGCAGACCTTTCTGGAAGATCCGCAGCAGGCCCGACGCTTTCGTCAGTTACTGACACTGAATTGGGACGAACCGGCCGAACGCCTGCTGACCAGCAGCATTGCGCATGAATTGATCAGCCATACCCTGCTCAGCCAGGTCGGCGCCCGGCAGGGTGTGCGCCTCAAGGGCGGACTGGCCCCCCATCAGCGGCGGCAACTGGTCGAGTTCATCGACAATCAGTTGGCCGAGCCGATCAGCCTCGGGCAACTGGCCGGATTGTGTGCGCTGTCGGAATACCACTTTGCGCGGATGTTTCGCGTGAGCTTCGGCCTGCCGCCGCATCAGTACGTGCTGGCGCGGCGCTTGAACCGGGCGCGGGAATTGTTGCGTGGCACGGCGTTGCCGCTGGGGGAGATTGCATTGGCGTGCGGGTTTGCCAGCGCCAGTCATTTCACTAACCGGTTTCGGCAAGTATTGGGTGGGACGCCGGGGGATTATCGACAGGCGTTTTTGCGTTAGATCCGGGTTTTTTATTGCCTGATCGGGCCGCTTCGCGAGCAAGCCCGCTCCCACAGGGTTCAGAGTGAACTCAGATTGTGTGAATAACACCATCCAATGTGGGAGCGGGCTTGCTCGCGAAGAACGATGACGCGGTCCTGGATCAGAACTCCAAAGTGCTCGACAACGAAATCTGCCGCGAATCGCCCATCGACACAAAGAACCGGCTCGCCGCAGAGGTGTAGTAGGTGCGGTCGAACAGGTTCTTCACGTTGAGCTGGAACTTGACCTTCTGCCCTTCAAGCTTCGTGTCGTAAGTGGCAAACGCATCGGCCACGGTGTAGCTCGGCAGGTCGAAATCATTCACCGCATTGCCCGCGCGTTCGCCGACATACCGCGCCCCGGCACCGACCCGCAGTTGGTCGCCACCAATCACGCTGCCGAAGTCATACACCGCCGACAATGAACCGCTGTTCTTCGCCACGTTTTGCAAGCGATTGCCTTTGTAGTCCGGGTCTTCGGTGACCTCGGCATCGGTGTAGGCATAGGCGCCGATCAGGCTCCAGCGATCGGTCAACTGCCCGGTCAGGTCCAGTTCCAGACCCCGGGAACGCACTTCGCCAGCCGCGCTGTAAATGGTGGTTGGGCCTTCAGAATTGGAGACCAGTACGTTGCGCTTCTTGATGTCGAACAGCGCGATATTGCCGGTGATGCGCCCCGGCATATCCAGCCGCGCACCCAGTTCCCACGACTTGGCCTCTTCCGGCGCAATGCTGCCGTCGAGCACGGTGTTGCTGCCGCTGAGCGGGGCGATGGTCGAGTTGGGTTTGAACGATTCGGTGTAGCTGCCGTAGAACGATAATTCGTCGGTGTAGCGATACACCAGACCGGCGCGCGGTACGAATTTCTGCCCGTTGCTGTCGGTGTTGGCCTTGAACGGCACGCCTTTGCCGGCGTACTGGTCGTACTCCTGGAAGCGTCCGCCGGCGACCAGAATCCACTGGTCGTTGAGGTGTATCGAGTCCTGCAGAAACACCGAATCGCTGCGCAGCAGATCGGTCTGCGCACTGTCCGCCGGGCTGACCGTGGTGCCTTCGACTTCGCGGCCGTACACCGGATTGACATAGCTGAAGGTGCTCAGGCTTTTCTGGCGGATCAGGTCGGCGCGGTAGATCTTGCGGTACTCGTCGTCGACGCCGAACACCAGATCATGTTGCATGCCCAGCAGGTTGACTTTGCCTTCGAGGCTGGCGGTGGTGAAACGGTCAGTGCTGATCGCGCCTTGCGTGCCGTCCATGCTGCGGGTCAGCGTG
The DNA here is from genome assembly GCF_949767635.1 of Pseudomonas sp. IT-93MI4. Taxonomy (NCBI): domain Bacteria; kingdom Pseudomonadati; phylum Pseudomonadota; class Gammaproteobacteria; order Pseudomonadales; family Pseudomonadaceae; genus Pseudomonas; species Pseudomonas sp. IT-93MI4. The sequence goes on from NZ_CATKPP010000033.1 coordinate 247,501, forward strand.
CCTTTTTTGGTGTCGATGGCGGTCACGCGTACCTGGCTGGCGTCGTAGGTTTCGCGGTTCCAGCTGTAGCCAAAATGGGCTTTCCAGTCGTCGTTGAGTTCGTGGTCGGCTTCGAAGTGGTACAGGTCGGAACGGCCTTCCATGTCGTTGAACGGCTCGTCCAGACGCTCGTTGCGCGAGATGTCCAGCGGATGGTTGGTGCGCGGATCGATTACCGTGCCCCGGTCGAACGGGGTCAGAAACTCGCGGTGTTCATAGCCGAACGACAGCTTGCTACGCTCGCCGAACCAGGCCAGCGACGGCGCGATCAGCGTCTCGCGGTGAGTGCCGTAGTTGCGCCAGTAATCTTCGTCTTCATGGTCCAGCACCAGCCGATAAGCCAGCCCTGATTCACCCAGCGCACCAGTGCTGTCGAAGGTGCCACCGCTGCCATTTTTGCCGTCGCCGTAGGTAGAACCGCGCAGGGTCAGCGCGTTGTATTGAGTCAGTTCCGGCTTCTTGCTGACCAGGTTGACCACGCCGCCCGGATCCTGAATGCCGTAGAGCAACGAGGCCGGGCCCTTGAGCACTTCGACCCGATCGACCGTCGCGTTCATGCCACGGCCCTGCACGATCGGCATGCCGTCGCGCATGATCGAGCCGTTGCGGTTGTCGCCGAAACCGCGGGTCATCACCGAGTCTTGCGTGCTGCCCAAGGTGTTGCCCTGGGTGATGCCGCTGACGTTGGCCAGCGCATCGTCGAGATTGCGCGGGGCCTGATCGCGAATGACCTGGGCCGGGATCACGTTGACGGTCTGCGGGATTTCCTGCAGCGAAGCCGAGGAGCGCATCACCGAACTGGTCTGCGGCGGCTGATAGCTCATCGACTCGTCACGCATCGACGTGATGGTGGTCGCGCCAAGATTGAGTGCGCCTGCGGTGGGTTGCGGTTCCAGCGCCAGGGTGTGGCTGTCGGTACGGCGAAAGGTCATGCCGGAACCACTGAGCAGGCGTTGCAGCGCCTGTTCGGCGCTCATCTGGCCGCTGACGGCCGGGGCGTTGAGGCCGTACGGCGCTTCATCGGTGTAGACCACGCTTTGCCCGGTGACGCGGCTGAAGTCGCTCAGAGCCTGGGGCAGTGGTTTGGCGCTCAGGGAGAAACTGAACTGTTTCTGTGTCGGGCTGCTGACGGTTTCAGCGGCCAGCGCCACACTCAGCGGCAACAGCGCCAACGCCGAAAAACTCAATGCCGAAACACCCAACCACTGTTTGACCGAACCCGATTTTGCCCTGGACTTCATTGCTCAATGACCTGTGTAGAACCGCAACGGATGCGAATGACTCGCAGTTTCAGTTACTACACGGATGGGGCTGCGGTTTACCTCACCACAAATTTGAAAATATTTTTCGAGAGCAGTGTCGGTAGTTCTGACGCCTTCGCGAGCAAGCCCGCTCCCACATTCTGGAATGCATTCCCCTGTGGGAGCGGGCTTGCTCGCGAAGAGGCCAGTAGCCCTAGCGCAAAATAATCAGATGCCCCAGCACCTGATGCTGCTCAAACCCCAGCACCCCTTGCAACGAACTCAACACCGCCTGCGGATCCTTGCTCGGAAAACTGCCGCTGACCTTGCGCGCAGCCAACTCATCATTGAGCACAACAATCCGTCCCGGGTAATAGCGCCGCAGATCCTCCACCACATCGGCCAGCGACGCCTTGTAGTAATTCAGCCAGCCCTGACGCCAAGCCAGTTGCGCTTCGCTGTCCACCGGGTGCAGTTTTTCCGCACTGCCCTGCCCGTAAGCCACTTGCTGGCCGGCGGTCAGAATCTGCTGTTGCGCGTTGCGATCCGCCGTCACGCCAACACGCCCGGACAGCACCGTGACTTGCGCACCACCGGGCTGCAGACGCACTTCGAACTGCGTGCCGAGCACCCGCGCCTCGCCCTTCTCCGCCGCGACCACAAACGGATCCCCCGTATGCGTGACACTGAAAAATCCGGCACCGCGACGCAATTGCACATGCCGCTCGCCATGACTGAAATCCACCGCGATGGCACTGTCGGCATCCAGCGTGACTTGCGATTGATCGGCCAGGGTCACGGTGCGGATCTCGCCCGGTGCCGAAACGTAATCGGCACCCAGATCATCGATCCAGCGCTGCGGCTGCCAACCCGTGCCAAGGCTGATCATCAGCATCAGACACGCGGCCATCGCCAGCGCGCCCGACCAGCGCAGCAGCGTTGAACGACGCGGACGATCCATCGCATTGAGGTAGCCCTGCAACGCCAACGCCTCTTCATCGGCCAAGGTACGCGCCGGACTTTCGCTCAACTCCCAGAGCACTTGCGCCTGGGCGTAGGCCTCGGCGTGGGCCGGGTCGGCGCGCAGCCATTGGCTGAAGGTCAGTTGATCGCCGGTGCTCGGGCGGTCGTGCAGCAGGCTCAGCCAGGCGAGCGCGGCCTGCTCCTGAGCAGGCGTCGGGGTGACGCGGTCGGTGACTTTCACGGTGCTTTCCCTGGCAGGCGTGGCGCGGGTTCGCGCAGGCTGGCCTTGCAGGCCTCGAGGGCGCGCATCATATGTTTTTCCACGGCGCTTTGGGACAGGCCCATGGCCTTGGCGATGTCTGCGTATTTGCGGCCGTGGATGCGATTGAGCAAAAAGATCTGTCGGGTGCGCTCGGGCAAGGCGCGCAACGCTGCTTCGACATGGCGCAGATCATTGCCTGCTTCGAGCGCGGCTTGCGGTTCGCTGCCGTGGCTGTCCGGCGCATCCGGTTGCCAGCCCTCATTGACCCGCACCCGGGTGCCTTCGCTGCGCAAGTGGTCGATGGCGATGTTGCCGGCGCAGCGCAACAGGTAGGTGCTGAGTTCTTCGACCTGCACCAACGGCCGTCGCCAGAAACGCAGGAACAGATCCTGCACCAGATCCGCTGCCGTGGCCCGGCAACCGACGCGCCGGTTGACCAGCGCCTCCATCTGCGAGCGCTGCGACAGGAACACCTGAAGAAAATGCGCACGCGCGCCGTGCAGCTCGTCGTCGTGGGATTCCGGAGGATGACCGATCAGCATGTCAGACCTGCGCCCAGGCAGCGACCGGGCTGGCCAGCAGACTCAACCCGGCCAGTGCGAGGGCCAAGCGTGGGCGATACGGCAGCAACAGCACCAACGCCAAGGCGCTGAGCATGAGTACCGCGAACCAGTCGACCAGACCGAAACTCCAGCCGTGTGCAGCGACTGCCGCCCAAAGCGACAGCCCGAGCAACAGCCAACCAGCGAGTTTCAAAACCCGTGCGCGTCGGGCCGAGGGTTTGTTGCCGAGCAGTTCATCATGGTGCCGAGGCATCGACAGACACAACGCGCTGAAGGCGGCATAGCACAGCAACAACGCCAGCAACATCAGCTGACCTCCTGCTCAAGCGCGATCGGTCGCGGCTTTTCGCGGGATGTTTTTTTCACGCTGACGGCGCCGCCGGCACGCTGCATTTTCCATGCGGCCCAGCCGAGGAACAGACCTGCGCCCAGGCACGTCAGATCGAAACCCGCCAGCGTCCAGTCACCTTGCGCCAGCGTTACCCCGAGATTCCACGGTGTGGTCAGATTGATCAGCGGCACCGCGATAAACAGCACGGCAGCCAGCGCGAGCTGTTCGACCCAGGCCTTGCGCCCTTTGCGCAGCAACGCATGCACCACGCTCAAGACCCAGGCGACAAAAAACGCATTCACTTCCTGATCGGCGCGCCCGGCCAGATCTGCCGGCAACAGGCGATTGGCCAAAAAGAACACCGCCACCGCTACCACCAGCCCGGCCATGCTGGCGATGTTCAGCACTTCCACCAAGCGCAATTCGAACGGCATCACGCCGCTCTTGGCGTGTTTGAGCTGGCGCTTGCCAAGCCAGATCACCAGCCCGGTGCCGATCATCGCGGTACTCGCCAGACCACAGATGAAATACAGCCAGCGCAATGTCGACCCGGCAAAGTGGCCCATGTGCAAACCGTAGAACGTGCCGCCGACCGCCATCGCCACGGGCTGCTCCGGCGTGCTGCCGAGGCGCTCGCCGGTGACGCCATTGAACGTCACCGCGCGCCCGAAATCGTGGACGACGCGGTCGCCACGGCGCGACAGCACCACCGAGGCATTCGCGTCCCCCGGATTGTTCACCGTCAGCCGCGCGGTGCTGCCTCCCGCCCACTGCTCGCTGGCCTTGGCCAGAAGTGGAGCCATCGGGCTCAGCGGCGCCGCCCGGTTGGCTCGCTCAGGGGTCTTCGATGCCGGAAAAACTTCGTCGTAAAAGGTGCGCACGTCGCCGTTATAGGACGCCAGAATGCTCGCCGGCATGACCATCGCCATGAAAATCACCAGGCTGCTGTAGGTGATCATCAAGTGAAACGGCAACACCATCACGCCGACCGCGTTATGCCCGTCGAGCCATGAACGCTGGCCTTTGCGCGGGCGAAAGGTGAAGAAGTCCTTGAAGATTTTCTTGTGGGTGATGATGCCGGTGATCAGCCCGACGAACATCACCATCGCCGCCATCGTCGCCAGCCAGCGGCCCCATGGATAAGGCATTTGCAGCTGGAAATGGAAGCGATAGAAGAACTCGCCGCCCAGGCTTTCGCGGGCCTGGACTTCACTGCCGGTCTGCGCGTCGAGTGTTCTGGATTCGAACTTGCCGCGCTCGCCCGGTGTGTTCGGAGCCTGTTGCCAGCGCACCGTCAGGCCGGGATCGCGGGCGTCGGGCAAGTCGATCAGCCAGCGCGAGGCGCCGGCGGCGTGTTGCTGCAGGTAACTTTGCGCCAGGGTCAGGCTCGCTTCGGCATTAATCGGCCGCGCGGGAATTTCCGGCTGCATCCAGTGGCTGATCTCATCCTTGAAATAGGCCAGCGTCCCGGTCAGAAAAATCGCAAACAGCAGCCAGCCGAACACCAGCCCCGTCCAGGTGTGCAGCCAGGCCATCGACTGACGAAAGCCCTCTTTCATGCGTAACCCAAGCCCCGCGCGGCACCCGACACCGTCGCCAGAATCACGCTGGGCACCAGCAAACCGACCCACGCCGACCACGCCGTGCGGCAAGCGAAGCACCACAGCACCGCGACCAGATAGACCAGAAAGGAAATGGTCATACCGGTCACCACCGCTTCGGCGCGGCTCAACGGCAGCCACATCGTCAGCGCGACACTGGCCAGCGCCGCGACCAGATAGCCGCCGAACACCGCCGCCAGCACCCGCGAGGTGACGGCCAGACGATAGGACATGGGAAGTGAGGCGAGTTTGCCTTTCATGTTTCGACCCTGAAACGAAAAAACGTCCGGCCAACGAGCCGAACCAACAGGCGAGCAATATTAATGATAAATATTCTCATACGCAAAAGCATCTGATTGCCGGACACCCTCGCCCGCCCCTACAATGCGAACAGTTCTTGTTCTCTAACGCATCGATCATGCGCCCGGAGTAATACCCTTGTCGTCCGCCCATCCCGTCGAATCGCTCTACCACGACCACCACAGCTGGCTCACCGGCTGGTTGCGGCGCAGACTCGGCTGCCCGGACAGCGCGGCGGATCTGGCGCAAGACACGTTCATCCGCGTGCTCAGCTCTCGCGAACCCGCAGTGATCATCGAGCCGCGCGCCTTCCTCACCACCCTCGCCAAACGCGTGCTGTTCAATCATTACCGTCGTCAGGATCTGGAACGCGCCTACCTCGACACGCTGGCGCAGATGCCGGAAATGGTTGCGCCATCGGAAGAAGACAAAGCGATCATCCTGCAAACCCTGATCGAGCTGGACCAGCTGCTCGATGGCTTGCCGCGTCTGGTCAAGCGCGCCTTTTTGCTGGCGCAGGTCGATGGCCTGACTTATCCGCAAATCGCCGCCGAGCTAAGCATCTCGGTGGCCACGGTCAAACGTCATCTGCACAAAGCCGCCCTGCGCTGCTATTTCGCCCTATGAACCGCGCTCCGGATTTCTCTGCGCAAGTGGCCGAACAGGCCGTGCACTGGCTGATGGAAATGCAGCAAGGCACGCTCTCCCCGCGTCAGCAACAAGCCTGGCAACAATGGCTGGACGCCCACAGCGAACATCGTCGCGCGTGGGAGCACATGCAGCGGGTCAACCAGCGCTTGCGCGGCGTGGTGTCGCCATTGGCCCACGCCGCGTTGAACGGGCCGAAGTCTTCCAGTCGCCGTCAGGCGCTCAAATTGCTGCTGCTTCTCGGTGCCGGTTCTGCTGTCACCTGGGGGATGCGCGAGCACAATCCGCTGCCGACGCTGCTCGCCGATTACCGCAGTCCGCTGGGGGAGCGCCGCAAAGTTACGCTGGGTGCGGGCAGCCAGTTGCAGCTCAACACCGCGAGTGCGGCGGACGTGGACAGCACGCAACGGCTGATCCGTTTGCTGGAAGGCGAGATCCTCCTGAGCACCGCCCAAGCGTTCGAAGTGCGCACGGCGCAAGGGCTGTTGAGAACCGCTGCTGCCCGGCTCAACGTCCGGCAATTTGCCGATCGCACGCAGGTGGCGCTATTCGAAGGCCAGGTCGAATTGACCCGCCCCGGGCGCGAGCCGATGTGGCTACCCGTTGCCCGTCAGCTGAGTTTCAGTGCCACCTCAGTCAGCGAAGCCAAGCCACTGGACGCCAACAGCGGCGCCTGGGCTGACGGCATGCTGATCGCCGCACACATGCGCCTGGGCGATTTTCTTGAAGAGCTCGGCCGCTACCGTCGCGGCCAGTTGCATTGCGATGCGAAGGTGGCCGACTTGCTGATCTCCGGGACCTATCCACTGGACGACAGCGAGCGGATTCTTGATCTGCTGCAAATCAGTCTGCCGGTGAAAGTGCGGCGGTTTACTCGTTATTGGGTGAGCGTCGAGGCGCGGGCGTAGAAGCAAAATCAAAAGATCGCAGCCTGCGGCAGCTCCTACAGGCTGAACAAGTGTAGGAGCTGCCGAAGGCTGCGATCTTTTGCTTTCAAAAAAAATGAGCCGTTTTTCAGATCTGGCGTGACAGAGAAGGAAAGCCCCCTTGATTCAACCTTCTCAGGATCAACCTTCATGCACCCCACCCGTCTCACGCCACTGGCCCGCCGCCTGCGCAACCTCTTACTGGGCGCCAGCCTGAGCTTCAGCGCCCTACCGGTCATGGCTGCCGAAACCAAGGTTTACCACATCGCTCCGGCGTCGCTGGAAAACGCCCTCAACCAGTTTGGTCGTGAAGCCGGCGTGCTGATTTCCTTCGGCTCGCAGATCACCCGAGGCGTGCAAAGCCGTGGCCTCGAAGGCAGCTACAGCACCGCAGAAGGCCTCGATGCATTGCTCGAAGGCACCGGCCTGCAAGCTCGCGCCGAAGGCAACAATGCCTTCAGCCTGCAACCGGTCGGCGACACGGCGCTGGAGCTGGACACCTCGAAGGTCGTCGGTGACTGGCTCGGTGAAGCGGCGCAGGTCAACGTGTTCGAACACCCCGGCGCCCGCGATGTGATCCGCCGCGAAGACTTCGAACGTCAAGGCGCGACTCAGGCGCGCGACGTGCTCAACCGCATCCCCGGGGTCAATGCCCCGGAAAACAACGGCACCGGCAGCCACGACATGGCGCTGAACTTCGGCATTCGCGGTCTCAATCCGCGCTTGGCCGCGCGCTCGACCGTACTGATGGACGGCATTCCCGTGCCGTTCGCACCGTACGGCCAACCGCAGTTGTCGTTTGCGCCGATCAGCATGGGCAACATGGATGCCGTGGACGTGGTGCGTGGCGGCGGCGCCGTGCGTTACGGCCCGCAGAACGTTGGCGGGGTGGTCAACTTCGTAACCCGTGCCATCCCGGATGAGCCGACGGTCAAGGGTGGTTTCCAGACGGAGACCAGTCCGTCGTCGAGCCATGACGGCTTCAAGACCAGCGCCAACCTGCTGGCCGGCGGCACCAACGAAAATGGTCTGGGCGGCGCGCTGCTTTACTCCGGCACCCGTGGCGGTGACTGGCGTGAACACAGCGACAGCGAAATCGACGACCTGATCCTCAAGGGCAAATATCAGCTCGACGAGGCCAACAGCTTCAACGCCATGGCCCAGTATTACGAAGGCAAGGCCGACATGCCCGGCGGCCTCAGCGTTGCCGATTACAACGCCGATCCGTATCAGTCGACACGCCTGAAAGATCAGTTCTGGGGCCGTCGGACGATGTTCAACTTCGGCTATCGCTATCAGGAAGATCGCCGCGAATTCACCGCCAACACTTTCTTCACCAAGACCCTGCGCAGCGGTTATCTGGATCAGGGCAGTTTCCTCTCGCTGTCACCGCGCGAATATTGGGTACGCGGTTTCGAAACACGTTTCGCCCAAGGCTTCGACCTCGGCCCGACCAGCCATGAAGTAGGCGTCGGTTACCGCTACATCAACGAGGCCGGCCACGAGTTGCGCTATCGCACGCCGATCAGCAGCAACCAATACCCGACTACCGACAGCCGCAACGACCGCGACACCCGCGGTGGCACCGAAGCCAATGCGTTGTTCGTCGACGATCGCATCGACATCGGCAAATGGACCATCACTCCGGGCGTGCGCTACGAGATGATCGAGTCGCAGCAGACCAACAACCTGACCGACGTCAAATACAAGGGCGACTACAACACCGCGCTGCCGGCGCTGAACGTGCTGTATCACCTGAGCGACAGCTGGAATCTGTACGCCAACACCGAAGGTTCGTTCGGCAGCGTGCAATACAGTCAGATGCCCAACCGTGTGAGCAGCGGCGAAGTCAAACCGGAGAAGGCCCGCACCTGGGAACTCGGAACCCGTTATGACAACGGCACCCTGCGCGCGGAAATCGGTGCGTTCCTGATCAACTTCGACAACCAGTACGAAAGCAACCAGACCAACGATTCGGTGATCGCCCGGGGCGAGACCCGCCATCAGGGCATCGAGACCAGCGTCAACTACGCGCTGGATGACTTGAGCCCGGCACTCGCCGGTTTCGATGTGTACGCCACTTATGCCTATGTTGACGCGACCATCCGTGAGGACGGGCCAAATAAGGGCAATCGCGTGCCGTTCTCGTCGAAACACAAAGGCACGATTGGCGTCGGTTACACCGAAGGCCCGTGGAAACTCAATGTCGACAGCAGCTTCCAGAGCGACCAGTTCGCCGACAATGCCAACACCTCCAGGGAAAGCGCCGACGGCAGCACCGGCAAGATCCCCGGCTACATGCTGTTCAGCAGCCGCGCCGGTTATGACTTCGGCCCGCAATTGTCGGATCTGAACGTGGCGGTGGGGGTGAAGAACATTTTCAACACCCAGTATTTCACCCGCTCGTTTGATGACAACAATAAAGGCAAGTACGTGGGTGAACCGCGCACGGTGTATGTGCAAACTTCTGTAGCTTTCTAATAAAACTGTGGCGAGGGAGCTTGCTCCCGCTCGGCTACGGAGCAGCCGTAAATCCTGCTGATACAGTCTGGCTGTTGAACGCCGTGCAGGTATTGGGGCCGCTTCGCAGCCCAGCGGGAGCAAGCTCCCTCGCCACACTGTTCAGCAACACAAACAAAAACGGGCCTGCTTGCGCAGGCCCGTTCTCATGGGGTGGCTTGAAAAATCAGCGCATCAACTGTTGATCGCTGCCTGCTCATTCTCCAGAAACTCTTCTTCCAGCAGTGCGTCATTCGCCTTGCTGAATGGCACGATGGCGGCGCGGGGCTTGCCTCGCAGTTTGCCAAACAGGTGCTCCAGCGCGTGCTCCAGTTTTTCGGCTGCACCGTCGATCGCCTGTTCCAGCGAATCGGCTTTATGGGTGACGGAAATCGGTTGATGGCCTTTTGGCCGCGCTTCCAGTTGGCAGCGCAAGTCATGGGGACCTGGTTTGTCGCCGTTCTCGTCGCTCAGGTGGACTTCGACACGGGTCAGGTCTTCTTCATAACGTTCGAGCGTGCTCTCAATAGTTGTACGTACCCACTCCTCCAGTCGCTTACTGCTTTGAATATGGTTATCGCTGTTGACTTGGATTTGCATAGTTCATCCCTTATTTCAGCTAGCTCGCCAGAGGCCTTGAATTGGATTTCCTGACCTCCTGGTTACAACAATCGGCCCGACTGACGAACATTTCAACCCCTGAAAAAAGATAAATATTCATTCGCAAAAAAAGCCGGACAACCGAGCAAGTCACTGGTAAGGTCGGGAGTTGGGTCGCCTCGCAACCCTGCAAAATCTGCTCACAATTGCCCGTCGTTCAACGGGTGCAAGCTGCGGAAAATCCCCGCTTCCTCCACCAGCCAGTCATGCACCGCACGCACGCCCGGATGGCTCAACGCCCCCGGCGCATACAGCAGCACGTAGCGTTTGTGGTTGGGCACCGACAGGCCGAACGGCACAATCAACGTCCCGCGCTCCAGTTCATCGTTGAGCAACGTGCGCCGGGCAATCGCCACACCCATACCGGCGATCGCCGCTTCGATGGTCAGGTGATTGCGATTGAACGTGTGCCCACGCCGTACGTCGGCGCCTTCAAAGCCAATCGCGTTGAGATAAAACTCCCATTCCGCGTATTCATAACTGCCGCGCCAGGCGGTGATGTCGTGCAACAACGGGAAATGCACCAGATCCGCCGGCCCGTGCAGCGGCGGGCGTCCGCGCAGCAAACTCGGCGCACACACCGGGAAAATCTGCTCATCGAGCAAGGCTGTGGATAACAGCCCCGGATAGCTGCCGTCGTTCAGATCGATTGCCAGATCGAAATCGCCCTCGTGCAACGGCACGCTGCTGTCCTCGGCCACTAGGCGCAACTGAATGTCGGGATAACGCTGTTGCAGACGCGGCAAACGCGGGGTCAGCCATTTGCTGAGGAACGACGGAATCGAGCGCACCCGCAGAATCCCGCTGATCATCCCCGCATCCAGTCGACGCAGTTCAGCATCGATGCTGCCGTAGGCCTCATTGACCGTGATGGCCAACCGCTGGCCTTCCGCACTCAACTCCACACCCCGCGCCCGTCGGTGGAACAGGCGAAAACCGAGGCGCTCTTCCAGCTGGCGAATCTGCTGGCTGACCGCCCCCGGAGTGATGTGCAGCTCTTCAGCGCAACGGGTGAACGACAGGTGCCGCGCGGCACAGGAAAACACCTGCAGCCAGACGTAGGTCTGGGCATGCAATTGACGACTCATTGTTTAGTCCTGCTAAAGGCTTTCTTAGGAAGTTTCGTTGGTCACGTAGATCTGACGTAGGCAGTATCGCCGACATTGCGCTTGTCCTACAAAAAATGGCAGCGATTCCTACTCCATTGCTTGTAAGGGTTTAGCATGGCTATCAGTGTTTTCGATCTATTCAAAGTCGGCATCGGTCCGTCCAGTTCCCACACCGTCGGCCCGATGCGCGCCGCCGCGACCTTCGCCCAGGCGCTGATCGAGCAACGCTTGCTCAACGATGTGCGTCGCGTGGAAATCCGTTTGTACGGTTCGCTGTCGGCCACCGGTGTCGGCCACGCCACCGACCGCGCGACGGTCATGGGCCTGATGGGCGAATGGCCGGACAGCATTGATCCGGCGACCATCGATCCACGCATCCGGCAAATGCGCGAAAGCGGCCTGTTGCTGCTGGCCGGCCAGAGAGAAATTTCCTTCAACTGGCAGCACGATCTCCTGCTGCTCGACGAAAGCCTGCCCTACCACCCCAACGCCATGTCGCTGACAGCCTTTGGCGAAAGCGCCGAGCTGTTCACACAAACGTACTACTCGATTGGCGGCGGTTTCATCATCGAAGCGGCGGAAGCCGAGTCCGGTGTGGCGCCGGCCGGCGACGTGGTGTTGCCGTACGATTTTTCCAGCGCCGCCGAACTGCTGAGCCTGTGTAAAACCCACAACCTGCGAGTCTCAGAGCTGATGATGGCCAACGAACGGGCCTGGCGCAGCGACGCCGAAATCCGTAACGGCTTGCTGCACATCTGGTCGGTGATGCGCGAGTGCGTTGAGCAGGGCCTGCGCCACGAAGGCATCCTGCCCGGTGGTCTGAACGTACCGCGCCGCGCGGCGAAACTGCACCGCAGCCTGCTGGAAATCGGCAAGCCGAACGTGATCAGTTCGACGCTGTCGGCGATGGAGTGGGTCAACCTGTTCGCCCTCGCCGTCAACGAAGAGAACGCTGCCGGCGGGCGCATGGTCACCGCGCCGACCAACGGCGCGGCCGGGATCATTCCGGCGGTGCTGCACTACTACATGAAATTCAATCCGGACGCGTCTGACGATGACGTCGTCGCTTTCTTCATGGGCGCCGCCGCCGTCGGCATTCTGTGTAAGAAAAATGCCTCGATCTCCGGCGCCGAAGTCGGCTGCCAGGGCGAAGTCGGTTCGGCCTGCGCCATGGCCGCGGCGGGCCTCGCTGAAGTGCTCGGCGCAACCCCGGAGCAACTGGAAAACGCCGCTGAAATCGGCCTGGAACACAACCTCGGCCTGACCTGCGACCCGGTCGGCGGCCTGGTGCAGGTGCCGTGTATCGAACGCAACGCCATCGCCGCGGTGAAGGCGATCAACGCCACGCAAATGGCCCTGCGCGGCGATGGCAAACACTTCATTTCCCTCGACCGGGTGATCCGCACCATGCGCGATACCGGCGCCGACATGCACGACAAATACAAAGAGACTTCACGGGGCGGCCTGGCTGTGAACTGGGTGGAATGCTGACGCGCGTTCCCTGACCGTCCCGGCGGGCCGCAACTTGCGGCCCGCCAACCGTGAGCCCGAGCAAAAATAATAACGAGGCAAAAACGATGACCGATGTACGTACACCTGCTGCCGAAAATCCCGCTGTAGATCGCACACGCAACACCGAAATAGCCCACAAGGGCTGGAGCAAATCCGACACCACCTGGATGCTCGGTCTGTATGGCACCGCCATCGGTGCCGGCACTTTGTTTCTGCCGATCAACGCCGGTGTCGGCGGCTTCTGGCCATTGTTGATTCTGGCGTTGCTGGCGTTCCCGATGACCTTTTTCGCCCACCGGGGCCTGACCCGCTTCGTCTTGTCCGGGCGTTCGGGCGACATCACCGAAGTCGTTGAAGAACATTTCGGCATCGGTGCCGGCAAGCTGATCACCCTGCTGTACTTCTTCGCGATCTTCCCGATCCTGCTGGTGTACAGCGTTGCACTGACCAACACCCTGAGCAGTTTTCTCGAACATCAATTGCACATCGCGCCGCCACCTCGGGCAATCCTGTCGCTGGTGCTGATCCTTGGCCTGATGGCGATCGTGCGCTGCGGGCAGAACGTGATCGTCAAAGCCATGAGCGTGCTGGTCTATCCGTTCGTCGCCGCGCTGCTGTTGCTCGGCCTGAGCCTGATCCCCAACTGGAACGGCGCGTTCTTCGCCAGCGCCAAGGAAGCGATGCCGCTGTCGACGTTCCTCAAGACCCTATGGCTGGCGATCCCGGTGATGGTGTTCTCGTTCAACCATTCGCCGATCATCTCCGCCTTCGCGGTTGACCAGAAGCAGCGCTACGGCGCCGAGGCCGAACGCAAGAGCAGCGGCATCCTCGCCATGGCCCACGGGATGATGGTGGTGACGGTGATGTTCTTCTGCTTCAGCTGCGTACTGGCGCTGTCGCCGGCCGATCTGGCAGCAGCGAAGGCGCAGAACATTTCGATCCTGTCGTACCTGGCCAACCACTTCCAGACCCCAGTCATCGCCTACGCCGCACCGCTGATTGCGCTTGTGGCAATCACCAAATCCTTCCTCGGCCACTACATCGGCGCCAGCGAAGGCTTTCAGGGCATGATCGTCAAGAGCCTGCGCGGCCGTGGCAAGGTGATGTCGGCGAGCTGGCTGAACCGTGCGACCGCGCTGTTCATGATCCTCAGCTGCTGGGCCGTGGCGACGTTCAACCCGAGCATCCTCGGCATGATCGAAACCCTCGGCGGGCCAGTGATTGCCTGCCTGTTGTTCCTGATGCCGATGTACGCCATCCGCCGTGTGCCAGCCTTGCGCCAGTACTCGGGCCAGGTGTCGAACGTGTTCGTGGTGCTGATCGGCCTGATTGCACTGTCGGCGATCATCTACTCGGTTCTGCCCTGAAACGGGCCACAAATGACAAAGGCGAGCCATGGGCTCGCCTTTTTTATGCCGTATCCATTGTCCAACAATTTTCCCGGCATGCCCCTTGCAAATCCCCTGTAGGAGCTGCCGCAGGCTGCGATCTTTTGATCTTCATGACCGAAGTCAAAACAGCTCAGATCAAAAGATCGCAGCCTGCGGCAGCTCCTACATAAAGCAACAACACAGGCCACGGAATCGCCGATGATCAGGTATTGCGAACCAACCCGATCACGGCCGGTCAACAACTGCACGTTCAATCAGGCGGTGACGCATCATGGACAACCCTTTTCAGATCATTACCGATGCCTTCGCGCCGGACTATCAGATCAACCTGAGCATTCAGGGGCTGGACGGCAGCATCATGCTGACCCTGTCCAACAGCGGCCGGATCGTCGCCAAACGGATGATCAGCGCCGAACAGCGCAACGATCCGGTACGGCTCAAGCGGCTGGTGCAAAGCATTCAGTTCGGCATCGCCATCGAGCAAGGCCATAGCGCCATGGCGATCCTCGAAGCAATGACCAGCGGCGGCGGGCTGCCCCCGCCACCGCAGCAGAGCAACGGCCAGCCTCGGCCGTCGATGGGCCTTTAAAGCTCGCCCTTCTCGATCTCGGGGTGTTCACCGGAGCCGGCGCCGAGCTTGCGTTGCGGTTTTTCGATCTTCACCGACGGAAATTGCGACGAGGCGTAACGCACCACCAGGATCGAGAACGCCAGCAGCAGAATGCCGCCGCACAGGTAGATGATGCCCATGTCCGGCGGGTTGTGGTGCGAAACGTTGGAGATCAGCAGGCGGGTCAGCGCAGTGATCGCCACGTAGATCAGGAAGCGCACCGGCATGTGGTTGGTCTTGAAGTAAATCCCGACCATCGCCCCCAGTTCCAGATAGATGAACAGCAACAGAATGTCATCGATCTTGATGTGGCCTTCTTCGAGCATGCCGAGAAATTCCATCACCGCCGCCCATGCGGTCACCGCACCAATGGCGAACAGCGCCAGGTAGTGGAAGGTCTCGACGAACAGGTTGCCCAGGGACTCGGCCAGTTGATGCACGTTTTGCCGCAGTTTCTCGGCCCAGTTGATTTTCACGATGATGTTCCTTAGCCCGATGCGAGCGGATGATGCCGGTTGGACGTGACGGTTTTCCGTATGCGCTATGCGCCATGCAGAAACGAGGCCACGCATCATGGCGAGCCGGCATGAAACCTGCGCCGTGGCGTTTGGTCGCACCGTTGAGCAGGCACCGTCGACAGGAATGTTTGTGACGCTATAACTGAAGTTTCTTGATGAATTCGTTACGCTTGAAAAGGCATTAGCTTATAAATGAAATATTATTAATCGGGAAAATCTGTGAACTCGCGCACAAACACTCCGGTTATTCACCAGTTAGTTATCCAATAAATGACCAGGGTAATTATTTCCACAGCAGCCCCATCAGCGAAGCTTTAACTGCAGCGGCGATCTTGTTTTGGCAACCGAGTTTTTTCAGGCAATGGTTAATATGGAAGTTTACTGTCCTTTTGCTGATGCCGAGGATCACCGAAACATCGTCCGATGACTTTCCGTCAGCGGTCCATTGCAGGATTTCCTTTTCCCTCTGCGACAGTTCTATCGGTACCGGGAGCACCGAATCGGCGCCGCGCATCTGCAGGCGCGTCAGCCCCAGGTGAGTAATCTGGGCCAGCCAGGACAGCTGCGCCTGTTTGGTTTCGAGTTCCTGCGCGGTGATCGTCCCGCTGCCCCGGGCAAAGGTCACCAGCCCTTGAGTTTCGCTATTGAGCAGCGTCTGCCCCCAGCCCTCCGAGAGCCCGTGAGCCTGCGCATCCTGCCAGAATTCGGGCATCTGAGCCTTGAGTTCAGCGTCCCACAGCACCGGTTTCACGCTGCGCATTGCGCGCTGGACGTAAGGATCGATGTCCAGGTAACGATTGGCGGAATAGGCAGCTTGCCAGGCGGGCGAATAATTATTGGCGAGAAAAAGACAAGGTTTGGTGATGGGGAAAAGTCGGCGTGACCCGTAAGCCACATAATCAAACTCCAACTGCCTGGCGACGGTCTTGATACTGTCGAACAACAACTCGACATCCGTTGCAGACATGGCGTTTTCCAACAGTTCAGCCTGCCAATATGACATAGAGATTCCTTTCCCACAGTTAATGCTGTCGGCCTCTTGCCAACATGCCTAGCATATTTCCAAATGTTTCCGCTAGCTGTCAAGGGTGACAGGTAGTATGCGAGCGCAGTGTGCACTTTAATCGCCACCCAACCAATCACTAAACGGAATCTGTGATGGATTACTTGTCAGGACGTTATGACGAGTTGACGACACTAAAGCGTCAACGCTTGGCTCAATATCGCTATCAGGTGTTCGTCGAACGCCTCGGCTGGCAATTATCCACGCCGGACGATTTCGAATTCGACCAATTTGATCACAGCGGCACTCACTACATTGTCGCCGAAGAGCACGACGGCAACATCAAGGGATGCGCCCGCCTGCTGCCCACCACCCAGCCGTATCTGCTGAGTGAAGTATTCACTTCGTTGCTCGGCGACAAGCCTGCCCCGTGCGGCGATGACATCTGGGAGCTGTCGCGCTTCACCTCACTGGACCTCGATGCCGAGGGCGGTAAAAACGAACAGGTGATGTCCGACGAAAACACCGTTGGCCTGTTCATGGCCACGCTGGAGTACGCCCGAACCTGCGGCGTTTCACATCTGGTGTCAGTGTCCCCGGTTGCCATCGGACGCCTGCTCAGACGTGGCGGCATCGACTACAAATGGCTGGCGCCGCTGCAGGTTCTGGACAACCGAACCCTGGGCGCCTGCTACATCACGGTGCAGTAACCCTGCCCGACACTCGATAACAAGAAAACAAGAAAACAAGAAAACACATCAACTGAAGCTGCTGATACGCGTCGAGCAGCACCTTTGGGTGTGGGTCGATTTCACGCCATGGATAGCAACTGCCTTACAACCAACGTTCAACACAGAGGGATGATCATGATCGACATGCACAGGAAAGTTGCCAAAGACATCGTCCACAAAGGCCACGATGACGACGTGCTGATTTACGACGCTCACCACTTGCTGCCGGCCTGGCTGCCGGCCGCCGTCGTGCAACGGGCGAACCTTGATCCAATGGATCTGGAGATCGTCAATCAGGCCTATCGGCTGGACAGCGAACGTCTGGTGCTGCGCTCGCTGCCAACCATCATTGACCTGGAAGAGCTCGAACAGGCAGGCCTGTCGGACTGTCTGCCGGAACTGCTGACGAATTACGAAAAGGCCACCGACCACCTGATCCTCAGCGGCATCTGGGTGCTGGAAAGCACCGAAGCCAAACTGGCTCGACTGCCCGGTTGCGGCAACGGCCTGAGCCTCGATCAGCGCCGGCAGGTACATGATGTCCTGAAAAACCTGGACGGCTGCCCGCAGCAGGGTCTGCTCTATTTCACCCTGTTCAACGACACCGCCAATTACTTTTTCTACCGCAAGCACCACGAACACGTGCCCGGCCTGATGCTGATCGAAGCGGCACGCCAGGCGATGTACGCGCAGTTCTACGAGCACAGCGGTTATGCCCGCGGTGAGGTGTCGATTTCCATCGTTGATCTGCTGTCGAGTTTTCCCCGTTACACCGAGTCTTCGTTTCAGGTGGATGTGCTGGTTGGCGACTACGAAGGCATGGCCCAGCCGCGGGCGCGCAAGGTCGACAAGCGTGCGCGATTCTTCCAGCGGGGCGAGCTGGTGGCCGACATTCGCCTGCACGGTGAAGTGATCAAGATGCCGGTGTTCAAGCGCATGCGGAACATCAACATCGACCCCGCCTGCTGGTTCCGTCCGCTCAAGGGCATCCGCCATGAAGTGCTGGTGCGCCTGGATTCCGGACGTCACCTCTCCGCCCGCCTTGAGCTGCTGTCGATGGCCGGCCTGCAAGTGCAATGCGACAGCCCGCTCGAGGCTTCCGAGCGCGGACACGTCTACCTGTACCTGGAAAACGAAGGGATGATCAGCCTGCCGTTGCAATCGCTGCACGCCAGCGACGCGACAAAGGCCGGCACGCTCAAACTGCACCTGGCAGAGCTGGATTCGCCGTTGCGCTTCAAGTGGCGCGAAGTGCTCAAACAGTTCGCTTACTTCTCCCACGAAGAAACCGCGCCGGTTCCGGCGCCCGTCCTCGGCCAACCGTTGTGGATGACCTTCGACCAGGCTTCGGCGATGCCCGAACAAAGGAAGGAAGCATGATGCCGCGCTATCCCCACGTGCTGGAGCCGCTGCGGCTGGCCGGCGGGCTGGAGTTGCGCAATCGGCTGTTCTTCGCGTCGATGGGCGTGGACCTGGCCGATCACAGCGGGTGTGTGACGCCCGCCATGATCGAGTTCTATCAGGGCATCATGGAGGGCGGTTGCTCCATGGCGTTTCTGTGCAACGCCACGGTCTCGCCGCAGTCGCGTTTACAGAGCACCGGGCTCGGCCTGTTCGAGGAGCATCAGGGCGAATCGCTCAAGGCGATGTTCGCGATGGCCGAGCAGGTCAACACGCCGGTGGGTGTGCAATTGCAGCATTACGGCGGTCAGGGCACCACCACGCACACCGGCGTTGCCGTGCTGACCCCGAGCGGCGTGCCCTGCCCGCGCGTGTCGAAACTCGACCCGGACTACCGCGTGCGGATCATGGACGAAAGCGACATCGCCCTGGTGATCGAGCAGTTCGCCCATTCCGCCTGGCTGGCCTGGACCAACGGCGCGCGGCTGGTGCAGTTGCAGGCGTCCAACGGCTACCTGCTGAGCAGCTTTCTCTCGCCGCACACCAACAAGCGCACCGACCGATATGGCGGCAGCGAAGAGAACCGCGCGCGGCTGTTGCTCGACGTGGTCAGGGCCATCCGCGAGCGCACCCAGGGCCAACTGATCGTCACTATTCGTCTGGGCATCGACGACCGTCTGGGCGCTGAAGGGCTGCAATATCCGGACCTCAAGGAAACCGTGCAGGCGCTCTGTCAGGCCGGCGTTGCCGCGCTGGAATGTTCGATGTGCATGGGCGCGACGTTCGGCCAGTTGATTGTGCATTCGGAGACTATGGACCATTACCTGCAAGCCGGAGTGCGGGCGATCAAGTCGGTGTCGACAGTACCGGTGGGTTACGCCGGTTTCATCGACGGTCTGGACAAGGCCGAGCAGTTGCTCGCCGACGGCGTATGCGATTGGGTGGGTATGTCGCGGGCGCTGTTTGCCGACAACGACCTGATCAACAAAACCCTGCAAGGCCGCTCCGCCGACATCCACAAATGCCGATGGGACAGCCAGTGCTTCAGTGACAAAAGCAATCCGCGACTGGATCGGGTGTATTGCTGCGTGAACCCGAAATATTTACGCCCCGCGTTGGCATAAGGAGATGCGACATATGTACGATTTTCTGGGAAAAGTGTGCCTGGTCACCGGCGGCACCAGCGGCATCGGCGAGACCGTCAGCGAACGCCTGATCAAGGCCGGCGCCGATGTGATCGTATTCGGCCGGGACGAAGAAAAAGGCGCGGCGCTGGCCGATCGACTGGGTGAGCACTGCCGCTTCATAGCCTGCGATGTCGGCGACCCGGCGCAGGTCGAGCAGGCGTTCGCGACCATTCGTTCGGTCTACGGCCGCCTCGATTGCGCGTTCAACAATGCCGGCGTGACCGCCAAGTACGGGGCGCTCGCGCAATCGTGCCCGGATGACTGGATGAAGGTGATGAATATCAACGTCAACGGCACCTACCACTGCATGCGCCATGAACTGCAGCTGATGCTCGAGCGCGGCACCGGGGCGATCGTCAACACCTCATCCTGTGCCGGGGTGGTGCCGATTGGCGGCCAGGTGGCCTATGTCGCCAGCAAGCAGGCGATCAACGGCATGACCCAGGTGGCGTCGATCGAAAACGCGCGGCTGGAAGAAGGCGGCTGCATTCGGGTCAATGCGGTCGCCCCGGGGCCGATCCTCGGCGGCATGAACAACGAGGCACGCCTGAAAGCCGCACCGGAAAACACCCAGCGCAAAATCAACGTGACGTCGATGAAACGCTTCGGCACGGCGGACGAAGTGGCCAACGCGGTGCTCTGGCTGCTCAGCGATCAATCCGCATACGTCACGGGTGTGATCATGCCCATCGATGGGGGTTACGCCAGCGGCAAGTTCTGAAATCAAATAAACCAACGACCCGCCGTGTGCGGGTCGTTTTGTTTGAGGCGCGTGCATCAGGAAAAATGCCGAATCCGGTCTACATTGAAAAGCCACTACCCAAAGCGCAGGGATTCGCTTATCCTTTCGCTGTATATAAATACAGTAGTCGCTAAGACAACTAATGTGAAGGCATGTGAGGTGGTGAATGGCCGTCGAAGTGGTATACCGCAGCAGCCGAGATCTGGAGCGCTTGTTCATGGATAAAGCCGAAGCTGACCGTCATGACAAAATGCTCGAACTGGCCGAGATGCTGTCCGAAGTGTTGCAAAAAGCCGTGCCGTCGCTGAACGAGCAGCAGGTTGAAGAAGTCGGAATCTACATGGCGAAGAACCGCGATGTGTTCGCCAAGGCCTTCAAGAGCCAGCCTGATGCGCTGTCGGAGCTGATCAATGCACCGGCCGAGCCAGTGGCTGAAGAGACTGGGCCGGCAGAATCCGATGAAGCACCGGTCAAACCGGCAAAAGCGGCGAAAGCTGCCAAGTAACAACGTTTGAATCGAAAAGATCGCAGCCTGCGGCAGCTCCTACATATGGAATGCGTATTCCCTGTAAGAGCTGCCGCAGGCTGCGATCTTTTGCTTTTCAGCGATACAGGACTTTTTCCGCCAACTCATCCGCCACCCGCGCCGGCGAGCGCTTCTCGGCCTGCGCATGGGCAAACACCTCGGTCAGCCGCGAAGAAATCTTCGACAGGTGCGCAGTAATCGTCCCCAGCTCTTCGCCGCGATGCTTGAGCGAGACATAAATCAACCCGCCCGCATTGATCACGTAATCCGGCGCATACAGAATCCCGCGTCGCTCCAGTTGATCAGCCACATCCAGATGCGTCAGTTGATTGTTCGCCGAACCGGCCACCGCCGAACAGCGCAGTTGCGTCACCGTGTGGCTGTTGAGCACACCACCCAGGCCGCACGGCGCAAGGATGTCGCAGGGTGTGCTGAGCAAGGCGTCGTTGGCGATCGGATGTGCGTTGAGCTGTTCCATCGCCAGTTGCACCTTGCCGTGGTCGATGTCGCTGACCAGCAACTCGGCGCCCGCCGCATGCAGTTGCTCCGCCAGCGCATATCCGACATTGCCCAAGCCCTGAATCGCCACGCGCAAGCCTTCAAGATTGTCGCTGCCCAGCCGCGCCATGGCGGTGGCGCGAATCCCGGTGAACACGCCCATCGCCGCATGCGGCGCCGGGTCGCCGGCCGAGGTGGTGCTGGTGACATGCTGGGTCTGCTGGGCAATGCAATCCATGTCCGCCACCGAAGTGCCGCTGTCGATGGCGGTGATGTAGCGACCGTCGAGCTGCTCGATGCAGCGGCCAAACGCTTCGAACAGCGCGGCGCGGTTTTCCACATGCGCCGGGCGCACGATCACCGCCACCCCGCCGCCCTGATCGAGCCCGGCCAGTGCCGCCTTGTAGCTCATGCCCTGCGCGAGGCGTATGGCATCCTCGACTGCGGATTCGTCGTTGGGATAGGCAAGATAACGGCAACCGCCCAGGGCAGGCCCGAGGCGACTGTTATGAATGGCAATGACCGCCTTCAACCCGGTGACCGGGTCAACGCTGAGGTGCAGCGATTCCAGGCGAGTGCTTTGCATGAGAGCGAACATCGGCAGGCTCCCGAATCACTTCTGGTAGACGCCAGTATAGGCTTGCGCCCAAAAATTGCTGAAGCGCACCGGAATAAGCGCCCGCTTCGACGGCGACTTTGCGGCATAACCTGGCCGGTACTGGACGAATGGCGCGGACGGGGCTAAAACGAGGCATTCCCCGGAGATTTCGATGAGTCCGCGCCAACGCTTTTTCGATTGTCTGCACCGTTCACCGCCCGCGCTGTTCGAAGCGGCGCTGTGGATGGCTGCCGAGCACGAAAAAGGCCTCGATGTAGAAGCGCTGCAACAGGACTTCAAGGAGCTGCAACAGCGCGTCAGCTACGGCTTGCCAATGCTGCCAGTCAGCGAACTGGCGCAACCGTTGCTGCGGCGGTTGAATGATCTGGGCTTCTCTCAGGACGATTTTCTGCCGCTACGCCCACAGGTCGCGTTGTTGCACAAAGTGTTGCAGACCCGCCGCGGCCAGCCGCTGACCCTGTCCCTGATTGCTCTGGAACTGGCCCGTGGTCTGGAGATTCCGCTGGTCGGGGTGAACTTCCCCGGGCATTTCCTGCTGCGGGTGCCCGGTGCAGATCACCTGCTGGATCCCTGCGGCGGTCGGCGGCTGTACCCCAATGACTGTCGCGAGTTGTTGCAACGTCAGTACGGCGCGCACCTCAAACTCAATGCCGACCATCTGGCCACCGCCAGCCCAGAGCAGATGCTCCAGCGCCTGTCACGCAACCTGCGGCAGTTGCATCTGGCCCATGAGGATTACATCGCCGCGCTGATCGATGCTGAACGCGTGCTGGAACTGGGCGGTGCCAGCGCCGCCGATTATCTGGCCCGCGCCAGCCTGTATCAACGGCTTGATTGCCCGAACGCCGAGCGCTTCGACCTGGAACATGCGCTGCTGCTCAGCGACGATCCGATCCAGCGCCTGCGCCTGACTGAACGGCTTGGGCACCTGCCGCCGAATTCAGTCGTCCACTAATCCCTGTGTGGGAGCGAGCTTGCTCGCAAAGCGTGGTGTCAGCGATGAATGCATCGAAGCCTGGATCGCCTTCGCGAGCAAGCCCGCTCCCACAGGGTTCAGCGTGGCCCCATTCTTCTGCATCACAACGATCCCTTGTGGGAGCGTGGCTTGCCCGCGAAGCAGGCGCCACCGTTGTTCCTGTCAGACTGCGTTATCGTTCTTCGCGAGCAAGCTCGCTCCCACATTGGATTGCGGGATATCTGAAGGCGAGCGCACCTGGATGATTAGCAGCGCCGCAATGACCGCCGGTATCGCGCAGAAGAAGAAAATCTGCGTCACCGGAATGTGCATCGCCAGCAGCATGCTGCCGAACAGCGGCCCGAGGATCGAACCGAAGCGCCCTACCCCCAACGCCCAGCCCGTGCCCGTGGCCCGCACATGCGCTGGGTAGAAGTTGCTGGCGAAGGCGTTCAGCGTCAGTTGCCCACCGATGATGCAGAACCCGGCGGCAAACACGCAGGCCACCAGATAACGTGGATTATCGTGGTTCAAACCCAGCAGAATCGTGCACAGCGCCGCCCCGGCCATCACTGCGCAGAGCAGCCGCACCTTGCGTTTCAAACGGTCGGCGAACCACGCCATGCATACTGCGCCCAAGGTGCCGGCGAACAGGAACATCGAGGTCACCAGGTTGGCTTCATTGAGTTTCAGACCGCTTTCCAGCAACAACGTCGGCAGCCAGCTGATCATGAAATACAACAGAATCAGGCTGACAAAAAACGTCGCCCAGATCAGCAGGGTCGGGCGCGCATAACCGTTGCGGAACAGCTCGACCACGGTCAATTTGCTGCCCTGCTCGCGCTTGTTCTGTTCGACGGACGCGGCCGGCGGTTGCCAGTCCGGCAGCATTCGCGCGGTGACTTTGCGCAGGCGCGCATAGGGCGGTGCATCGCGCAGCAGACGTGGCAGCGACTCCGGCAGCATCCACCACAGGAACGGGAACAGCAGCAACGGCGTGACACCACCGGCAAGGAACACCGCTTGCCAGCCAAAGCGGTCGATGAAGCCCGCAGCAACAAAACCACCCGCCGCACCGCCAAACGAAAACCCACAAGCGGCCAGCGTCACCATCAAGGTGCGCAGACGAGGCGGTGAATATTCCGACATCAAGGCCATGGCACTGGGCATCGCCCCGCCCATGCCGATGCCGCAGATGAAGCGCGCGATCATCAAGGTGTTCAGAGAATCGGCGAACACCATCAACACCGTCAGGCTGGCGTAGATCAACACGCAGGCGAGCAGGATCCGCCGTACGCCGAAGCGATCGGCCAGCGGCGTCACCGCGAGCGAACCAAGGGTCAGGCCCAACAGGTTGGCACTGAAAACCGGCCCGAATGCGGCTTTCTCCAGCCCCCAGTCCTGAGCCAGAGCCGGCACCACGTAACCGAGCACCTGGGCGTCATAGCCGTCGGTGACCAGCAGCAAGGCGAGCAGGATCAGCAATAACCACTGATAGCGGGACACAGGACGGACGTCGAGTGCCGCGCGAAAGCTGGCAATCTGGTTGTGCATCGCAAGGTACCTGTTTTGTTTTTATGATTTTTTTGGCGGGCGCCGAATCTCCCCTGTGGGAGCGGGTTTGCTCGCGAAAGCGGTGTATCAGTCAGCTTCCCGGTACCTGACACTCCGCTTTCGCGAGCAAGCCCGCTTCCACATTGGGGCAAGGTGAAGCTTTAAGGGGTATCCGGCTGGTTCGCCGGATGCGCCTTGATGAACGCCGGATGCTCAGCCGCCAACGCCGCCACTCGACAAATCCGCGGATAAGCCTCCAGCGAAACACCGAAGCGCTCCGCCGCATACAACTGCGGAATCAGATAAACATCCGCCACACACGGCCACTCACCGAAACAGAAACCGCTGTCACCGATCAATTGCTCGACGGCCGCCAGCCCCTGACTGATCCAGTGCGCGATCCACTCCACCACCTGCGGCTCTTCGTGGCCCAACTGACGCAGGCGATTGAGCACGCTGACGTTATGCAGCGGATGCACATCGCAGCCGATCACCGCCGCCACACCGCGCACATGAGCACGGGCAGCGAGATCTTCGGGCAGCAGTGGCAGCTGTGGATAACGCTCTTCCAGGTACTCGATGATCGCCGGCGACTGAATCAGCAGCTCGCCGTCATCGGTGCGCAGGGCCGGCACCCGGCCCTGCGGATTGATCGCCAGATACGCCGGCTGGCGATGCTCACCTCCCGACGGCGCGATCAGATTGACCGGCAACGTGGTGTAGTCGAGCCCTTTCAGCGCTAGCGCGATACGCACCCGATACGACGAGGTGGAACGGTAATAGGTGTAGAGATCCATGATCCGCTCCTGTCAGCGCGCCGCCAGCACTTTGCCGCGGCATTCGCCGAAGCCGATCGAGGCAAAACCGTCACGGGCGCAGCGCGCACGCAGAATGATTTCGTCGCCGTCTTCGAGGAATTTGCGCACTTCGCCGGAGGCCAGTTCGATCGGCTTTTTACCGCCCTCGGTGATTTCCAGCAGGCTGCCGAACTGACCGCTTTGCGGACCGGACAAGGTGCCCGAACCGAACAAGTCACCGGCCTGCAACTGGCAGCCGTTGACGCTGTGGTGCGCGACCATTTGCGCGACGGTCCAGTACATGTAGCGAGTGTTGCTCAGGGTCAGGCGATGGGCCGGCAGATTCTGTTCGCGCATGGCTTCGGTGAGCAGCAGCACTTCCAGTTCGATGTCGAAGGCGCCGCCATCTTGATCACGTTTGTCGAACAGGTATGGCAGCGGCTGCGGATCACCTTCCGGGCGCGCAGGTTGCGCCATGCGGAATGGCTCCAGCGCTTCGGCCGTCACCACCCATGGCGAAACACTGGTGATAAAACTCTTGGAGAGGAACGGGCCGAGTGGCTGGTATTCCCAGGCCTGGATATCGCGGGCCGACCAGTCGTTGAGCAGGCAGAAACCGGCGATGTGTTCGGCGGCGTCACCGATGGCAATCGGCTCGCCCATGTCGTTGCCCTGACCGATCCAGATGCCCAGTTCCAGCTCATAGTCCAGACGGGCGCAAGGGCCAAAAGTCGGCTCGCTGGCACCGGCTGGCAGGGTCTGGCCTTTCGGCCGGCGCACGTCGGTGCCGGAGGCGCGCACGGTGGAGGCGCGACCGTGATAACCGATCGGCACATGCTTGTAGTTCGGCAGCAGCGGGTTGTCCGGGCGGAACAGTTTGCCGACGTTTTGCGCGTGTTCGATGCCGACGTAGAAGTCGGTGTAGTCGCTGATGCGCGCCGGCAGGTGCATCTGACAATCGGCAGCCAGTGGCAGCAGTTTTGCGCCTTGGGCTTCGATGGCGCCGCGATGAGTGCTGCCCTCGCCGAACAATTCCAGCAAGCGGCTGCGCAAGGCTACGCGGGCTTCGCGACCGAGGTCGAAGAAGGCGTTCAGCAGACCGCCGTGCATGGCTTCGACCGCGCTGCGTGCCGGGCCGTCGAACAGGCCGGCTTCAAGCGCCACCTGCAGATCGAAAATATGTTCACCGATCGCCACGCCCGCGCGCGGCGCCGAGCCGCCAGTGCTGAACACACCGAGCGGCAGGTTCTGCAGCGGGAAATCCGCGTGGCCATTGGCCGAAGCAACCCAGCTGCGGGTAATGGAAGTCTGAGTCATGGGTTATCTCCGGGTCGGGTCGAACGTGGCGGGCAGCGTGGCCCAGCAGGCGTCGTATGTGGATTGCAGTTGCGTGCAGTCGAGGGCGAAGCGGCTTGGGCGCAGTACCTGACTGGTCTCGAACATGAAGGCCATGGTGTTGTCGATCTTCGCCGGTTTGAGTTCCGCGTTGATCGCTTTGGTGCAGGTTTCGCCATCCGGGCCGTGGGCGCTCATGCAGCTGTGCAGCGAGGCACCGCCGGGCACGAAGCCTTCAGCCTTGGCGTCGTATTCGCCCTGGATCAGGCCCATGAATTCGTTCATCAGGTTGCGATGGAACCACGGCGGACGGAAGGTGTTCTCGGCGACCATCCAGCGTGGCGGGAAGATCACGAAGTCGAGGTTGGCCAGACCGTGCACGCTGGTCGGCGAGGTCAGCACGGTGAAGATCGACGGATCCGGGTGATCGAAGCTCACGGTGCCGATGGTGTTGAAACGGCGCAGATCATATTTGTACGGCACGTTGTTGCCGTGCCAGGCGACCACGTTCAGCGGCGAATGATCGAGCTCGGTGCCCCACAACTGGCCGAGGAATTTCTGCACCAGCGTCGTCGGCTGCTGCAGGTTTTCATAAGACGCGACCGGCGCGAGGAAATCCCGTGGATTGGCCAGGCCGTTGCTGCCGATTGGCCCCAGGTCCGGCAGGCGCAGCGGCGCGCCGTGGTTCTCGGCAACGTAACCGCGCGCCTGCGGATCAAGCAGCTCGACGCGGAATTTCAGGCCACGCGGCAGCACAGCAATTTCCAGCGGCGCGACTTCGAGCACGCCGAGTTCAGTGGCAATTCGCAGCCGCCCCAGTTGCGGCACCAGCAGCAGTTCGCCGTCGGCGTTGTAAAACACCCGCTCCATCGAACGGTTGGCGGTGTAGTTATAGATGCTGATGCCGGCTGGTTTTTCCGCCGCCGAATTGGCCACCATGCCAACCAGACCGTCGATGAAATCAGTCGGCTCGGCCGGGATATCCAGAGGATTCCAGCGCAGGCGATTGGGCGTCACTTCACCCAACGGGCCGCCGGCCAGTTGCCGCTCCAGTTTGACGAACGCCGGGTGATTGGCCGACGGCTGGATCCGGTACATCCAGGTACGCCGGGCTTCGCTGCGGGTCATGGTAAACGCAGTGCCGGAGAGCAATTCGGTATAGAGGCCGTACGGGGCTTTTTGCGGGGAGTTCTGGCCGATGGGCACGGCGCCGGGCAACGCTTCACTGCTGAATTCGTTGCCGAAACCGGACTGGTACGTCAGCTCCGACGCGTTTGAATCGAGGTTCATGGAGCCTCCTGAACAGGGAGTCGGCAGTGGCCCATCGCTCTGGCTCAGAGCTTTGCGCACGCCGGGGTTGTTATTATCGTAATTCGATTACGCATAACGTAATTTGCTCGCTATCCAGCGTCAAGCTATAAAGACGCCCATTCGTTTTCGGATTCCGGCCGCACCATGGAAAAAACCAGCGACAGCAACGGCAAACAGAAAGTCCGCTCCGCCGAGGTCGGCACCGACATCCTCAAGGCGTTGGCCGAGTTGTCGCCCTCTACCTCACTATCGCGTCTGGCCGAGCATGTGCAGATGCCGGCGAGCAAGGTGCACCGCTATCTCCAGGCACTGATCGCCAGTGGTTTCGCCGAGCAGAACGCTGCCACCAACCATTACGGACTCGGCCGTGAAGCGTTGCGCGTGGGCCTGGCGGCCCTGAACAGTATGGACGTGTTGAAAGTCGCCGCCCTGCCCCTGTCCGAGTTGCGCGATGAACTGAACGAAACCTGTTTTCTGGCGGTGTGGGGCAATCAGGGCGCGACCGTGGTGCACATCGAACCGGCGGTGCGCGCGGTGACGGTGGTGACGCAACTGGGTTCGGTGTTGCCGTTACTCAGCTCGTCCACCGGGCTGGTGTTCAGTGCCTTTCTGCCGCATCGGGAAACCGATGAGTTGCGCGAGCAGGAAATCGCCGTCGCCGGCCATCCACTGGCCGATCAAAATGCCTACAGCGGTTTGTGCGAGCAGATCCGCGAACGCGGTCTGCATCATGTGCACGGCTTGTTGATGCCAGGTGTGGACGCGTTGTCAGCCCCGGTGTTCAACGCAGTCGGGCAGATCGCCGCGGTGCTGACCATCGTCGGCCCGACTTCACTGTTCCACGCTGATGAAGACGGCCCGGCGGCGCAGCGGTTACTGGCGGCGGCGCGGGCCGTGAGCTGGCGCATGGGGTATGAGCAAGCCGGTTGAGTCAGGCGATCTCCAAGCGCCAGCCCGGGATCAGCGCACGATGGTCTGGCTGATGCCGGTTACCCGATCCTTCATCAATTCAGTGAAGAAATCGATCAACTGTTGATCTGCCGCTTTATGACCCGCCGCCTCGGCGACGAATTGCGCCGCCGACCGTGCATCATCGACCAGACCGAGAAACGATCGTTGAACGTTGGTCACCTGCTTGATCACCTCTGCGCTCGCACCGGCTGTGGCCGCCTGGCCAAGCGTAAATAGTCCGATCAACGCGTCCGCGCCGTATCCCAGTGCCGCCGAGTAGTCACCGCGCCGTTGCGCCTGTGCTCCGTCGTAGACACTTTTCATCATCTGCACCGCAACGGCCACGGAGCCGATAGGCGGCACGGCGAGACTGATGACATTCACCACTTTGATCAGGCCATCGTAAACCAGTCCCGCGATAACCTCCTTCAAACTGGTGGTTCGCTCATCGATATCGCTCAATGCGCGACGCACTCTCCGATCATGGAACGTGAAGAGGTTGTTCAACTTGGCGCGTTCTTGCGTCTTGACCGGAGGCAGGGGTTTCCCGCTTGCGGCAAGATCGTCAAAATAGTCATTGATTACTTTTTGATCGACGATCGCAACCCGGTCAAAGTAGTAATCGCGCATCGGTCCATATTGGAAACGAATCGATGGAATGAAATCGTTGATGGGTCGATAGGCAACGCCATCCGGCGCATCGGGCGTATATAACCAGTCGTGGAACTGGCCGAGAACGTTCATCCGCAGGATGTAGACACCCGCAACCGTACGATCCCTCGACTTGGTCAAGCCTGTTTTCCCGATATTGAATTCGTAAAGACCTTCATCACCTTCTGCGGACGAATCATTGATCGGGTAGTGATAGACATCCTCTTTCAAACTGCCGACAACCCGTTGTAGCGCTAAAAAAATGTCAGACCCAAACCTGCCATCGATGTAGTTGGAGAGCAGATCGTAATGCATCTGACAGCGAATTTTTTTTGCGTGAACGGCGCGCTTGAATGCATAGCCAGGATGCTTCCCGTCCAGATAGTCGGTATTGAGCATTTCCGTATACCTGTCACCAGGACGGAATGTTTTCGATAACGAGGACAGATCGCGAATATCCAGTTGATCGATCGCCGGATGGCCGTCCGTCAAAAAATACCTCGGGTCATACTTGCTCGGATAAGCCGGATTGGCAGCTTCAAACGATAGCCCTTCGATGAGCAGATCCGTTACGCTTTTCTGAAAATCGTCAGTCTGGACAATAATCTGATCGGGATTGATCTCGACATTTCGTCCTCGCGAACGCAACAGACTTTCAAGGTTCTGCTTTACCGCATCGTGGGTAAAGCGTTCGAAAGAAGGGAACGCATTGTCCCTTGCCTCTACGGTGGAGAGCGCTTTCAGTTCGGTATTCAATCGAGCGTAACGTTTGCGCGGCTCAATTCCGAGATAGCGGTAAGGCGCAGGCGCAATGGTCTTGTGTAACGCCAGCTCAGACTGAAAAGCGAGATTGACGTCATTGAGCAACGGCGCTGTGCCATTGGGGAAAAGATCCGAGTATTGAGTATCCAGCTTGTACAGATAATGGGTGGAGTGACGGCTGATACCGCGCAAGGATCCGGCATCGTGCAAATAGTCCGGATGAATCAATGACGCCGCGTATTCACGATCAGCGGTCATGGCCGATTCAAACCATTTGTTCAGAGCGAGTACATCCGCAAACGCCATGAAAACGGATTTGCCTGCAGGTGTTATCAGATAAACAAGATAGTTCCGAGTCTCCGGTGCCCGAAAAACCATCACACCTTTCAAGGCGGGCCCTGGAATCTGCAGGCTCAGTTTCAATCCGCGGATAGACACCGAAAGGTCACCTGCCAACGCCCTTTCAATGACCTTCGCTTCGGTTTCACTGAAGGCGCCCGAATGGCGCGCAACGAAAAGCGCGAACTCGATGTTGCTGTGCAAGTGGTCGCGATACGCCTGTGCAAACTCCGGCGATGGATCAGTTGGAAGACTGGATACAAACTGCGAGCGCAAGTTGATGTTGTTCAACCATTGCTCAAGTGCAGCAGCGGATAGCCTGCTGCCGGACGGCAACCCGGTGAGGCTGATTTCGGCTTTATACCCCTCGTCATGCAGACCGAAGATGATGAATTCCGTCAGGGTCCGACTGTCGACCTGCTCGAGGGTGCGGCCCCCCAGTTGCATCTTGTGGACGCTGCGCACCATTATCGTCTCGGCTTCCAGTTGCTCACCCAACGCGCTCATCGCCCACTCGGAAAAACAACGCAAGACATAATCTTTAAAAGAGAAACACCTGTCGAAAACCACCCGGTAGTCAGAGTGATATTTCTCCATCGAGTGCTCAAGCTCGACGTAACGCTGCTGAAGAGCGTTACCACCGTTCTTCAGCCAGAGTGGCCATTCGGTCCGCTTGAGTTCTGCCTGCACTTGATCGAATCGACGACCGATGTCAGCACGCATCACCGACAACATCTGATTGTCCTGCAATACCCGGCTGAACGCTCGAGTCTGGCCATTGCGATCACGCATCAGACTTGCAAGCGTCTCAAGTTGTCCCTTCAAGTAAGCGTCGACACAATGAGCAGACACACTTTGCGTGGCTTTAGGGAAAGCGATTTTGCTACCGGACGCCGATACACGCGCCAGCAGCGTTGCGTGCGCGTCGATATTCCTGGCGAAGTATTCAAAGCCGTTGCCTGGCGTGTGAATGACATAACCGGTGGACTCATTGAGCAGTTTCATTTGCGGATCCGCCCGCATCGCATTATCGAGGACAAACCCCGGAACAAGCGAAGTGCGAGAGTCGGATTCAGGACTCACCACAACGTTATAAGCGCCGGCGCCGTTTTCCAGGTTCAACAAATAGCAATAGCGCGTCGCCATGCCATGATCCAGAAATCCCGCCATGGCTTTTAAAGAAAGCTCCGCTGTCAGCACAACGTTATAAGCCTGCTGCAAGGCCTGTTTATTTGTCAGTCCGGTATTTTCAGTTGTTGCGACTTTTACGGGGGCCGCCCAATATTTGCCTATCTCCGAACGCAGGCTGCTCTCCATGTTTCGCAGCGTATAAGTAATAGCCTCCTCAGCCTCGATAATACTGAAGCCCTTGACTCTCATCTCTTCGCCAACGGTATCGGGCAGGTGAAAGACACCGTCCCCGCCGCCAGCCAGATAGCTCGGCGCCACATTATTATCAAGACAATGAAGCAATACCTCAGACAGTTTCCCCGAAGGACGACGTTCAATCTCACTGGACTGATCGGTAATATTTATAAAAACATTATCGATATCGATATTCTTCTGCCGCTGCTGCAATTCTTGCTGCAATGCCTGCCGAGCAATCTGCCGAACTTTCGGGATCGCCTCAACAATAGCGAACAAATCATTCTGCGCGGCAGCGGACTTTACCCACTCAGCCCTCCAGGTTACTTCTGCACCTTCAGAACCTCGCATCAAGCTTTTGTATAACTTATCCATATTCAAGTCCTATCTTTCAAGTTCAGTGAACGCAACCCCGCATCACTGCGATAGCGAAAGATAGTTTTATTTTTAACAAACAAGAAGCGCCAGTTCATTTCAACAAATATAGATTACAAGGTATTAACCAAAACAAAAAAAACCACCTGTAAAAAATGACAAATTCACAAACAAATAATCCGCACAAAGCCTCATACAAAGTAACTAACTCAACCATCCAGAATAGACAGCGAAGCGATATATTTCCGGGCGCGAACACTTTGCGCAGTCCGTGCAGGATCCTGTGGCGCGATCAAGACTGTTGCACGCCCCGTAACAGTGCATGTCCGGAATCGCTATTTTTCCTTCGGGTTCAAATGCTTATTCTGAGCGGGCTTTCAGGCAGACGCCGCAAAGCACCAAGCCTTGGCTGCTGAGCAACTCGCGCCAGCGCTGACCGATTTCAGATGAGTCGATGCTTCGATTGATCGCCCCGGTGTTCACTGACGTTGATTTGTAGCTCCTTGATCCAACGTCTTACCTTGGCCGCTGCGTTTGTAGCGGCCTTTTTTATGGGCGAAGGCTTTACCGGCGGGATCGGTATTTGCGGGGCGTGGCAAACGTTACAGCGAATACTTCTGCAAATTCGCCATCATTTCC
Source organism: Pseudomonas sp. IT-93MI4 (assembly GCF_949767635.1). Classification (NCBI taxonomy): domain Bacteria; kingdom Pseudomonadati; phylum Pseudomonadota; class Gammaproteobacteria; order Pseudomonadales; family Pseudomonadaceae; genus Pseudomonas; species Pseudomonas sp. IT-93MI4. The sequence goes on from NZ_CATKPP010000033.1 coordinate 280,415, forward strand.
TTCAGCGCTTCAATGTTGTCCTTCGGATGCGCCGCGCCTTCGAAGTCGCAGATCTGCTGCCAGTGCGCCGCGACATCTTCCGGGGAGAAGCCGCTGCGGGGATCGAAGCCAGCACCGAGGCTGCGTTCCCAGCGCACCTTGCCCATCCAGCCGCCACCGACTTCAAACAGGCCGGAAGTTTCCTGGCACTGTTCACTGGCCAGGTACACCACCAGCGGGCTGACCAGCTCCGGTTTGAGCTGTTCGAACACTTGCGGCGGGATCAGGCCTTCGGTCATGCGCGTGCCGCCGGTAGGCGCGATGGCATTGACCAGAATATTGTTCTTGCGACCTTCGATGGCCAGGGTACGGGTCAGGCCGTAGAGGCCGAGTTTGGCCATGCCGTAGTTGGACTGGCCAAAGTTGCCGTAGATGCCCGAGGTCGAGGCGGTGAAGATCACCCTTCCGTAGTTTTGCTCGCGCAAGTGCGGCCACGCGGCGCGGGTCACTTTGTAGGCGCCTTCGACGTGGACGCGGTAGACCAGATCCCAGTCGGCGTCGTCCATCTTGTGAAAGGTCTTGTCGCGCAGAATCCCGGCGTTGTTCACCACCACGTCGACACGGCCAAAGGCGTCGAGGGCGTTTTGCACCAGTTTGTCGCCGTCGGTGACCGAGTCATGGTTGGCCTCGGCGATGCCGCCGGCTTCGCGAATTTCCGCCACCACACGGTCGGCGGCGGAGGCGTTGGCCCCTTCGCCCTGGGTCGAGCCGCCGAGGTCGTTGACCAGCACTTTGGCACCGTGCCGGGCGAACAGCAAAGCGTGCGCTCGCCCCAGGCCACCACCGGCGCCGGTGACGATCACGACTTTATCTTCGAAACGTACGGACTCATTCATCGCAGCAACTCCAGCAGGCCAGTATTGAGTCCGAGTGTCAGGCACAGGGCTTTGGGTCACAACGAATACGGCTGAGGCTGAATGGTGCGCGATAAGGGTGAGGGATGATGAGGGCGTCAAAAGATCAAAAGATCGCAGCCTGCGGCAGCTCCTACAGAAGATCGGTTTAGGAGCTGCCGCAGGCTGCGATCTTTTGATCTGTCAGGAGCATGCGACCTTGCGCGGCGGTAACTCCAGGCGCTCACGAAACGCCAGGTAATGCTTGAGCACCTGCACCGGCGCTTCGATCTGCGGATAGTGGCCGATGCCCGGCAACAGCACCGTATCGGCGTCGGCAATCAGCTCGCGGTAACGCTCGACCATGTGCGCACCGGAGATCGGGTCGACCTCACCGTCAATAACTCGCAGCGACACCTCGCCGCGTTGCATCGCCGTCACCCAGCGATCACGTTGCACCCGCCGCTCAGGGATGTAGCCGATCAGTTTGTGCAGGATGCGTGGGCCACGATGGGTTTCGATCAGGCTCCAGAAATCATCCAGTTCACTTTCGCTGGGGCCGGTCTGCGGGCCGAAGATCTGGCGGAAACTTTTCACCAGTGCATCACGGCTGAACGCCCGGCCGATCATCCAGCCCAGCGGGCTGAGCAGCAGCTTTTGCATCAGCACAGGACGATGGGTTTCGGGGAACAGCCCGCCATTGAGAAAGACACAACTGGCCACCTCGATCCGGTTTTCGTAATGCCGGGCGAGCAACTCCTGGGCAACGCTATCGCCGTAATCGTGGGCCAGCACATGCACAGCTTGCTCGACCTGAAGATGCGCCAGCAGCGCCTGTTGCAGGTCGGCCTGTTCCAGCAGGCTGTAGCGGTGATTCAACGGTTTGGCCGAGTCACCGAAACCGAGCATGTCACAGGCGATCACCCGGTAGCGCTGGGCCAGAGGCTGCCACAGGTAGTGCCAGTCCCAACTGGCCGTCGGGAAACCGTGGATCAGCAGCAGCGGCTCACCCTGCCCCGCCGTCCAGTAACGGATCGACTGGCCGCGAAAGACAAACGTCCGGCTGCGTTTGCGCCAGACACACAGAGGAATCTCGGCAAGAGGCATCAGAGTTTATATCCGGGGTCTTGTTTATCGAGTTTGCGCAGCAGCGCCGGCCAGGCCAGCGCGCCGCCCATGCCTTGAGCACTTTTGGTCACGCCGGCGATCATCGCTTTGGCGCCCGCCAGGATCTGCGGTTCGATGGCGATCAGTTCAGCAGCGCCGGTCTGCGCCATGACCTGAATATCGCAGGCGCGCTGGAAGGTGAACATCATCAGAAAGGTGTCGGCGATGGTACCGCCACAGGTCAGCAACCCGTGGTTGTGCAGCATCAGGAAATTGTTCTCGCCCAGGTCCGCCTGCAAGCGCGCCTTCTCTTCGTGATTCAGCGCCACGCCTTCATAGGCGTGATAGGCCAGGCTCGACAGCACGAACAGCGACTGCTGGCTGATCGGCAACACACCCTGTCTTTGCGCGGAAACGGCTACACCGGACGCGGTGTGGGTATGCAGCACACAAACCACATCGTGCCGTACCTCGTGCACGGCGCTATGGATGGTGTAACCGGCGGGATTGATTTCGTAGGGACTGTCCATGAGCTTGTGGCCGGCCTGATCGACTTTGACCAGGCTCGACGCGGTGATCTCATGGAACATCAACCCGAACGGGTTGATCAGGAAGTCTTCGGTGCCCGGGACCTTGGCCGAGATGTGGGTGAAGATCAGGTCATCCCAGCCATGTAGCGCAACCAGCCGATAACAGGCGGCGAGATCGACCCGGGTCTGCCATTCCGCGGCACTGACCTGGTCTTTGACATCAAGGGACAATTGGACGGGGGCTACGCTCACTGTATGCACCTCTGCGTTCTTATTGTTCTGCACGTACGAGCAGTCTAGTCAGGCGCAGAGGATCGCGTAGTTGCATTGCCAGCCAGCTTGATGACTGAGCGGGTCAGCCAGGCAAACTCCTTGGATCCATGTCAAAGCCACGACGCCAACAAAGGTGCGGCGAACAGATTGAGCAGCCCGGTCAGCACCATCACCAGCCCCGCCACCGAGCCTTCCTCACCACCCACTTCATGCGCCCGACTGACGCCTGCGCCGTGCGCGCCAACCCCGAACAACGCACCGCGCGCCAGGGCACTGCGCAACGGCAGCCACTTGAGCAATACGCCGCCGAGCATCGCGCCGAACACGCCGGTAAACATCACGAACACGGCAGTCAGTTCCGGCACGCCACCGAGATCCTGCGCCAGCGGCATGGCGAACGGCGTGGTGATCGAGCGCGGTACCAGCGACATCGTCACCGAGCTATCCAGCGCCAACGCCTTGGCCAGGCCGAACGACGTAGCGATCGACGCCGCGCTGCCGGCGAGCATACCCAACAGCAGCGCTGACCAGTGCCGCACCAGCAGACGCCGCTGCTGCCAGATCGGCACGGCGAAGGCGACCGTCACCGGCCCGAGCACCAGCATCAACCAATGGGTGTTGCTGGCGTATTCGGCATAGGCGGTGTGCAGCGGCACGGCGAGCGCCAGCAGCAGTGCCGGCACCAGAATCAGCGGCGACAGCAAGTAACGCCCGGTGCGCCGGTAAATCCAGCGACTGAACAGGTACGCCAACAGGGTAAAGGCGAGCCAGAACATCGGCATCCATTCAAGCTTCATGGGACCGCCTCAGGCGCACGGCCAGCTCCACGGTGAAGGCTGTCACCAGCATCACCATCAGGGTGCTGGCGCCGATCACCAGCAAAATCCGCCAGCCGTCATCGCGCAACAGCGCGCCGTAGTCGAGCAGACTCATCAGCGCCGGAATAAAGAACAGCAGCATCTCGGCCATCAGCAATCCGGCACCCAGTTGCAGCGCCGCCGGTTTGACCCAGCCAAACGCGAATGCCAGCAGCAATAGGGCCATGCCGATCACGCCGCCGGGAATCGGCCAGGCCAGCCACGCGGCGATCTGGCAGCCGAGCAGGTAGAGACCGAGCAACACGGCCAGTTCGACGCAGAGACGGGACAGGTATTTGAGGGATGCGGCGTTCATGATGGGCTCCTTACAGGGGCTTATTTTACGAAGCGCCCTGTCATCCCAGAAGCGAATTGTTAGACTCAGCCCTATTCCACAATGGAATCGGATGATGGAATTCAAACAGCTACGCAGTTTTGTCGAAGTCATGCACCAAGGCGGCTTCACCCAAGCGGCGAAAACCCTGCACATCAGCCAGTCGGCGGTGAGCAAGCAAGTCGCGCAATTGGAGCAGAGCCTCGGCACGCCGTTGCTCGAACGACTCGGCTCGCAATTGCGCCTGACCGCCGCGGGCAGCGTGGTGCTGCAGCGCGCCGAGGGCATGTTGCGCCTGCGCAATGAATTGCTCAGCGAACTGGATGATCTGAGCCAACTGGCACGCGGCGAATTGCGCCTCGGTCTGCCGCTGCTGGGCAGTGATGCACTGTTCGCCGGGTTGTTCGCCGAGTATCGCCGGCGCTATCCGAACATCAGCATTCAATTGCTTGAAGGCGGCAGCCGCAATGTCGAGCAAGCGGTGCTCAGCGGCGAACTGGAGTTAGGCGGGAGCCTGCTGCCGAAAGATCCGCAGTTCGATTTCCAGCCGTTCTGCGATGAGAAACTCGATGCGTTATTGCCGGTGGATCATCCGTTGGCGGGGCGCGGCGAGATTGGCCTTGAGGAATTGGCCGACACGCCGTTCCTGTTGTATCAGCGCAGCTTCGTGCTCAATGACCGTTTACTGCAGGCCTGCCAGCAACTGGGCTTTACCCCGAAAGAAGGCGGGCGCAGCGGGCAGGCGGATTTTCTCGTGGCACTGGTGGCCGCCGGGCAAGGCGTGGTGCTGCTGCCCAGCGTGGTGGCCCGGGCACTGGAGCGTCCGGGCGTGGTGCGCCTGACCTTGCGCGCGCCAGATTATTTGCGCTGGGACATCGCCTTCATCTGGCGCCGAGGCGCCTATCTGTCGAAAGCCGCGCAGGCCTGGATGGCTCTGCTGCGTGAGCGCGCGATCAGCCCTTGAGCGTGGCGATCAATTGCGCCAGCCATGGCTCAGCGTCAGTTTCCGGGGTCACGCTTTCGCTGGCGTCCAGACGCAGCATCTCCTGCACTTCGCGCACGCCCAGTTCGGCGAACAACTCACGCATCAGTTCGCCGCCGCCACAGAACGTATCGCCGTAACTGGCATCCCCCAAACCGATCACCGCACCCGGCAAACCGCGCCACGCGGCTGGCAACTGATCGCGAAGGCTGAAATACAGCGGCTGCAGGTTATCCGGCAATTCGCCCATGCCGGTGGTAGACGTCACCGCGAGAAACGCTTCAGGTGCGAACGCCTGGATATCCGCCAGGCTGGCGCGCGGGTTGTAGAAGGTTTCAAAACCGGCGTCTTTCAGCAGGTTCTGCGCGTGACGGGCGACTTCTTCGGCCGTGCCGTATACCGAGCCGGAGAGGATGGCGACTTTCATCAATCTGATCCTGAAGCGGAAAAAAGAGCGGCGATAGTAGCAGTCCGACGCAAAAGCCGCGATCCAGCCCCGATTCGCCGTGATAGCCAGTAGACAGCGGCGTTGGAACTTCTAGAATGCCAGCCATTATCGACACTGAAAGGATTCATTGATGATCAACGCCAGTCTGCTGCAAATGGTGATCAACGCGTCGAACGATGGAATCGTGGTGGCCGAAAAGGAAGGCGAGCAGGACAACATCCTGATTTACGTAAACCCGGCCTTCGAACGCCTGACCGGTTACAGCAGCGAAGAGATTCTTTATCAGGACTGCCGCTTTCTGCAGTCAGGAGACCGCGATCAAGCCGGTCTGTCGCTGATTCGCGACACCTTGCACAACGGCGGGGCGTGCCGGGAAATCCTGCGCAACTACCGCAAGGACGGCACACCATTCTGGAACGAGCTGTCGTTGTCGACAGTGAAAAACGCTGATGACGGCCAGACTTATTTCGTCGGTGTGCAGAAAGATGTCACGGTTCAGGTCAAGGCGCAGCAACGCGTTGCACAACTGGAAGCACAAGTTGCCGCCTTGCAAGCCGAACTCGCCGCCCTGAAAGCGACGAACGGCGCAAACAAAACTGCGAACTAAGTGTCAGTAACTACAATCACCAATGACTTTGTAACTATTTCTTTCGAGCCAGGCCATGCAACGCGACGCACTCCTGACCCAGGATGAGCTGGATTTCATCCAGACCATGCAGCACAACCCGCAGCTCAATGTGCGGGATGCGACGTCGAGCCTGTTGGTCAATGGAGGTTCGCAGATCCGTGACCTGCTCACACGCCTGGCGGCTCACGAGCAAGTGACCATTCAGGCCAATTTCGAAAATCAGCAAATGACCTTTCCGCTGCACCTGGTGGAAGACGAATTCCACGCGTTGCACCTGCGCCTGGGCGTGCCGAGCATTTACGAAGACGGGCCGATGATTCGCCCATGGCGCCTGACTCTCGAAGAGCCGGTCGCGCTGGAAAATGCCAAAGGCCAACCGGGCATGATGTGGGTGCACGAGGTGTCGCACAAAGGCGTGCTGCTGGAAATGCGCAACAAGACCAAACCGCCCAAGCATTTCGCGCTGTGGTTCAGCCCTTCAGGTTACGAGCGGATTTCCCTGCGCGGCAACTTCGAGCGCGAAACCGAGCACGGCTTCTACGCCTACGAGCTGAGCCAGACCGACGCCGATGAAACCGAACGGCTGCGCCAGTTCATCCTGCAACAACACCGTCTGACCCACCCCGCCCTGCACACCTGATATTCAGGTATCCAGCGTACCTGCGAGAAATTGCGTCATGCGCTGACGCATCGTCGCTCCTTCATTGCCCAGACAACCGATCGAGGATCCGGCCAGACTGTCCTGTGCCAGATCGGCAGCGTCGCCGGCGAGCATTACCTGACAGTCGAGACTCAAGGCCAGTCGATTCAGACGGCGCGGCAAATCCGCGGTGGGGGCATGGTTGGAAAACAGCACCAGCGCCTGCGGCTTGATCCGCTCGCACACCAGCGCCAACTCATCGAATGGCTGGCCGGTGGTCAGCACCCGCACGCCCGCATCATTGCCACTGAGAAACAACGCGGCAACCAGTAGCTCGAGTTCACGACACTGACCGGCGAGCGCACTGACAATCACTTTGCGCGGCTGGGTGCCGCGCAGCGCGACGATCCGCTGCAACACCCGCGCCCGCAGGAACCCGTCGAAAAACAGCCACTCGCTGGTCTGCCCGAAGGCATCCTGGCGCTGCAGCATCTGCAGCCACAACGGCATGAGGATGTCCTGGAACACCACCGGCAGCGCGTATGAAGAGAAAATCTGGTTGTAGACCTGATCCAGCGCACGGTCATCGAACGCGCTGATCGCGGCCTGCACCTGTTGCTGCCACTGACCGTAATCAGCCTGCACCAGATCATCAGGAATGATATGAGCCAGCACTTTCAGCGGCTCGGTCTTGGCGAGAATCTTGCCGACCTTGCTCACGGCCACGCCGCGATCGATCCAGTCGACGATGCTGCGCACGCGCTCGATTTCGGTCATCGAATACAACCGGTGCCCGCTTTCGGTGCGCGTCGGCTGGATCAAACCGTAGCGGCGCTCCCATGCACGCAGCGTTACCGGGTTGACGCCGGTCAGCCGCGACACCTCCCGAATAGGGAACAACTCTTCGCGCTCAAGTGCGACAGAAGCCTGCGAGGCAGGGTTAGCGTCCGTGATAACAGCCATGGTGCAGGTTTGTCCGCTCGTTGAATTTGGATCCCATTCTACATCCGATGCCCTCTGTCGGTTCAACCCAATAAACAGAGACGAAAGTCTCTGAAACTGTCATCAAAATCGGGAATAATCCTTGCTTGTTGAAAAGCGCAGACCCCTACCCCGGTTTGCGCAATGCGAAACCTCCTACCCGGAGCGCCGCACTCGAAATATGGAGATACACAATGTCTACTTCCCCCGTCACGCTGATGGTTGCGCGTCGCGTCGCCGACGGTCGCTATCAGGACCTGATTGCCTGGCTGCGCGAAGGCGAACAACTGGCCACTGACTTTCCCGGTTACCTGGGTTCCGGCGTGCTCGCTCCGCCACCCGGTGACAACGAATTCCAGATCATTTTCCGCTTCGTCGACGAGCAGACCCTGCACGCCTGGGAGCACTCGGTCTCGCGGACCGCGTGGCTGGCGCGGGGCAGCGATCTGTTCGAGCATCCCAAGGAGCATCGGGTCAGCGGCATCGAAGGCTGGTTCGGCGCTGCCGGTCAACGGCCACCACGCTGGAAACAGGCCGTGGCGATCTGGCTGGCGTTCTTCCCGGTGTCGCTGCTGTTCAACTTTGTCCTCGGACCGCTGCTCGGCGAGATGAGCCTGCTGCCGCGGGTATTGATCAGCACGGCGTGCCTGACGCCCTTGATGGTGTATTTCTTTATTCCGTTGTCGACGCGGTTGCTGGCCAACTGGTTGAACGCTGTGCCTGCGCGACCTTTGCCTGCAACACCCTCTACGCAGAATCGATGATCTCTGTGTGGGAGCTAGCCTGCTCGCGAATACGGACTGCCATTCAACATTGATGTCGACTGAGACACCGCATTCGCGAGCAGGCTCGCTCCCACAGGTATTGGTAAGGCCGACGATAGGTGCATGGCTCATGTCGCTGTTATAGTTTTTGCTCCAACCGCGACGCGAGCCGTTCATGTCCATATCCTCCGCCCCGATCCTCATCACCGGTGCCGGCCAGCGTGTCGGTCTGCACTGCGCACAGCGTTTGCTTGAAGACGGCCATCGGGTCATCTTCACCTACCGCAGCGAACGTCCGGGCGTACAAGCCCTGCGTGATCTGGGCGCTGTCGCGGTGTTCGCGGACTTCTCCAGCGAAGCCGCCATCCTCGCCTTCATCGATGAACTGAAAACCCACACCGACTGCCTGCGCGCCATCGTCCACAACGCCTCCGAATGGCTGGCGGAAACCCCGGGCAGTGAAGCCGAGGCCTTCTCGCGCATGCTCAACGTGCACATGCTCGCGCCGTATCTGATCAACCTGCACTGCGCCGACCTGCTCAAAGGCTCGACCCCGGCCGACATCATCCACATCAGCGACGACGTCACGCGCAAGGGCAGCAGCAAACACATCGGTTATTGCGCCAGCAAAGCCGGGCTCGACAGCCTGACCCTGTCCTTCGCCGCGCGCTACGCGCCGGCAATCAAAGTCAACGGCATCGCGCCGGCCCTGCTATTGTTCAATCCCGACGACGACGCGGCGTACCGCGCCAGGGCGCTGGCCAAATCCGCGCTGGGCATCGAGCCCGGCAGCGAAGTGATCTACCAGAGCCTGCGCTATCTGCTCGACAACCCCTATGTCACCGGCACGACCCTGACCGTCAACGGCGGACGGCACGTCAAATAAGCTGCTGCGCGAGGATCACCCCATGAGCCGTTCCCTGCCCGAGAATTACCGCGAGATCCTCATCGGCCTCGGCGAAGACCCCGACCGCGAAGGTCTGCTCGATACCCCGGTGCGCGCGGCCAAAGCCATGCAATACCTGTGTCACGGCTATGAACAGAGTGTGGATCAGATCGTCAACGGCGCGCTGTTTGCCTCCGACAGCGACGAGATGATCATCGTCGCCGACATCGAGCTCTACTCGTTGTGCGAACATCACCTGCTGCCCTTCATCGGCAAGGCCCATGTGGCTTATATTCCGACAGGCAAGGTGCTGGGGCTGTCGAAGATCGCGCGGCTGGTGGACATGTTCGCCCGGCGCTTGCAGATTCAGGAAAACCTCACCCGGCAGATTGCCGATGCGGTGCAACAGGTCACCGATGCCGCCGGCGTCGCGGTGGTCATCGAGGCCCGGCACATGTGCATGATGATGCGCGGTGTCGAGAAACAGAATTCGACCATGAACACCTCGGTCATGCTCGGCGCCTTTCGCGACTCGAGCAACACCCGCCAGGAGTTCCTGCAATTGATTGGACGGAGCAAGTAAATGTCACAACTTCAACCGGGAATGGCGCGCATCCGGGTCAAGGATCTGCGCTTGCGCACCTTTATCGGGATCAACGAGGACGAGATCCTCAACAAGCAGGATGTGCTGATCAATCTCACGATCCTGTACGCGGCGCAGGAAGCGGTGCGCGACAACGACATCGATCACGCGCTGAATTACCGCACCATCACCAAGGCGATCATCGCTCACGTCGAGGGCAATCGGTTTGCGCTGCTCGAACGCCTGACCCAGGAACTGCTGGATCTGGTGATGACTCATGCTGCAGTGCTGTACGCCGAAGTCGAAGTCGACAAGCCGCATGCGCTGCGTTTTGCCGAGTCGGTGTCAATAACGCTTGCAGCGAGCCGCTAGCTTCAAGCTTCAAGCGGCAAGCTGTAAACTTCGTATCAACGCCACCCATCTTGCAGCTTGAAGCTCGTCGCTTGAAGCTGTCTCGCAGAGACTCCCATGACCGAGCAACAACGCCTCGAACTCGAAGCCGCCGCCTTCCGCCGGCTGGTCGCCCACCTGGACAGCCGTAAGGACGTGCAGAACATCGACCTGATGAACCTCGCCGGATTCTGCCGCAACTGCCTGTCCAAATGGTACAAGGCTGCCGCCGATGACCGTCAGATCGAGGTCAGCCTCGACGACGCCCGTGAAGTGGTTTACGGCATGCCTTACGCCGAGTGGAAAGCCCAATACCAGCAAGAAGCCAGCGCCGAACAACAGGCGGCGTTCGCCAAAGGAAAACCCAATGAGTGATCTGAACACCCTGCGCGCCAGCCTCAAAAGCGGCGAACACGCTTTCGCCGACACCCTGGCTTTCATCGCCGCCGGTTACGACTACCAGCCTCAGGCGTTCAACAACGGTGGCGTGGAAAACGCCGCCGGGAAGAACGAAGGTTCGTGCAAGACTTTGGGTCTGGCACTGCTGGAAGGCTTGAGTGATGAAGAAGCGCTGCTGGCGTTCGGTGAACATTACCGTTCGGTGGTGGCGACGCCTGAGGGCAGCGACCACGGCAATATCCGCGCGCTGATCAAGCACGGTCTGGCGGGTGTGAAGTTCGAAACGCAGCCCCTGACCCGTCGCTGATTTCCATAGCCAACCCCATCCCCTGTGGGAGCGGGCTTGCTCGCGAAGGCGCCGTGCCAGGCGACTTTTCTTTGTCTGACACACCGCTTTCGCGAGCAAGCCCGCTCCCACAGGGTTATGCGATGTAGCGGAAATACGGGCACAAAAAAAACCGGCCGAAGCCGGTTTTTTTGTGTCTGCGATTTAGAACGAAGCGTTCTGCAGACCGTCCAGGTAACGCTCGGTGTCCAGTGCCGCCATGCAGCCAGCGCCGGCCGAGGTGATGGCCTGACGGTAAACATGGTCAGCCACGTCACCGGCAGCGAAGATGCCTTCAACGCTGGTGGCAGTGGCGTTGCCGTCACGGCCGCCCTGCACTACCAGATAACCGTCTTTCAGGGTCAACTGGCCTTCGAACAGCGAAGTGTTCGGGGTATGGCCAATGGCGATGAACACGCCGTCGACTTTGATCTCGTCGAAGCTGCCGTCGTTGTTCTTCAGACGCGCACCGGTCACGCCCATGTTGTCGCCCAGCACTTCGTCGAGGTTGGCGTTCAACTTGAGGATGATCTTGCCTTCGGCCACGCGGGCGTTGAGCTTGTCGATCAGGATCTTCTCGGCGCGGAAGGTTTCGCGACGGTGGATCAGGGTCACGGTGCTGGCGATGTTAGCCAGGTACAGCGCCTCTTCAACAGCGGTGTTGCCGCCGCCGACCACAGCCACTGGCTTGTTGCGGTAGAAGAAACCGTCGCAGGTCGCGCAGGCCGAAACGCCTTTGCCCATGAACGCTTCTTCCGACGGCAGGCCCAGGTAGCGAGCGCTGGCACCGGTAGCGATGATCAGGGCGTCGCAGGTGTAAGTCGCGCTGTCGCCGGTCAGGGTGTACGGCTTGGCAGCGAAGTCCACGGCGTTGATGTGATCGAAAACGATCTCGGTTTCAAAACGCTCGGCGTGCTCGCGCATCCGCTCCATCAGGGCCGGACCGGTCAGGCCGTGCACGTCGCCCGGCCAGTTGTCGACTTCGGTGGTGGTGGTCAATTGACCGCCGGCCTGCATGCCGGTGATCAGCAGTGGCTTGAGGTTGGCACGGGCGGCGTAGACCGCAGCGCTGTAACCGGCAGGGCCGGAACCGAGAATAATCACTCGCGAATGACGGACTTCAGACATGACCTGCTCCTGTTGACCGGGCCGAAACACTGGCGCGGAACGCCGGACTGCCGGCGGGAATAAAAAAGGACTGTGGATAACCTTGGGGAAGGCATGAGCTCGACAGTCCTGTAAAAAGTTGGGTGCAGCGTATCGAGGGGGGCAAGATTAAGGAAATACGGATTAACAATCCAGCTCATAGGTGGTCTCTATACGCAGACTCCGACCGGATCGACGTCTTTGTTACAGTGAATGTCGATCGCTCTGCCGCGCTTTCGCACCTGTTGCAAAGTCGGTAAGGTCGGCGCGTTTTCCCTTGCTCGGAGCACCTTATGCCCGCCCCTGTTCTGTCCGGCCCGCAATACCTGCGCGAAGGCCTCAAACTGGTTCTCAGCCCGGGCCTGCGCCTGTTCGTGTTGCTGCCACTGGCGATCAACCTGGTGCTGTTCGTCGGATTGATCTATCTGGCCGGCCATCAGTTCAGCCTGTGGGTCGACAGCCTGATGCCGTCGCTGCCCGACTGGCTGAGTTTCCTCAGCTACATCCTCTGGCCGCTGTTCGTGGTGCTGGTGGCGTTGATGGTGTTCTTCACCTTCACCATGCTCGCCAACGTGATCGCTGCGCCGTTCAACGGTTTCCTCGCGGAAAAAGTCGAAGTGGTGGTACGCGGCACCGATGATTTCCCGGCCTTCAGCTGGGGCGAACTGATTGCGATGATCCCGCGCACCCTCGCCCGGGAAATGCGCAAACTCGGCTACTTCCTGCCGCGGGCGATCGGCCTGTTCATTCTCTCGTTCATCCCGGTAGTGAACATCGTCGCCGCCCCGCTGTGGCTGCTGTTCGGCGTGTGGATGATGGCGATCCAGTACATTGACTACCCGGCAGACAACCACAAACTGGGCTGGAACGAGATGCTCGCCTGGCTGCGGCAGAAACGCTGGCAGAGCATGAGTTTTGGCGGGATCGTCTATCTGGCGCTGCTGATTCCGGTGGTGAACATTATGATGATGCCGGCTGCAGTGGCCGGGGCGACGTTGTTCTGGGTGCGTGAACGCGGTGCCGAGATGCTGGCTCAGGAAAAAGTCTGAGCCTCCAGGCATCAATCCTTCTGGCAACTCAGGGGTAAACGCCGCCTAGAAGCAGCCCTACCAATACCCACGCCGCAGCGCCTGGCAAGATAATCAGCAAGTTCCAGGCGTTGAGGCGATTGTTACTCAGGCCTTGAGGATCGCTGGCGGCCAAATTGATCAGTTGTTGCCCTTGGCTTGCGACATAAACTCTTATCGGCAGCATGATCAAGGCGACAAGGCCAAGAAAACTCAGCTCTGGAATCTGCTTGGGAAGCTTTTCGAATATGTGCGCGACTACGGTCAGTACAACAAAGACTGTTGCCCATTGCTCAAGATCCCAATCGGACTTTCCACCTCTGTCATGGATTCGTTTTTTGGCTTGCCGATAAAGCTGATGCACGAAAAACAAATAGAAAAACGCTCGCGCCCACGGCCATAGCTCCTGTCGAGTACTGCGCTTGTACTGACTCCAGTTTTTGTAAATCCAGAAGTAGAAATACAGGCCAAAACTGAGGATCGCCAGCAGAATGAACTTCCACCGTGCAACAACATAAAACTCTGGTGTTTGTTCATCCGCAACCAACAGTTCCGCCTCAGGCGGTGCATAAGCATTCTCGGACACAGCCATATTTCCTGGAAAGAGTTCAAGTCAAGGCTAACGACCGGGCAGGCAAAAGGTTTAGGCACACGGTAAGCAGCTGTCATCAATCGATCATCAACTCGACACAATGACGACATCGCCTCAATCGACACTGAGGTCATGACGACAGCTCTGCATATCACCCTGATCAGCGAAACCTTCCCACCGGAAATCAACGGAGTGGCCAATACCCTTGGTCGCTTGTGCGATGGCTTGCGCGCGCGTGGGCATCAGGTGGAACTGGTGCGACCGCGCCAGGCGGGAGATCCGCAGCGCGTCGAGGACGATGCCTTGCTGTTGTGTCGAGGCTGGCCGTTGCCGGGTTATCCCGGTCTGCAATGGGGACAGTCGTCGATGCACAAGCTGCTGCGGCGCTGGAAGCGTCATCGCCCGGACGTTTTGTACATCGCCACCGAAGGCCCGCTCGGTTTGTCGGCGTTGCGTGCGGCGCGACGCCTGGGGATCTCGGTGGTCAGCGGCTTTCACACCAATTTTCAGCAGTACACCAACCAGTACGGACTGAGTTTGCTGACGCGCTTGCTCACGCATTATCTGCGCTGGTTTCACAACCGCTCGGCGATGACCCTAGTGCCCAGTGTCAGTCAGCGCCTGGAACTGGAGCGTCGGCATTTCGACCGCCTCGCCCTGCTCTCCCGCGGCGTGGACAGCCAGTTGTTTCACCCGGCCAAGCGCCTGAACGGCTTGCGTGAGCAATGGGGCCTGAGCGAGCAGGACATCGCGGTGATTCACGTCGGCCGGCTGGCCCCGGAAAAGAACCTCGGCCTGCTCAAGCGCTGCTTCGACACCCTGTGCGGCACTTATCCACAGCGCAAGCTGAAGCTGATCGTGGTCGGCGACGGGCCGCAACGGCCTGCGCTGGAAAAGGAGCTGCCCGAGGCGATCTTCTGTGGTTCACAGCGCGGCGAAGCACTGGCGGCGCACTATGCGTCCGGCGATATCTTCCTGTTCCCAAGCATGACCGAAACCTTCGGCAATGTGGTGCTGGAAGCACTGGCGTCAGGGCTGGGGGTGGTGGCGTACGATCAGGCTGCGGCAGCGCAGCACATTCGCCACGGTTACAACGGCGTGTTGGCGATGCCCGGAGATGAGGATGCGTTCTGCGATGCGGCGGCGTGGTTGCTGGAGGAGGATGAGACCTTGCGTTGCGTGCGCCTGAATGCGCGCCAGCATGCCAGTCGCCAAGGGTGGGCGGCGATCATCGAGCAGTTTGAAAAGCATTTGCGTGGCGCGTGTCTGCGGGAGCAGGTGTTGCCGAATGCGCAGACATTACCTTAGATCTTTGCTGATTTTGAACCTGCCTTCGCGAGCAGGCTCGCTCCCACAAGGGATCTTCAGTGAACACAGATTCTGTGAACCCAGAGAAACCTGTGGGAGCGAGCCTGCTCGCGAAGGGGTCGGTAATGGCGACGCTTAAACCAGCGTCATCAACGCCTCACGGCTGAACGGCAGAATATCCTGCTCACGCCCTTCACGGACTTTCAGCGCCCAGTCCGGATCCACCAGCAGCGCACGGCCCACTGCCACCAGATCGAACTCGTCGTTGTTCAGACGCTCCAGCAGTTTCTCCAGGCTTGCCGGTTGCGCGACCTTGTCGGTGTTGACCATGAACTGCAGGAACTCGCCGTCGAGGCCGACGCTGCCTACGGTGATGGTCGGTTTGCCAGTCAGTTTGCGCGTCCAGCCGGCGAGGTTCAGCTCGGAACCGTCAAATTCAGGCTCCCAGAAACGCCGCGTCGAGCAGTGGAAAATGTCCACCCCGGCGTCGGCCAACGGCTTGAGGAATTCGCCCAGCGCCTCCGGGGTCTGCACCAGACGCGCGGTGTAATCCTGCTGCTTCCACTGCGAAAAACGGAAGATGATCGGGAAGCCTTCACCGACTGCCGCACGCACCGCTTGAATCAGCTCGATGGCGAAGCGCGAACGGTTGGCCAGGCTGCCGCCGTATTCGTCGGTGCGCTGGTTGCTGCCTTCCCAGAAGAACTGGTCGATCAGATAGCCGTGGGCGCCGTGGATTTCCACGCCGTCCATGCCGATGCTTTGCGCATCCTTCGCCGCTTGGGCGAAAGCACCGATCACGTCCTGAATGTCTTGTTTGGTCATGCCGTGCACCACGACCTGGCCATCCTTGAGTTTTTCCGTCGGGCCGTAAGCCGGGACGCTGGCGTCCGGCTCGGTGCCGATGCGGCGCACGCTGCCGACATGCCACAGTTGCGGAACAATCTTCCCGCCCTCGGCGTGCACCGCGTCGACGACTTTTTTCCAGCCGGCCAGTGGCGCTTCGCCGAAGAACTGCGGCACATTCGGGTAACCGTTGGAAGCCTTGTGACCGACAGTGGTGCCTTCGGTGATGATCAGGCCAACACCGGCCGCAGCGCGGCGACGGTAGTACTCGATCACTTTGGAATTGGGTATGCCACCCGGGGAAAACGAGCGGGTCATCGGCGCCATCACCACGCGGGTCGGCAGTTCGAGGGCACCGAGGTGAAACGGTTTGAACAGGGCTTGCACCGGCATTGGAAGGCTCCACAGGGAATGACTTTATGACGGCGATAATATGAACAGTCAGCGCCTTTTAACAGCACTATTGATTTGAATGATTAAGGGTCAAAAGTCAGGCAAAAAAAATCGCAGCTCGATGGCTGCGATTTTTGTGTTTCAGCCCAGCGCTTTTTCAATCGCGTGGACAATGGTGGGATCATCCGGCGGCGTGCGCGGCGAGAATCGCGCCAATACCCGTCCATCCTTGCCGAGCAGGAATTTCTCGAAGTTCCAGGTGATATCCCCCGGAAACTCCGCACCCTCGCCCGCCAGCAAGCGGTACAGCTGATGACGATCATGGCCGTTGACTTCAAGCTTGCTCGACAACGGGAACGTCACGCCATAGTTCAGGCTGCAGAACTCCTGGATTTGCTGTTCGGTACCCGGTTCCTGACCGGCAAACTGATTGCACGGCAGGCCCAGCACACTGAAGCCCTTGCCCTTGAATTGCTGGTAGAGGTTTTCCAGCGCCGCGTACTGTGGGGTCAAGCCGCATTTGGAGGCGACGTTGACCACCAGCACGACTTGGCCTTTGAAAGGCGCCAGCGGTAGCTCCTGACCATCCAGGGCTGTCAACTTAAGGTCGTGAAAAGCACTCATGACGGACTCCAGATTCCCGTGTTCTACTCGAAACAGCCACTTGGCGAGAGCACCAAGGACAGCCGCGGACTAAAAAGGCGCCCGCAGGCGCCTCTCCAGTACTCGAAGCTTAGCGCAGAAAATCAGTGGTGATGGCCACCTTCGCCATGGACGTGGCCATGAGCGACTTCTTCCTGGCTGGCGTCACGGATAGCAACGACCTTCACTTTGAAGTTCAGGCGCTGACCGGCCAGTGGGTGGTTGCCGTCAACGGTGACGTCGTCGCCGTCCAGGTCACGGATGGTCACGATCTGCATCTGGCCGTCCGGCGCCGAAGCGTGGAACTGCATGCCGACTTCCAGCTCGTCAACGCCTTCGAACATGCTGCGGCTCAGGGTGCTGACCAGTTCGGCAGCGTATTCGCCGTAAGCGTCTTCCGGCTCAACGGACACTTCCAGCTCGTCACCAACAGCTTTGCCTTCCAGAGCTTTTTCCAGGCCCGGGATGATGTTGCCTGCGCCTTGCAGGTAGACCAGCGGAGCGCCGCCGGCGGAGCTGTCGATGACCTCACCAGCGTCGTTGGTCAGGGTATAGTCGATGGAGACAGCCTTATTGGCGGCGATCAGCATGGGGCGAGACCTTTTGCAGAAGAATATAGAAAGGCCAAGTTTAGCGAAGCAATCGCGCGAAAGCGAACACAACCCGGACAAACGGGATTCGACAATCGCCGGCTTCCATCAGGATGAAGACGGTCACTGGATGGCCGAGCTTTCCTGTGGCCACACCCAGCACCTGCGTCACCAGCCGCCGTGGCAATCGCGGCCATGGGTCCTGGACCCGGCGCAACGTATTGAAAAAATAGGCCAACCCTTTGACTGCGGTTGGTGCGCACAAGGCTCGGTTAGCGATAACCTTGGCGACTGAATTGCGGTAGGCGGTCACGTATAGATCGCCACCATTGCCATGCACCTTTAGAGAATCCGCATGCAAACTTTTTTTATCGCGCCCACCGATTTTGGCGTGGGTCTGACCTCCATCAGCCTCGGGCTGGTGCGTACCCTGGAGCGGGCCGGACTGAAAGTCGGCTTCTTCAAACCGATTGCCCAGCCGCATCCGGGCGACACTGGCCCGGAGCGTTCCACCGAACTGGTGGCGCGCACCCACGGCCTGAAACCGCCGCAGCCACTGGGCCTGGCCCATGTCGAGCGGATGCTCGGCGACGGTCAGCTCGATGAGTTGCTCGAAGAAATCATCGCCCTCTATCAGCAAGCTGCTATCGGCAAAGATGTGCTGGTGGTCGAAGGCATGGTGCCGACCCGTAGCGCCAGCTACGCCGCGCGGGTCAATTTGCACCTGGCGAAAAGCCTGGATGCCGAGGTGATTCTGGTCTCGGCCCCGGAAAACGAAGTGCTTGCCGAACTCTCCGGTCGCGTGGAATTGCAGGCGCAATTGTTCGGCGGCCCGAAAGATCCAAAAGTCCTCGGCGTAATCCTCAACAAGGTCAAGACCGACGAGAGCATGGATGCCTTCGCCACACGATTGAAGGAGCATTCGCCATTACTGCGCAGCGGTGATTTCCGCCTGCTCGGCTGCATTCCGTTTCAACCCGAACTCAATGCACCGCGTACCCGCGACGTCGCCGACCTGATGGGCGCGCAGGTGCTGAACGCCGGCGATTACGAAACCCGGCGCATGACCAAAATCATCATCTGCGCACGGACCATGCGCAACACTGTGGAGCTGCTCAAGCCCGGCGTACTGGTGGTGACCCCGGGTGATCGCGACGACATCATCCTCGCGGTCAGCCTCGCGGCACTCAATGGCGTACCGCTGGCCGGGCTGTTGCTGACCAGCGACACCCTGCCCGATCCACGCATCATGGACCTATGCCGTGGCGCGCTGCAGGCCGGTCTGCCGGTGCTGTCGGTGAGCACTGGCTCCTACGACACCGCCAACCTGCTCAATGGCCTGAACAAGGAAATCCCCATCGATGACCGCGAACGTGCGGAGATCATCACCGATTTCGTCGCCAGTCATCTCGACGCCAAATGGCTGCATCAGCGCTGTGGCACCCCGCGGGAAATGCGTCTGTCGCCAGCGGTATTCCGCTACCAACTGATTCAACGGGCGCAGTCGGCGAATAAACGCATCGTGCTGCCCGAAGGCAGCGAGCCGCTCACCGTGCAAGCGGCGGCGATCTGCCAGGAGCGCGGCATCGCCCGTTGCGTGCTGCTGGCCAAACCCGAAGACGTCGAAGCCGTGGCCCGTGCGCAAGGTATCGAGTTGCCGCCGGGGCTGGAGATCCTCGATCCGGACTTGATTCGCGAGCGCTACATCGAGCCGATGGTCGCGCTGCGCAAAAGCAAAAGCCTCAACGCGCCGATGGCCGAACAGCAACTGGAAGACACCGTGGTGATCGGCACCATGATGCTCGCGCTGGATGAGGTCGACGGCCTGGTCTCGGGCGTGATCAACACCACCGCCAACACCATCCGCCCGGCCCTGCAACTGATCAAGACCGCACCGGGCTGTACGCTGGTGTCGTCGGTGTTTTTCATGCTGTTCCCCGAAGAAGTGCTGGTCTACGGCGACTGCGTGATGAACCCGCACCCGAGCGCCGCCGAACTGGCGGAGATCGCCCTGCAAAGCGCTGATTCCGCAGCAGCATTCGGCATCACCCCGCGCGTGGCGATGATCAGTTACTCCAGCGGCGAATCGGCCAGCGGCGAAGAAGTCGAGAAAGTCCGCGAAGCCACCCTGCTCGCCCACGAGCAACAGCACTCGCTGCTGATCGACGGCCCGCTGCAATACGACGCCGCTGCCAACGCAGACGTTGCCCGGCAACTGGCGCCGAACAGCCAGGTGGCCGGTCGCGCCACGGTGTTCGTGTTCCCTGACCTGAACACCGGCAACACCACCCACAAAGCCGTGCAGCGCAGCGCCGACTGCGTCAGCCTCGGCCCGATGCTGCAAGGCCTGCGCAAACCGGTGAACGACCTGCCGCGCGGCGCGCAGGTCGACGACATCGTCTACACCATCGCCCTGACCGCGATTCAAGCCGCCAACCGACCTATGGATGTGTAAATGCTGGACTTCCTGCCCGCCCCGATTCGCGGCGTGATCGCCGCGCTGCTGTTGGCACTCAATACGATTCTGCTGTGCTCGTTCCTGTTCTGCGTCGCGCTGATCAAAGTGCTGCCCTTCGACCTCGCCCGCCGCGCCTCACTGTGGCTGATGAGCCACACCCACGAAGCCTGGATCAGCAACAACAAAGGCTGGATGAACCTGGTGCGCCGCACCCGCTGGCACATCAGCGGCCTGCAATGTCTGGACTACCAACACTCATACCTGATCACCAGCAACCACCAGAGTTGGGTCGACATCCTGGTGCTGCAATACGTGCTCAACCGGCGCATCCAGCCGCTGAAATTCTTCCTCAAGCAGGAGCTGATCTGGGTCCCGGTAATTGGCCTGGCGTGGTGGGCGCTGGGCTTTCCGTTCATGAAACGCTACTCCAAGGCCTATCTGGAAAAACACCCGGAGAAGAAAGGCAAAGACCTGGAAACCACGCGCAAGACCTGCGCGAAATTCCGCAACAACCCGGTGGGGATTTTCAACTTCGTCGAAGGCACACGCTTCACCGAAGGCAAGCACGCGCAGCAGCAGTCGCCGTTCAAATACCTGCTCAAACCCAAGGCGGGTGGCATCGCCTTCGTGCTGGACGCGATGGGTGAGCAACTGGAGTCGATCGTCAACGTGACCATTCACTATCCAGGCGGGCGTCCGGGTTTCTGGGATCTGCTGTGCGGCAACGTGCGCGACGTGGTGGTGCACTTTGAAGAACTGAAAATCCCGCCAGCCTTCATCGGCAAGAACTACGACCAGGACGGCGAATATCGCCTGCAATTCCAGGGCTGGATCAACCAGCTATGGCAGGACAAGGATGCGCTGCTGGAACAGATGCACCGCGAATTCGCAGACAAACGTTAATCCCCTGTAGGAGCGAGCCTGCTCGCGATAGCGGTGGAACAGCCACTCCCAATGTTGAACGACATACCGCTATCGCGAGCAGGCTCACTCCTACAGTTGGATGGAGTGCATTCAGGATGGAGTGCATTCAGTTAGAGCTTGGTCGGCTGTGAGGCCGCCTTCGCGAGCAAGCCCGCTCCCACAGTTTGAACACGGTGTATTCAGGTAGAGATTAGTCGGCTGTCAGGCCGCCTTCGCGAGCAAGCCCGCTCCCACAGTTTGAACACGGTGTATTCAGGTAGAGATTGGTCGGCTGTGAGGCCGCCATCGCTGGCAAGCCAACTCCCACAGGAAAAGCTAAAGCCAGGCGCACGCTTTTCACCACTCAAATGGCCGAGTGTCAGCTCGCCGAAAGCTTTTGATCTTGATCCACGGGCGACGTCGGAAGGCTGAGCGTAGGGATTGATCCGGGGGTGGGAGCGCAGCGACCGTTTGGCGCAGCCAAACACAGCGAGAGGAGGTGCAGCGAAGCAAACCGGAGGCGCTGCGCCCGGATCAATCCCGCAGCGAAGGGACCCCGAGCCCCAGCGAGCGGGCCGAACGCAGGAGCAAGCGTTTTTGGTTACTTTTTAGGCGTTTGTAAAAAGTGACCCGCCGTAAGGGCGGAACCGCAATCAGCAACACCCGAAGAAACGGATATTCACACAACCCACCCAGAGCATGGCCAGCCCAAAGGCCGCCACCGCCGAAAACCAAATGCCCCCCAATAAAAAACCCGCCGATGATCACTCATCCGCGGGCCTTTTATTTCCGACTAAAGCTTAAATCGCGCCACGCTTACGCAGCAGATCCAACACCTGCTTGACGCTCTCTTCCAACGACAGCGACTGCGTGTCGATCACCAGATCAGCATTCAGCGGCACGTCATACGGGAACGACTCACCCGGAATATTATCGCCACCCGCAGCATACAAGCCCTGCGGATCACGCTCGGCACACACCGCCGGCGAAGCCTGCACATAAACCGTCAGCAGACGCTCCTTGCCGATCAGATCCTTGGCCTGCTCGCGACCTTCGGCGCTCGGCGCAACAAACGCCGCCAGGGTCAACAGACCCGCCTCGTTGAACTGACGCGCCACATGCGCAGCACGCCGCCAGTTCTCGGTACGACCGGCACGATCCTGCGGCAGCCCTTTGTTCAGGTCGTGACGCAGATTCTGACCATCGAGCACAAACACCGCACGGCCCATGTCGAACAGCTTGCGCTCGACCGCGTAGGCCAGCGTGCTCTTGCCCGCGCCCGACAGGCCGCTGAACAGCACGGTCGCTGGCTGCTGGCCGAAACGCTGGGAACGTTCCTCAGTGGCAACGTGAGCCAGTTTGCCGTGGTGCGAGGCAGTCCCATGAGCCACTGGCTGAGCGACGATCATGCCGGCGCCGACGGTGCCGTTGGTCAAACGGTCGATGACGATGAACGCGCCGGTGGTGCGGTTGCTGTCGTAACCGTCGAGGGCGATCGGCGCGTCGAGCGCGATCTTCACCTTGCCGATTTCGTTGAGCTGCAACGCGCTCGCCGGACCTTCTTCAAGGGTGTTGACGTCGACCTTGTTGACGATGCTGGCGATGGAGCCCGGCACGTAACTGGTGGCGCGCTTGATGTCGTATTTCTTGCCCGGCAGCATCGGCTCTTCAGCCATCCACACCAGCATCGCTTCGAAGCTGTCGGTGACCGGCGGCACGTTGTCGGCATGCACCAGCAGGTCGCCACGGGAGATGTCGATTTCGTCTTCCATGGTCAGCGTCACCGCTTGACCCGGGCCGGCCTGCTCCAGCTCACCTTCGAAGGTGACGATGGATTTGACGCGGCTGCTCTTGCCCGACGGCAGAACCACCACTTCGTCGCCCTTGTGCACGATGCCGCTGGCGAGGGTGCCAGCGAAACCGCGGAAGTTCAGGTTCGGACGGTTGACGTACTGCACCGGGAAACGCAAATCGGTGAAGTTGCGGTCGCCCGCCACTTCCACGGTCTCGAGAATTTCCATCAGCGACTGACCTTTGTACCAAGGCGAGCGCTCGGACTTGTTCACCACGTTGTCGCCCTTGAGGGCAGACATCGGCACGAAGTGCATGCTGGTCGGCTTCATCTTCAAGCCTTCGGCGAACTTCAGGTAGTCGGCCTTGATCGACTCGAACACGCCTTCATCGAAGTCTTTCAGGTCCATCTTGTTGATGGCGACGACGATGTGCTTGATGCCCAGCAACGAGGCAATGAAGCTGTGGCGACGGGTCTGGGTCTGCACCCCGTAACGGGCGTCGACCAGGATGATCGCCAGGTCACAGGTGGACGCACCGGTGGCCATGTTGCGGGTGTACTGCTCATGGCCAGGGGTGTCGGCGATGATGAATTTGCGTTTGGCGGTGGAGAAATAGCGGTAGGCGACATCGATGGTGATGCCCTGCTCACGCTCGGCCTGCAGACCGTCGACCAGCAACGCCAGGTCGATGTCGTCACCGGTGGTGCCGACTTTCTTCGAATCACGGGTGATGGCTTCCAGGTGATCTTCGTAGATCATCTTGGAGTCGTGCAGCAGGCGCCCGATCAGGGTGCTCTTGCCGTCATCGACGTTACCGCAGGTCAAAAAGCGCAGCAGCTCTTTACGTTCGTGCTGGCCCAGGTAGGCGAGGATGTCCTCGCTGATCAAATCAGATGCGTGCGACATGACAACCCCTTAGAAATAACCCTGACGTTTCTTGTCTTCCATCGAGCCTGCGCCATCGTGGTCGATGACCCGGCCCTGGCGCTCGGAAGTTCGCGTCAGGAGCATTTCCTGAATGATGTCCGTGAGGGTTTCAGCCTCGGACTCCACCGCGCCCGTCAACGGGTAGCAGCCAAGGGTACGGAAACGCACTTTCTTTTTGACGATGCGTGCCTTGTCCTCGTCAGACAGGTGTTCGAGGATACGGTCGTCGTCGATCATGATCAGCGTGCCGTTCTTCTCGATCACTTCGCGCTCGGCGGCGAAGTACAGCGGCACGATCGGGATGCCTTCGAGGTAGATGTACTGCCAGATGTCCAGTTCGGTCCAGTTCGACAACGGGAACACCCGAATGGATTCGCCCTTGTTGACCTTGCCGTTGTAGACGTTCCACAGCTCAGGGCGCTGGTTTTTCGGGTCCCAGCGGTGCTTGCTGTCGCGGAACGAGTACACGCGCTCTTTGGCACGGGACTTCTCTTCATCGCGACGGGCGCCGCCGAACGCGGCGTCGAAACCATGCTTGTCGAGCGCCTGTTTCAGGCCCTCGGTCTTCATGATGTCGGTGTGTTTGGCGCTGCCGTGGGTGAACGGGTTGATGTTCTGCGCCACGCCATCGGGGTTGATGTGGGTGATCAGGTCCAGGCCCAGCTCTTCGACCATCTTGTCGCGGAACTTGTACATCTCCTGGAATTTCCAGCGAGTGTCGACGTGCATCACCGGAAACGGCAGTTTGCCCGGGAAGAACGCCTTGCGTGCCAGATGCAGCATCACGGCGGAGTCTTTACCGATGGAGTACAGCATCACCGGGTTGTCGAACTCGGCGGCCACCTCGCGGATGATGTGGATGCTTTCCGCCTCCAGCTGTTTCAGATGCGTCAGTTTGTCGACCATGGCTACTCACGAAAGCTTTCTTATGAACGGCCAGCGGGCCGTGTTCGAGCGGGGAATCCTAGCACAGCGACCTCTTCTAATCAGGACGCCTACTAGATCGAAAGGGCATATGAATATGCCTGCCGGTTCGGCCGGGCAATGCTGTTCCTGTGGGAGCGGGCTTGCTCGCGAAAGCGGTGTGTCATCCAACATCGCCGCTGATTGAACCACCGCATTCGCGAGCAAGCCCGCTCCCACACTGAAATAAGGTTTAGCCTTAGATCGGGTTCGGGCAATCGATGAAGATGTGTTCGAGGGCGAAACGTTTTGCCAGGTAGTCACCCAGCGCCTGCACGCCATAGCGCTCGGTGGCGTGGTGACCGGCGGCGATGAAGCTGATGTCGTTTTCCCGCGCGCTGTGGAAGGTCTGCTCGGAGGCTTCACCACTGAGGAACAGATCGACACCCGCCGCCACGCCCTGATCGATATAGCCCTGCCCGCCACCGGTGCACCAGCCGACCCGACGAATCATCCCACTGCCCTCGACCAGCAGCGGCTCGCGGCCCATGACGTCTTTAACCTTGCGGGCGAAATCACGCGCAGTCATCGGCTCATTCAACGACCCGACCAGTCCGACAATTTTGAGGTTGTCCGGATCCAGTGGCCCTTCAACGGTAATGTCCAGCTGACGCGCCAGTTGCACGTTGTTGCCAACCTCCGGATGCAGATCCAGCGGCAAGTGATAGGCGAGCAGACTGATGTCGTGCTTGAGCAAAGTCTTCAAACGCCGCTGCTTCATGCCGGTGATGCACGGGTTCTCGCCTTTCCAGAAATAACCGTGATGCACCAGCACCAGATCCGCTTCGGCTTCCACCGCAGCATCGAGCAAGGCCTGACTGGCGGTGACGCCACTGACGATGCGCATCACTTGCGGTCGGCCTTCGACCTGCAGGCCGTTCGGGCAATAATCGGCGATTTTCGCACTGCCGAGGTAACGGTCGGCTTCTTCGACGAGGGTGCTGAGGGCGACGGCCATGAAAGACTCCTGAAAATCCCGTTCAGAGGCGCGCGCGGCCTCGTATAATGCGCGACATTATGGGCGGTCTGACCCCGCCTGCAACTTTTCCAGGACGTGCTTAATGCTCAAGGCGCTGCGTTTTTTCGGCTGGCCGCTGTTGGCCGGTGTGCTTATCGCTCTGTTGATTATTCAGCGTTACCCGCAGTGGGTCGGGCTGCCGAGCCTCGATGTCAACCTGCAACAGGCCCCGCAAACCACCAGCGTGCAGCAGGGACCGGTGTCCTATGCCGACGCAGTGACCATCGCCGCACCGTCGGTGGTCAACCTTTACACCACCAAGGTCATCAACAAACCGGCGCACCCGCTGTTTGAAGACCCGCAGTTCCGGCGCTTCTTCGGTGACAACTCGCCGAAGCAGAAACGCATGGAATCGAGCCTCGGTTCCGGGGTGATCATGAGCCCGGAAGGCTACATTCTGACCAATAACCACGTGACCACCGGCGCCGACCAGATCGTGGTGGCGCTCAAGGACGGTCGCGAAACCCTCGCCCGGGTGATCGGCAGCGATCCGGAAACCGACCTCGCGGTGTTGAAGATCGACCTGAAAAACCTGCCGGCGATCACCGTCGGCCGCTCCGACAGCATCCGCATCGGCGATGTCGCGCTGGCCATCGGCAACCCGTTCGGCGTCGGCCAGACCGTGACCATGGGCATCATCAGTGCCACCGGGCGTAACCAGTTGGGCCTGAACAACTACGAAGACTTCATCCAGACCGACGCGGCGATCAACCCGGGCAACTCCGGCGGCGCACTGGTCGATGCCAACGGCAACCTCACCGGGATCAACACGGCGATCTTCTCCAAGTCCGGTGGCTCGCAGGGCATCGGTTTTGCGATCCCGGTGAAACTGGCGATGGAAGTAATGAAGTCGATCATCGAGCACGGTCAGGTGATTCGTGGCTGGCTCGGTATTGAAGTGCAGCCGCTGACCCAGGAACTGGCCGAGTCGTTTGGCCTGTCCGGGCGCCCGGGGATTGTCGTGGCGGGGATCTTCCGCGATGGTCCGGCACAGAAGGCCGGCCTGCAACTGGGTGACGTGATTCTGAGTATCGACGGCGAACCGGCCGGTGATGGCCGCAAGTCCATGAACCAAGTGGCGCGGATCAAGCCGACTGACAAAGTGACCATTCAGGTCATGCGCAACGGCAAAGAACTGAAGCTCACCGCTGAAATCGGCCTGCGTCCGCCGCCTGCACCGGTGAAAGAAGAAGAGTAAAACTTTATTCGCGCCGAGTGCGCGAATGAAAGACACTCTCAACAGGCATGTTATATTGTTTCAATTTAACGATTGGAACAACATAACATGTCGTCTCGAAAAAAGGCTTCGCTGCTTGGCCTGACCCTGGGCCTGCTGGGCGATCCTGTATTCGCCGAAGATCCGCAACCCCTCGAACTCGACGCCATCAGCGTCACTTCCGATTACGAGTCCGCCAGCGGGCCGGTCAGCGGCTACCGCGCGACGCGCTCCGCCAGTGCAACCAAAACCGACACCGCCATCCGCGACATTCCCCAAGCGATCAGCGTGGTGCCGGCCAGCGTGCTCAAGGATCTGGGCAGCCACAATGTCGAACGCGCACTGGAATTTGCCGGCGGCGTGTCGAAGCAGAACAATTTTGGCGGCCTGACGCTGTACGAATACAGCGTACGCGGCTTCACCACCTCGGAGTTCTACAAGGATGGTTTCAGCGCCAATCGCGGCTACCCGAGCACGCCGGACGCGGCCAATGTGGAGCGCATCGAAGTCCTCAAAGGTCCGGCCGCGAGCCTGTATGGCCGTGGCGATCCTGGCGGCACGGTGAACATCGTCACCAAAAAGCCGCAGCCCGAAGCGTTCACCACCCTGCAGACCAGCGCTGGCAGCTGGGATCGTTATCGCACGGCACTGGACGTCAATACGCCGCTCGACGAGCAGGGGGACGTGCTCTCGCGGATCAACCTCGCGGTCGAAGACAACCACAGCTTCCGTGATCACGTCGACAGCCAGCGGGTCTTCGTCGCACCTTCGATCAGTTGGCAACTGAGCCCGGACACTTCGTTGTTGGTGGAAAGCGAAATCGTCCGGCACAACTCCACGTTCGACCGAGGAATCGTCGCGCCGAACAACAAATGGAGCGGCGTTTCGCGCTCGACCTTCCTCGGTGAACCGAACGACGGCAACATCGACAACCACAACAACCTGCTCCAGGCCACCCTCGAACATCACCTCAACGACAGCTGGAAACTGCGTCTGGCAAGCCACTACAAGGAAGGCAAACTGTGGGGCGACGCGTCTGAAAGTCGTGCGCTGAACGCCGATGGTCACACGGTCAACCGACGCTACCGCGAACGGGACACTAACTGGCACGACAGCATCACCCAATTGGAGCTGCGCGGTCTGTTCGACCTCGGCCCATGGCAGCACGAACTGCTGATCGGCACCGAATACGAGAACTTCCGCAAGAACGAACGCGTCACTACCATCGCTGGCGGTCCCTACGCCATCGACATCTACAAGCCGATCTACGGCCAACCGAAACCCAACGGCCCACGCTCGGGTACTGACTTCTTCGAACACGTCGAAAGCCACGCACTGAACCTGCAGGATCAAATCATCTTCACCGACAAACTGCGCGGGATGATCGGCGCACGCTTCGAACACTTTGATCAACGCATCGACGATCACACCCGCGATGCCAAAAGCCAGCAGACTCACGACGCCCTCACCCAACGCGCCGGCCTGCTCTATCAGTTGACGCCGAACACCGGCCTGTTCGCCAACACCTCGACCTCGTTCAAACCGAATAACGGCCTCGACGCCTCCGGCAAATCCTTCGATCCCGAAGAGGGCATCGGTTACGAAATCGGGATCAAGAACGAACTGTTCGACGAGCGCCTGAGCAGCACCCTCGCCTTCTTCCACATCGACAAGGAGAACGTCCTAGCCCTCGACCCGGGCACCGACACCAGCCGCGCGATGGGCAAGGCGCGCAGTCGCGGTTTCGACTGGCAAGTGACCGGGCAAGTGACCGATGCCGTGCGGGTGATGGGTGCCTTCGCTTACATCGACGCTGAAGTGACCAAGGGCGACGCGGCAATCCCGACCGGCAGCCGCATCCTTGGCGTGGCCAAGCGCAGTGGCAGCCTGCTCGGTGTGTACGAATTTCAGGACGGCCATTTGCGCGGCTCGGACGTCGGCGCGGCGTTCACCTATGTCGGCGATCGCTCCGGTGAAGCCGGCGGTGATTTTGAAATGCCGGCCTATCACACCGTCGATCTGCTGGCCCATTACAAGGCCAGCGACAACGTCACGGTTGGCCTGAACCTCAACAACCTCTTCGACGAAAAATACTACGAGCGCTCCTACAGCAATTACTGGGTCAACCCCGGCGAGCCGCGCAATTTCACCGTCAGCCTGACACTCAACCTGTAAAAGGACGTCACCATGCAATACGGCAAAACCCTGCTGATCATCGCCGCCCTGTTCGCCACTCAGGCTTCGGCCCACGGCCTGTGGACAGAACAACGGCGCGGCAACATCGAAGTGATCTACGGCCACGGCGCCGAAGACAATGCCTTCAAGGCGCAGAAAATCAGCGGCGCCTGGGCCTATGACACAAGCGGCAAAATGATCCCGGTGAGTGTCGAACGCCTGTCCGATCACGCGCGCCTGAAGCCGCTAAAAACACCGGCGGTCATGGCCGTCGCACTGAACAACGGCATGTGGTCGCAAACCGCCGACAGAAAATGGATCAACGAAGGCCGCAGCAAAGTGCCGGGTGCTGTCGAAGCCACCGAGACGCTCAAGTACAGCCTGGCGATTTATCAACCGGGAGCAAAGTTGCCCAGGCTTGAGCAGATCAAGTTGCTGATTTTGCCGGAGGTCGACCCGCTGACCGTCGGCCCGGGCAAATCACTGCCGGTACGGGTGCTGCTCGATGGCAAACCGGCAGCGGGCGTGAAGCTGATTGGCGACTATCGCAATGCACCGAACACCCTGAGCACTGAAACGGACAAGGACGGTCGTGCGCAAGTGCTGGTGCGTAATGAAGGGTTGAATGTGATTGCGGCGCAGGTGGAAGTGCCGGTGAAGGACAGCGCGGATGTGAACAGTCGCGGGCTGTTCAGTTCGCTGACGTTCCTTGGCGAACCGCATCACGAATAACCAACACAAAACCAATGTGGGAGCGAGCCTGCTCGCGAAGGGGGGCAAAACATTCAGCAAGGATGTTGAATGAAAAACCGCTTTCGCGAGCAGGCTCGCTCCCACAGGTTCAGCGGCGGGTCAGAGGTTGCCGAGACCGTCGATCAGCGCCTGATTCTGCTCCGGCGTACCGATCGAAATCCGCAGGAACTGGGCAATCCGCTCCTGCTTGAAGTGACGCACGATCACACCCTGCTCGCGCAGTTTGGCTGCCAGCCCTGCTGCATCGTGTTGCGGGTGACGGGCGAAGATGAAGTTCGCCGCCGAAGGCAGCACTTCAAAGCCCTTGGCCTGCAATTGCGCGATCACCCATTCACGGCTCTCGATCACCAGACGGCAGGTCTTGTCGAAATACTCGCGATCCTCGAACGCTGCCGCCGCCCCGACAATCGCCAGGCGATCCAGCGGATAGGAGTTGAAGCTGTTCTTGATCCGCTCCAGCGCTTCGATCAGATCCGGATGACCCACCGCCAGACCAACGCGCAGGCCGGCCAGCGAGCGCGACTTGGACAGGGTCTGGGTCACCAGCAGGTTCGGATAACGATCCACCAGGCTGATCGCGGTTTCGCCACCGAAGTCGATGTACGCCTCATCCACGACCACTACCGAATCCGGGCTGGCCTTGAGGATCTGCTCGACCGCCTCCAGCGCCAACAGGCAACCGGTCGGTGCGTTCGGATTGGGGAAAATGATCCCGCCGTTCGGTTTGGCGTAGTCCGCCGGGTTGATCTGGAACTGCGCGTCCAGCGGCACGGCATCGAACTGGATGCCGTACAGACCGCAATACACCGGATAGAAGCTGTAGCTGATGTCCGGGAACAGCAGCGGCTGCTCGTGTTGCAGCAGACCGTGAAAGATGTGCGCCAGCACTTCGTCCGAACCGTTGCCGAGAAACACTTGATTGCTCTGCACGCCGTAGTAGTTAGCGACGGCGTTTTTCAGCAGATCGCTATTCGGGTCCGGGTACAGACGCAGGTTGTCGTTGAGTTCGGTCTGCATCGCCGCCAGGGCTTTTGGCGACGGGCCGTAGGGGTTTTCGTTGGTGTTGAGCTTGACCAGTTTGGTCAGCTTTGGCTGTTCGCCCGGCACATACGGCACCAGATCCTTGACGAACGGGCTCCAGAATTTACTCATAATCAGTTCCCCTTCTGCTCAGCTTTGATGCGGTATTCGGCGCTGCGTGCGTGCGCACTCAGGGATTCGCCACGGGCCAGCACCGAAGCGGTCTTGCCCAGCTCGGAGGCACCGGCCTCGGAGCAGAAGATGATCGACGAACGTTTCTGGAAGTCGTACACACCCAGCGGCGAGGAGAACCGCGCAGTGCCGGAGGTCGGCAGCACGTGGTTCGGGCCAGCGCAGTAGTCGCCCAGCGCTTCGGAGGTGTGGCGGCCCATGAAGATCGCGCCGGCGTGACGGATCTGCGGCAACCACGCTTGTGGATCAGCGACCGACAGCTCCAAGTGTTCCGGGGCGATACGGTTGGCGACTTCGATGGCTTGCGCCATGTCGCGCACATGAATCAGTGCACCGCGACCATTGATCGAGGTTTCGATGATGGTTGCGCGGTCCATGGTCGGCAGCAGTTTGTCGATGCTGGCGGCGACCTTGTCGAGGAATTCGGCATCCGGGCTGACCAGAATCGCCTGGGCGTCTTCGTCGTGTTCGGCCTGGGAGAACAGGTCCATGGCGATCCAGTCCGGATCGGTCTGGCCGTCGCACACCACAAGGATTTCCGACGGGCCGGCGATCATGTCGATGCCGACCTGACCGAACACGTGACGCTTGGCGGTGGCGACATAGATGTTGCCCGGGCCGACGACCTTGTCCACCTGTGGCACGCTTTCAGTGCCGTAAGCCAGCGCGGCAACCGCTTGCGCACCGCCGATGGTGAACACCCGGTCAACGCCGGCAATGCACGCCGCCGCCAGCACCAGTTCATTGAGCTCACCGCGCGGGGTCGGCACGACCATGACCACTTCGGTCACGCCGGCGACCTTGGCCGGAATCGCGTTCATCAACACGGAAGACGGGTACGACGCCTTGCCGCCCGGTACGTACAGGCCGGCGCGATCCAGCGGCGTGACCTTCTGCCCGAGTACGGTGCCGTCGGCCTCGGTGTAGCTCCAGGAGTCCTGTTTCTGTTTTTCGTGATAGCTGCGCACCCGCGCCGCGGCTTTTTCCAGCGCTTCGCGCTGTGCCACGGTGATGCGGGTCAGGGCCAGTTCCAGACGCTCGCGCGGCAGGATCAGGTCGGCCATCGACGCCACTTCGAGGCCGTCGAACTTCTGGGTGAACTCGACCAGCGCCGCGTCGCCGCGCTCGCGCACCGCCTTGATGATGTCCAGCACGCGCTGATTGACCGAGTCGTCAGACACACTTTCCCAGCTCAGCAGATGATCCAGATGATGCGCGAAATCCGGGTCAGCAGCGTTGAGTCGGCGAATTGCAGTCGGTGCGGTCATAGCGAGAGCCTCATAGGAATGGCGAAAAACTCAGGCGCCCGAAACTATCATTCGATCCGCTTGGGCACCTGAGAATTCTGGCTATGAGGCGGATAGACGGCGCGACCAAGGGTCGCGCAGGTACATCAGCCGCGGTGTCGCGATTCCACTGCGTTGCGCAGGGTATCGATCAACGCCTGGATTCGGGCGTGTTGCATCTTCATCGAAGCCTTGTTGACCACCAGGCGCGAGCTGATCGTGGCGATCAGTTCCTGAGGCTCCAGGCCATTGGCGCGCAGGGTGTTGCCGGTGTCGACCACGTCGATGATCTTGTCGGCCAGACCGATCAGCGGCGCCAGCTCCATCGAGCCGTAGAGCTTGATGATATCGACCTGACGACCCTGTTCGGCGTAGTAACGCTTGGCGACATTGACGAACTTGGTCGCCACGCGCAGACGGCCCTTGGGTTCCGGCGCACCGATCTTGCCGGCGGTCATCAGCTTGCACTGGGCAATCTGCAGATCCAGCGGCTCGTACAGGCCCTGGCCGGTGTATTCCATCAACACGTCTTTACCGGCGACGCCAAGGTCGGCCGCGCCATGCTCGACGTAGGTCGGCACGTCGGTGGCACGCACGATCAACAGACGTACGTCATCCTGAGTGGTGGGGATGATCAGCTTGCGGCTCTTGTCCGGATTCTCGGTCGGCACGATGCCCGCTTCAGCGAGAAGCGGCAGAGTGTCGTCAAGGATGCGGCCCTTGGACAGTGCGATGGTCAACATGGGAAACGTCAGTCCTTATCAAGGTACTCATGTCCGGTCGCAATCGGCGCCGGACACACATCGAGCCGGATACCGGCTCGACTCGAAACAAATTCAGTGGACACGTCCCTGTGTCCGCATGCAGCAATCAGCCCGGAACGCGACGGATCTTGGCGCCCAGCATCTGCAGTTTTTCTTCGATGCACTCGTAACCACGGTCTATGTGGTAGATGCGGTCGATCAGGGTGTCGCCTTCAGCAACCAGTGCCGAGATCACCAGGCTGGCCGAAGCACGCAGGTCGGTGGCCATCACTGGCGCGCCCTTCAGGACTTCAGTACCGGTGACGATCGCGGTGTTGCCTTCGACCTGGATCCTGGCGCCCATGCGGTGCAGTTCGTACACGTGCATGAAACGGTTTTCGAAGATCGTCTCGATCACTGCACCGGTGCCTTCGGCAATGGCGTTGAGCGAGATGAACTGCGCCTGCATGTCGGTCGGGAACGCCGGGTACGGCGCGGTACGCACGTTGACCGCTTTCGGGCGCTTGCCGTGCATGTTCAGCTCGATCCAGTCTTCACCGCAGGTGATTTCCGCACCGGACTCACGGAGCTTTTCCAGGACCGCTTCAAGAATGGTCGGATCAGTGTCCTTGACCTTCACGCGGCCACCGGTGACCGCAGCGGCCACCAGGTAGGTGCCGGTTTCGATACGGTCGGGCATGACTTTGTAGAAGCACGAACCCAGACGCTCGACGCCATCGATGGTGATGGTGTCGGTACCGGCGCCGGATACCTTGGCGCCCATGGCGTTGAGGAAGTTCGCCAGGTCAACCACTTCAGGCTCGCGCGCAGCGTTCTGCAGCACGCTGCGACCCTTGGCCAGGGCGGCTGCCATCATGATGTTTTCGGTACCGGTCACGCTGACGGTATCGAAGAAGAAGTGCGCACCGCGCAGACCGCCTTCAGGCGCCTTGGCCTTGATGTAGCCGCCTTCGACGTCGATCACCGCGCCCATGGCTTCGAGGCCACGAATGTGCAGGTCGACCGGACGCGAACCGATCGCGCAACCGCCAGGCAGGGCGACTTCGGCTTCACCGAAACGCGCAACCATCGGGCCCAGTACCAGGATCGAGGCACGCATGGTTTTCACCAGTTCGTACGGCGCGATCAGGGTCTTGATGGTGCGTGGGTCGATTTCGACGCTGAGTTTCTCGTCGATCACCGGCTCGATGCCCATGCGACCGAACAGCTCGATCATGGTGGTGATGTCGTGCAGGTGCGGCAGGTTGCCAACGGTCACCGGGCCATCGCACAGCAGGGTGGCAGCCAGAATCGGCAGGGCGGAGTTCTTCGCCCCGGAGATACGGATTTCGCCATCAAGACGAACGCCACCGGTAATAATCAATTTATCCATAAGAATCTCGACGCCCTAGGGCTCAGGTGCGCTCGGCCCAGGCCGCGCTGCTGAAAAATTTCATAGTGACCGCGTGGATGCTGCCATCGGCGATCCAAGGGTTCAAATGGGCATAGATGCTTTGCTGACGCTTGACCGGGCTCAACGCCGCCAGTTCATCACTAATCACGTTCAGCTGGAAGTTGCAGCCTTCGCCTTCAACTTCCACCTGCGTTCCTGGCAGCTTTCCTTCAAGGAAGCTCTTCACTTCTACGGCCTGCATGCTCAACCTCAATCGGCGCCCTGTGCGCACGGGTCGGACATCATACAAAAAAGCCCCGCGCCTGCGAACCCCGCATTGGCAGGACTCTGACGGGGGGCTTGTTTATCGATGCGGGTTCAGGGGTGCGCCAGCAACTCGGTCAGTTCACTGACCTGAGCGATTTCGCGCATGTCTTCCGGCATCGCACGGATGCTGACGGCCTTGCCGGCCGCCTGGGCATCGCGCATGAAGCACAGCAGCAACGACAAACCGACGCTGCTGGACTTCTTCACTGCCGAGCAATCGATGACCAGCGATGCCGCCTTGCTGGACTTGATCAGCGCCTGGCCTTCCTTGCGCAGGTCGGGACCTGTGCGATAGTCCAGCACTCCGCTGAGCAATAGCTCGTCGACATCACTCATACGAACTGCCGCCTCATTCATTGCGCTGGCTTCTCGGCAGCTTTCTCGGTGGTTTCCTTGGCCTTGGCCACTTCGCCAGCCCAATTGTTGATGGTCTTGTCCAGATCGTTGCCATTGCGCTGCATCGCGTCGGCGAACTGATCACGGAACAGCTTACCGATGTTGATGCCGTTGATGATCACATTGCGCAGTTTCCACTCGCCATTGATCTTCTCCAGCGTGTACTGCACAGGGTAGATCGCGCCGTTGTTGCCCTTGACGGTCATGCCGACGCTGGTGCGATCGCCGGACTCATCCTTGGCCGGATCAACCGTGATGCCCTGGTTGTTGTATTCGAGCAAGGCATTGCCATAGAACTGGAACAGGCCGCGCTTGAAGTTTTCCTGGAAGGTCTGCATCTGCGCCGGCGTGGCCTTGCGCGAATACTTGACCGTCATGATGCTCTTGGAAATGCCTTCGGCATCCACCACAGGTCCGACGATGGTGTTCAGCGCCGTGTAGAAGTCCTGCGGATCCTTCTTGTACTTCTCTTTATTGGCCGACAAGTCGGCCAGCATCCGGTTCGTGGTGTCCTGAATCAGGTCGTGCGCCGACTGTCCGGGCGCAGCGTTAGCCAGCATCGGCAGTGCCGCAAGCAACACCAACAGGCCACGTCGCAAGGTAGAGATCATTCAAAAGCTCCTCATTTGGCGTCTTTGCTAACGGTATTGAGCAGGAATTTACCGATCAGGTCTTCCAGTACCAGAGACGACTGGGTGTCGTGGATGGTTCCACCATCCTTCAGACGGGTGTCTTCGCCGCCCACGCTGATACCGATGTACTTCTCGCCCAACAGGCCAGCGGTCAGGATAGACGCTGTGGAGTCGGTCGGCAGGTTGTCGACCTTTTTATCCACTTGCAGGGTTACCCGACCGGTGAAGCTGTCGCGATCCAGATCGATGGCCGTGACCTTGCCGATGGTTACGCCAGCCATGGTCACTTTGGCTCTGACCGTCAAACCGGCGATATTGTCGAAGTAGGCATACAGTTTATAGGTGTCGGTGGTCGAAGTCGGAGACAGGCCACTGACCCGCAGAGCCAGTAGCAACAAAGCCAGGATCCCTGCCAGCAGGAACAGGCCGACACCGATTTCCAGGGTGCGGTTTTGCATCAGAAATCTCCAAACATCAAAGCGGTCAGAATAAAGTCCAGGCCCAGTACCGCCAGCGAGGCGAATACCACGGTCTTGGTGGTGGCGCGACTGATGCCCTCGGAAGTGGGCTCACAGTCATAGCCTTGGAATACGGCGATCCAGGTCACGACGAAGGCGAAAACGACACTTTTGATGACGCCGTTGAGCACATCGCTGGTGAAGTTCACGCTGTTCTGCATGTTCGCCCAGTAGGAGCCTTCATACACGCCAAGCCAGTCGACAGCCACCCACGAACCGCCCCAGATTCCCACCACGCTGAAAATCATCGCCAGCACCGGCAGGGAAATGAAACCGGCCCACAGACGCGGGGCAATAATGTATTTGAGCGGATCGACACCGATCATTTCCAGGCTGGAAAGCTGTTCGGTGGACTTCATGTTGCCAATTTCTGCGGTCAGCGCCGAACCGGCACGCCCGGCAAACAGCAACGCCGTCACGACAGGCCCCAGTTCACGCAGCAACGTCAGGGCCACCATCTGCCCCACCGCCTGCTCCGAACCGTAGCTCGACAGAATACTGAAGCCCTGCAGCGCCAGCACCATGCCGATGAAAATCCCCGACACGACGATGATCACCAGCGACATCACGCCGACCGAATGCAACTGCTTGACCAGCAGGCCGAAACCGCCGCTGATACCGCCACGACCGAGCAGGGCGTGAAACAGGAACAGGGTCGCGCGGCCAAACACCGCGACGGCGTCGATCGCCGCCTCGCCGAACCGGCGTACGCGTTCTATTAGTGAAATTCTGCGCATTAGCGCTTCCCCAGAAGATCTGCGCGGTAATCCGTCGCTGGAAAATGATACGGCACCGGGCCATCGGGGTTGCCGGTCATGAACTGGCGAATACGCGGCTCATCCGAATTCATCAACTCGTCCGGCGTACCCTGCCCCAGCACCTGACCATCACCCACTACATAGATGTAGTCAGCGATGCTCGCGGTTTCGGCCAGATCGTGGGAGACCACGATACTGGTGATCCCCAGCGCATCGTTGAGCAGACGGATCAGGCGTACCAGCACGCCCATGGCGATCGGATCCTGGCCGACGAAAGGCTCGTCATACATGAGAATCTGCGGATCGAGCGCAATCGCCCGGGCCAGGGCGACCCGACGCTTCATGCCGCCGGACAGCTCGTCGGGCATCAGCTCGATGGCACCGCGCAAACCGACCGCCTGCAATTTGAGCAGGACGATGTCGCGGATCATTTCATCCGGCAATTGGGTATGAACGCGCAGGGGGAAAGCGACGTTCTCGAAGACATCGAGATCGGTGAACAGCGCGCCGCTTTGAAACAGCACGCCCATGTGCTTGCGCGCATCGAACAGATCACTGCGCGACAGCGTCGGCAGGTTCTGGCCGTTGACCCAGACTTCGCCGCTGGAAGGACGCAACTGTGCCCCCATCAAGCGCAACAAAGTGGTCTTGCCGCACCCGGAAGGTCCCATGATGCCGGTAACCTTGCCACGCGGGATGCGAATATCGACGTTATTGAAAATGCTGCGCGCACCGCGCTTGAAGGAGACTCCCTTCAGCTCGACCGCGTAGGCGTTATCGGCACTCATCTAAACTCCTTGCGATGCAGCCTCTCACTCGGACGCCTGGCTTTCCGCAGAAAGCACATACCTCCCGGGCAGGCCGAACTGGCGGCGAACTATATCACTGCAAACGCCAAGCGCCCAAGGCCCCGCCCCTCCGCGTTCAACGATATGACAGGCCTGACGGCACTTTTTCGGGGTTTTGCTGACGCGGAATGACAAAGCACGACGAACTTGCGTGAGGCTTTTCAACATAACCGCTATAATCGCCGCCTTTTCATCGGGCTATACGATTTCTGACATGAGCCAATCCAGCGACCTGATTCAATCGGCACAACGCACCATTCGCCTCGAAGTGGAAGCCGTACAAGGCTTGTTGCCCCATATCGACGCCGATTTCGTACGCGCTTGCGAGATGATTCTGGCCAGCAAAGGCCGTGTGGTCGTGGTCGGCATGGGCAAATCCGGGCACGTCGGCAACAAGATTGCCGCGACCCTGGCCAGCACCGGCACCCCGGCATTTTTCGTCCACCCGGCCGAAGCCAGCCATGGCGACATGGGCATGATCACCCGCGACGACGTGATCCTCGCCCTCTCCAACTCCGGCTCGACCAACGAAATCGTCACCCTGCTGCCATTGATCAAGCGCCTCGGCATCCAGTTGATCAGTCTGACTGGCAATCCGCAGTCGCCATTGGCCAAAGCTGCCGAAGTCAATCTCAACGTTCATGTCGAACACGAAGCCTGCCCACTGAACCTGGCACCGACTTCCTCGACCACGGCGGCACTGGTCATGGGTGATGCCCTGGCCGTGGCGCTGCTGGAAGCGCGTGGTTTCACCGCCGAAGATTTTGCTTTTTCACACCCGGGCGGCGCTCTGGGTCGACGCCTGCTGCTGAAAGTGGAAAACGTCATGCATGCCGGGCAAGAGCTGCCGCAAGTGCAGCGCGGCACCCTGCTCAAGGACGCGCTCATGGAAATGACCCGCAAGGGTCTGGGCATGACCGCGATCGTTGAAGCCGATGGCAAACTGGCCGGAATCTTCACCGACGGCGATTTGCGCCGCACGCTGGACCGCAGCATCGACATCCGCAGCGCCACCATCGACCAGGTCATGACCGCACACGGCAAGACCGCACGGCCCGAGATGCTCGCCGCCGAAGCCCTGAAAATCATGGAAGACCACCGAATCAACGCACTGGTGGTCGTAGATGAAGAAGATCGCCCGATCGGCGCCTTCAACCTCTCCGATCTGCTGCGTGCAGGAGTGATGTAATGACCACCGATCTGCTGCAACGCGGCAAAGCGATCAAACTGGCGGTGTTCGACGTCGACGGCGTCCTCACCGACGGGCGCCTGTACTTCCTCGAAGACGGCAGCGAATTCAAGACCTTCAACACCCTCGACGGCCAGGGCATCAAGATGCTGATGAATGCCGGTGTCGAGACTGCCATCATCAGTGGCCGCAAGACCCCGGTGGTTGAACGCCGGGCGAAGAACCTCGGTATCCCGCACCTGTTTCAGGGTCGCGAAGACAAATTGGTGGTTCTGGACGGCCTGCTGGCGCAACTGGGCCTAAGCTATGAACAGGTCGCCTACCTGGGTGACGACCTGCCTGACTTGCCGGTGATCCGCCGCGTAGGCCTGGGCATGGCCGTTGCCAATGCTGCCGACTTCGTGCGCGAACACGCCCATGGCGTCACTCGGGCCCGCGGTGGCGAAGGTGCCGCCCGTGAATTCTGCGAATTGATCCTGCGCGCCCAGGGCCGCCTTGATGCGGCCAACGCCGCGTACCTGTGAGCCAAATCATGTTTAGCAAAAAATTTCGCAACTTCCTGCTGTTCGGCTGCATCGCTGCGATGTTTGCGGCGGTCGGCTACTGGAACATCAGTCCGGAACGTTTCCTCGACAAGCCTGTGGCCAAGGTCGAAGACACTGCCATCGACTGGTACGCCACCAATACGCATACCCTGCAATATCTGCCGGACGGCAAAGTGCAGTACGAAATGACGTCGGACAAGGCCGAACACCTGAAAGCGACGGATGTGACCCTGGTTACAAAACCCGACCTCAACATGTATCGCGGCACCGAGTTTCCGTGGCACGTGACCAGCGAGCGCGGCGAAGTGAATCCGGACGGAACGCAGGTAGAATTGATCGACTCGGTACGCATCAAGCGCACCGATGAAAAGAAACGCGACACCCTGATCACCAGCACACGCATGACGGTGTTCCCTCAGCAGCAATATGCGCAGACCGAGCAACCCGTTAGAATCGACGGCGCTGGCGGTGTATCGACTGGCGTGGGAATGAAGGCGTATTTGAAGGAAAGCAGGATACACCTGCAATCGAACGTAAGAGGACAGTATGAGGCTCGTTAAAACCCTCCCTATTTTGCTCAGTCTGGGCGCAGCACTGGGAAGCGTGAGCGCCTGGGCTCTGCCGAACGATCAGCAGCAACCTATCCGCATTCAGGCCGACGACGCCCAGCTGGACGACAAGAACGGCATCGCCACCTATAAAGGTGATGTGATCATCACCCAGGGCTCGATGATCGTTAAGGGCAATACGGTGACCATCACCCGTACTCCGACCGGCGATATCGACGTGGTGACCTCGGTGGGCAACCTTGCCTACTTCGAGCAACTGCAAACCCAGGGTGACGCCAAGCCTGTTCAGGGCTGGGGCGTGACGATTCAGTACCACGCCGCGCAAAACCGCGTCGTGCTGATCGACAAGGCCAAGGTTGTCGACAAGGACAACAACACCACTCAGGGCGAGAAAATCGTCTATGACACGGTGAAGAAACTGGCCAGTGCCGGTCGCGCTACCGGCAGCAAAGTCACCGAAGCGCGTCCGCGTATCGACATGGTGATCCAGCCGAAGAAGAAAACCGACGAGAAAACCCAGTAATGGCAACTCTGAAAGCTCAACACCTGGCCAAGGCCTATAAAAGCCGCCAGGTTGTGCGCGACGTCAGCCTGTCGATCGACAGCGGTCAGATCGTTGGCCTGCTCGGCCCGAACGGCGCCGGCAAGACCACCTGCTTCTACATGATCGTCGGTCTGGTGCAGGCCGATCAGGGTCGCGTACTGATCGATGATCTGGACGTCAGCCATCAGCCGATGCACGGCCGTGCCAAGGCCGGTATCGGCTATCTGCCGCAAGAAGCGTCGATCTTCCGCAAACTGTCGGTGGCCGATAACATCATGGCCATCCTCGAAACCCGCACGGAACTCGACAAGGCCGGTCGTCGCAAGGAACTGGAAAGCCTGCTGCAGGAATTCCACATCAGCCACATCCGCGACAACCTCGGCATGAGCCTGTCCGGTGGTGAACGCCGCCGGGTGGAAATCGCCCGCGCCCTGGCGACCGCACCGAAATTCATCCTGCTCGACGAACCGTTCGCCGGTGTCGACCCGATTTCGGTCGGCGACATCAAGCAGATCATCCATCACCTCAAGGCCAAGGGCATCGGTGTTCTTATCACCGACCACAACGTGCGTGAGACCCTGGATATCTGCGAAACCGCCTACATCGTCAACGACGGTCAACTGATCGCGGAAGGCGATGCGGCGACCATCCTCGCCAACGATCTGGTGAAGGAAGTGTACCTGGGCCACGAGTTCCGCCTGTAAGCACCAAGGCACTTGGCCAGCCTCCGGGTGCTGTATCGATGAAGCAGGCTTTTATACGCTTTTATTGTTACAGCGCTCTGGGCAGACACGACGCCTCAAAGATGTTCACCGTGCTCCGACGCGATGCGTCAACAAAGTTTTATACGCTTTTATTGTTACAGCGCTCTAGGCAAACACGACAGTTTCAGGCATATAATTTGCTTAAGTTTGGCGCTCCGGCGCCCTGTAGTGGATGGCGCATGCGCGCCGGCGAATAAGGTGTTAAG
Source organism: Pseudomonas sp. IT-93MI4 (assembly GCF_949767635.1). NCBI lineage: Bacteria > Pseudomonadati > Pseudomonadota > Gammaproteobacteria > Pseudomonadales > Pseudomonadaceae > Pseudomonas > Pseudomonas sp. IT-93MI4. The sequence continues at coordinate 322,134 of NZ_CATKPP010000033.1, forward strand.
CCCCTGCCATGAAACCATCGCTAGTCTTGAGAATGGGCCAGCAGCTGACGATGACACCGCAGCTGCAACAGGCCATCCGCCTGCTCCAATTGTCGACCCTGGACCTGCAACAGGAAATCCAGGAGGCCCTGGAATCCAATCCGATGCTCGAACGCCAGGAAGAAGGCGACGACTTCGACAATACCGATCCTTTGGCCGACAACGCCGAACAAAAACCCAACACCGACATTCAGGAACCGTCCTATCAGGAAGCCGCCCCGACGGTGGACAATCTGGAAGATGGCGAATGGAACGAGCGCATTCCTAACGAACTGCCCGTTGATACCGCCTGGGAAGACGTCTACCAGACCAGCGCCAGCAGCCTGCCCAGCAGCGATGACGACGAGTGGGACTTCACCACCCGCACGTCCGCCGGCGAAAGCCTGCAAAGCCATCTGCTGTGGCAATTGAACCTGGCGCCGATGTCCGACACCGACCGCCTGATCGCCGTGACCCTGATCGATTGCATCAACAATCAGGGCTACCTCGACGAAACCCTCGAAGAAATTCTCGACGCCTTTGATCCGGAGCTCGACATCGAGCTGGACGAGATCGAAGCCGTTCTGCACCGCATTCAGCAGTTCGAACCGGCCGGTATCGGCGCGCGCAACCTCGGCGAATGCCTGCTGCTGCAACTGCGTCAGCTCCCGGCCAAGACCCCGTGGCTCAACGAAGCCAAACGTCTGGTCAGCGATTACATCGATCTGCTCGGCAGTCGCGACTACAGCCAGTTGATGCGGCGTATGAAGCTCAAGGAAGACGAGTTGCGTCAGGTCATCGAACTGGTGCAAAGCCTCAATCCGCGTCCGGGCTCGCAGATCGAATCGACCGAAGCCGAGTACGTGGTGCCCGACGTCATTGTGCGCAAGGATAACGAACGCTGGCTGGTCGAGCTGAATCAGGAGTCAGTGCCCCGTCTGCGGGTTAACGCGCAGTACGCCGGTTTCGTCCGTCGCGCCGACACCAGCGCCGACAACACCTTCATGCGCAACCAGTTGCAAGAGGCACGCTGGTTCATCAAGAGCCTGCAAAGCCGCAACGAAACCCTGATGAAGGTGGCCACCCAGATCGTCGAGCATCAGCGCGGCTTCCTGGAGTATGGCGATGAAGCCATGAAGCCGTTGGTCCTGCATGACATCGCCGAGGCGGTCGGCATGCACGAATCGACGATTTCCCGGGTCACCACGCAGAAATTCATGCATACCCCGCGCGGTATTTATGAACTGAAATACTTTTTCTCCAGCCACGTCAGCACCTCCGAAGGCGGTGAATGCTCGTCGACGGCGATCCGCGCGATCATCAAAAAACTGGTTGCGGCGGAAAATCAGAAAAAGCCGTTGAGTGACAGCAAGATCGCTGGTTTACTGGAGGCACAAGGCATTCAGGTGGCTCGCCGCACCGTCGCCAAGTACCGCGAATCCCTCGGGATCGCGCCTTCGAGCGAACGCAAGCGGTTGATGTAAGCCACGTTACAGCGTTCCAGTGGCAGGCTCTTCGGCCTGCCGCTTTATGCACTGGCAACGAAGGAGAAGCTGTATGCAAGTCAACATCAGTGGACACCAACTGGAAGTGACCGAACCTCTGCGCACCTACATCAACGAGAAACTCGAACGATTGGAGCGCCATTTCGACAAGATCACCAACGTGCAAGTCACGATGTGCGTCGAAAAGCTCAAGCAGAAAATCGAAGCCACCTTGCATATACCCGGCAGCGAAGTGGTCGCCAACGCAGAAGATACCGACATGTACGCTGCGATCGACTCACTGACCGACAAGCTGGATCGCCAACTCAAAAAGCATAAGGAAAAGACCCAGAGCCTCCTCCAGGGCGCGACAGGTCGTTAACACTCCCAACCCATGATCCGACTTGAAAGTATCCTGACCCCCGGCCGTTCCCTGGTGAACGTGCCGGGCGGCAGTAAAAAGAAAGCCCTCGAACAGATTGCCAACCTCATCCATAAAGAAGTGCCGGATCTGGCCATGCAGGATGTTTTCGAGAGCCTGGTAGCCCGTGAGAAACTCGGATCCACCGGTTTCGGCAACGGCATCGCCATTCCCCACTGTCGCCTCAAAGGCTGCGAAGCGCCTATCAGCGCGTTGATGCATCTTGATGCCCCCATCGATTTCGATGCCATCGACGGCGCACCGGTCGACCTGCTGTTTGTACTGCTGGTCCCGGAAGCTGCCACCGATGCCCACCTGGAATTACTGCGCCAGATCGCCAGCATGCTCGATCGCAAGGAAGTGCGCGAAAAACTGCGCAGCGCACCGAGCAACGAAGCCTTGTATCAGGTCGTCCTGAGCGAGCAGAACGGTCATTAATCATGCGCTTGATCATCGTCAGCGGCCGCTCCGGCTCGGGTAAAAGTACCGCCCTGAATGTCCTTGAGGACAACGGCTACTACTGCATCGACAACCTGCCGGCCGGTCTGCTGCCGGAGCTCGCCGAACGCGCCCTGATTCACACCGAACTGGCCCAGCCGCTGGTGGCCGTGTCGATCGATGCACGCAATCTGCCGAGCCACCTGTCGCGTTTCCCTGAGCTGCTTGAAGAAGTCCGGGCCCGGCACATCCAGTGCGATGTGTTGTATCTGGATGCCGACGATGAAACCCTGCTCAAGCGCTTTTCGGAAACCCGCCGGCGCCATCCGTTGAGCAATGCCGATCGCTCGCTGGCCGAGGCAATCAACGATGAGACCGCCCTGCTCGGCCCGATCGCCGATCTGGCCGACCTCAAGGTCAACACCACCAATCTCAATCTGTACCAGTTGCGTGACACCATCAAGCTGCGACTGTTGAACCAGCCGGAGCCGGGCACGGCGTTTCTGGTCGAGTCGTTCGGCTTCAAGCGCGGCATGCCGGTGGACGCGGATCTGGTGTTCGATGTGCGCTGCCTGCCCAATCCTTACTGGAAACCGGAACTGCGTGCACAATCGGGTCTAGACGCACCTGTCGCCGAGTACCTGGCTGCACAACCGGAGGTTGAGGAGATGTTCCAGGACATCTTCGGCTACTTGAACAAATGGCTGCCACGCTTTGCTGCGAGTAACCGCGCCTATGTCACCATTGCCATTGGCTGCACCGGCGGGCATCACCGTTCCGTTTACCTGACTGAACGTCTGGGTCAGGCCCTGCAGAAAACCCTGAAGAACGTCCAGGTTCGCCACCGCGACCTCACTTAAAGGATTCACACCGCGATGCCTGCTCGTGAAATCGAAATCATCAACAAATTGGGTCTGCATGCCCGGGCATCGGCCAAATTCGTCGGCGTGGCCGGCAAGTTTCCGGAGACCACGATAAGAGTCGGTCGCACACCCGAGACAGCAGTAGACGGCAAAAGCATCATGGCGATGATGATGCTCGCGGCCGGCAAGGGCACCAAGATCCATTTGAGCACCGAAGGCGAACAGGCTGAGGAGGCCATGGTTGCTTTGGTGGAGCTGATCAACAACTACTTCGATGAAGGGGGCTGACAGCCCAGCACCGAAGATCGCAGCCTTGGCAACAGCTGCCGCAGGCTGCGATCTTTTGGTATTCAACCCAACGCCGTATCCATCACCATCATCAGACAAAACCCGATCAGCAAGCCAAGACTGGCCAGCATGTCATGACCATTGCGGCGCGATTCCGGAATGACTTCGTGCGTCACCACCAGCAACATCGCCCCCGCCGCCAGCGCCAGCCCCAACGGCAATAACAGCTCCGCCAGACTGACCAGCCAGGCACAGAGCAGTGCAAACACCGGCTCGACCAGTCCTGACGCCGCGCCGATCAAGAATGCCTTGACCCGCGACATTCCCGCCCCCGCCAGTACCAGCGCAATCACCAATCCCTCTGGCACATCCTGCAAGGCGATGCCCATCGCCAGACTGTCGGCATCCGGCATGCCGCCGCCAGCAGACACCCCCACCGCCATGCCTTCCGGGATGTTGTGAGCAATGATGGCGAAGACGAACAGCCAGATGCGCGGCGGAATCACCGGGTGCTCGGGGGTACCGACGAGCATTTCCGGTGAGGCGCCGGACAGTTTCAGATCCACCAGATACAGAGCGAACGCACCGAGCATGATGCCGAAGCAGATCAACCCGCTGGCGGCCCACGGTGTCAGGCCCAGACTTTCGGCAGCAGCGATACCCGGCACGATCAGCGAAAACGCGGTCGCCGCCAGCATCACACCGGCGCCGAAACCCAGTAGCGTATCGCTGAGCCTCTGCGGCATACGCCGGATCACCAGCACCGGCACCGCGCCGAGCGCCGTGCCGAGGGCGCAGATCGCGCCGCCCTGCAATGCGCGTGACAATCGCGGCTGCAGATCCAGCCATTCCAGCCCGTGCACGGCCAGCAGGGTCATGCCCGCCAGCAGCAACAGCGACCCGACCGCGTAACGAAACATGCGCCCACCGCCAATCGCCAGTGTTTCAGTGCCCATAGTCAGCCCTGGATTGTTTTTATAGAAGACTTAAACCAGTGCAGCCTGGTAGCGCGCAGCAACTTCCGGCCAGTTGATCACGTTGTAGAACGCGTTGATGTATTCCGGGCGACGGTTTTGGTAACGCAGGTAGTAGGCGTGTTCCCAAACATCCAGACCGAGAATCGGCGTGTTGCCGTTCATCAACGGGCTGTCCTGATTGCCGCTACTTTCCACGACCAGTTTTTTCTCCGGGGTCACGCTGAGCCAGGCCCAGCCGCTGCCGAAACGGGTCAACGCGGCTTTGGTAAAGGCGTCCTTGAAGCTGTCGAGACCGCCCAGTTGGTCGTCAATCGCCTTGGCCAGCGCGCCGTCCGGCTTGCCACCGCCGTTGGGCACCATGACTTCCCAGAACAGCGAATGGTTGGCATGCCCGCCACCCTGATTGATCACGGCCGCGCGGAGTTTTTCCGGCAACTGCTGAACGCTGGCGACCAGTTTTTCCACCGGCCATTCGGCGTACTCAGTGCCTTCGACGGCGGCATTGAGGTTGTTGATGTAGGTCTGGTGGTGCTTGGTGTAGTGGATCTCCATGGTTTGCGCATCGATGTGCGGTTCCAGGGCATCGTAGGCGTAAGGCAAGGCAGGCAAGGTAAAAGCCATTTCAGTGGACTCCATGATGATGTGAGGCTGACGCGCGGCGTGCGTTGCCGGTGTCCGGGTGCAGCAGGCGCTGGGTGCGCGGGTATTCGCCGTGCTCGCTGATGAAATTCAGCAGTTCGACGTAGGTCTTGCTGCTCTGGCGCAACGCCGCTTCCCGCAGAGCGGGACGCAGGCGCTCGTCCTGCATGGTCTGCAACAGCCGCTGATGAATCGCACAGAGGTACTCGGCGCTCTCCTCCGGCTGATTCAGGCGCAAGTGCAGATCCGCCAGGTTGTGGTGGGAGATGACGCAGGCCGCCACCGCTTCATCGGCATCTGCCCAGCGCTCGAACAATACTTGCGCCAGCGCCAGGGCTTGCAGGTAAGCCTCGCGGGCATCAATCAGCTCGCCCAGCATGAAGCAGCGATTAGCCCGTTCGATCGTGCGTTTCCAGTGCTCCATGGTGAGCCTCCAAAGCGGTTGCGGGGTTTACACGCCGCCGGCGGTGAGTTTCTCGGGGTTGAGCAACTCTTCCAGTTGGCTGCGGGACAGATCGGTATGTTCCAGCGCGACGTCGATCACCGGGCGCCCTTGTCTGTAGGCCTGCTTGGCGATTTCGGCGGCTTTCTGGTAGCCGATGATCGGGTTGAGCGCGGTGACCAGAATCGGGTTGCGCGACAGCGCTTCCTTGAGCCGCGACTCATTGACCTTGAAGCTGGCGATGGCCTTGTCGCCGAGCAGACGACTGGCATTGGCCAGCAGTTCGATGCTGCTCAGCAGGTTCTGGGCGATGATCGGCAGCATCACGTTCAGTTCGAAATTGCCCGACTGGCCGGCGATGGTGATCACCGAGTCGTTGCCGATCACTTGTGCGGCGACCATGGCGGTGGCTTCCGGGATCACCGGATTAACCTTGCCCGGCATGATCGACGAACCCGGTTGCAGGGCTTCCAGCTCGATCTCGCCAAGGCCGGCGAGCGGACCAGAGTTCATCCAGCGCAGGTCATTGGCAATTTTCATCAGCGACACGGCGGTGGCCTTGAGCTGACCAGAGACGGCGACGGCGGTGTCCTGCGAGCCGATCAGGGCGAACAGATCCTTGCCCGGAGTGAATTGCACATTCGTCAGTTGGCTGAGCTGGCGACTGAAACGCTTGGCAAACTCCGGATGCGCGTTGATCCCGGTGCCGACCGCCGTACCGCCCTGCGCCAGCGATTGCAGGCTCGGCAGCAAGTCCTGCAGATGACCGATGTTGGCCTTGAGCTGCTGCGCCCAGCCATTGAGCACCTGACTCATGCGCACCGGCATCGCGTCCATCAAGTGCGTGCGGCCGGTTTTGACGTGGTGGTGCACCTGTTCGGCTTTGTTTTCGATGACCTGCACCAAATGCAACAGCGCCGGCAGCAGTTGTTCGTGCAACGCCAGGGCGGCGCTGACGTGGATGGTGGTCGGAATGATGTCGTTGCTGCTCTGGCCGCAGTTGACGTGATCGTTCGGGTTGACCGGCTCGCCGAGCAGGCGGCTGGCGAGGGTCGCGATCACTTCGTTGGCGTTCATGTTGGAGCTGGTGCCGGAGCCGGTCTGGAAGATATCCACCGGGAAATGCTGCATGAAATCGCCTTCGAGCAGGCCTTGCGCGGCATCGCTGATAGCTTTGCCCTGGCCGGCGCTGAGCTGGTTGAGCTCGACGTTGGCCCGCGCGGCGGCGGCTTTGGCGAGGATCAGCGCACGGATGAATTGCGTTGGCATCGGCTTGCCGCTGATCGGGAAGTTATCCACTGCGCGCTGGGTCTGCGCGCCGTAGAGAGCGTCCACCGGCACCTGCAATTCGCCCATGCTGTCGCGCTCAATACGTGTCTTGGTCATCGGTAAATCCTTGGACTAATTCAATGAGAGGAATCGAGGGAAGCAACTCGCAGGTCGCCAGTTGCCAGGTGTAGCGCTGCCAGCGCTGGAGCCGGCAGTTGCACAGCGACAGGCGCTCCATTTCACGCAACGGCCGCCAGGCTTGATCGAGACACAGGCTGCGCCAGTGCCACGGCAAGGCGATATCGGTGGCCGTGTCGATCAACAAACGGAAGGAGGTTTCAGCGATGGTCCACGGGGAAGTCGCCGTACAGCAGGCCAGATAACGGCCTTCGGCCAGGTAATGTTCGATCAGGCGTGGTTCGTCAGGATCCATCGCGCAACGGATCTGGCGACTCATCCAGCGCCAGCTTTCGAGGTACGGCTGCTCGTGCAAGGCAGAACTCATGATCCGGGACTCGTTCGGAGATGAGATTTATTATTAGATGATAATGAGAACCAAAACAAGAGCGCCTGATTACACAGACTCCATTGTAGGAGCGAGCCTGCTCGCGAAGGCGTCGTGTCAGTCGCTGCTGCAGCAGGCTGCTATCGCTTTCGCGAGCAGGCTCGCTCCCACAAGGTTTTGTGTGGAGCCAAGAAAAAAGGCGCGCCACCCGATGAGGTGGCGCGCCTTTCTTGTCTGACCGCTGGGGCTTAGCTGCCCGCGACAGTCATGCGCTCGATCAGCACCGAGCCCGTACGAATATTGCTGCGCAGCTCCAGATCATTACCGACTGCGACGATCTGCTTGAACATGTCGCGCATGTTGCCGGCGATGGTCACTTCCTGCACCGCGAACTGGATTTCGCCGTTCTCGACCCAGAACCCCGCCGCCCCACGCGAATAGTCGCCGGTGACCATGTTCAAGCCATGGCCCATCAACTCGGTAACCAACAGGCCACGGCCCATGCGTTTCAACAGCGCCGCCTGATCTTCATCACCGTGAGTGACGAACAGGTTGTGCACGCCACCCGCGTTGGCGGTGCTCGGCATGCCGAGTTTGCGCCCGGAGTACGTGCCGAGGATGTACGACACCAACTCGCCCTTCTCGACAAACGGTTTGGCGTAGGTGGCCAGACCATCACCGTCGTAGGACGCACTGCCCATGGCGCGCATCAGGTGCGGACGCTCGTCGATGGTCAGCCATTCCGGAAACAGCTTCTGCCCCAGCGTGCCTTCGAGGAACGACGATTTGCGATACAGACTGCCGCCAGAAACCGCCGACAGGAAGCTGCCGAACAAGCCGCCCGCCAGTTCAGCGGAAAACAGCACCGGCACTTCGCAGGTCGGTACCGGACGCGCGCCCAGACGGCTCGCGGCGCGTTGCGCGGCACGCTGGCCGATGCTCACCGGATCCGCCAGCAGGCTGCCCTGACGATTGACGTCATACCAGTAATCGCGCTGCATCTGGCCGTCGGCTTCGGCGATCATCACGCAGCTCAGGCTGTGCCGGGTCGACGCGTAACCACCGATGAAACCGTGGCTGTTGCCATATACACGGCAGCCCTGATGGGTGCTGAGGGTGGTGCCGTCAGCGTTCTTGATTCGCGCATCGGCGTCGAACGCGGCGGCTTCACAGAGCAACGCCTTCTCGATGGCCTGCTCCGGGGTGATGTCCCATTCGTGGAACAGGTCGAAATCCTGCACATCCCTGGCCATCAGCGCGGCATCGGCGAGGCCCGAGGCTTCGTCTTCAGAGGTGTGTTTGGCGATCGCCAGTGCAGCGGCAACGGTTTCACGAATCGCGTCCGGCCCGGTGGCGGACGTGCTGGCTGAGCCTTTGCGCTGGCCGACGTACAGGGTGATGCCAAAGCCCTGGTCGCGATTGAATTCGACCGTCTCGACCTCACGCTGGCGCACCGACGTCGACAAACCCTGCTCCAGCGACACCGCGACTTCGCAGGCACTGGCTCCCTGACGCTTGGCTTCGGCGATGATCTGCTCGACCTGTTCCTGCAGTGCCGGCAATGCTTGCGGGCCGACGCTTTGAACTGCACTCATGCTCATCTCCACTCAAATTCTGCTTTCGGCTGGGGTCATCGAGCGACCGGGCCGGACAAGCGGCCCCCGACTGGTTATCATGGCGGCGTTTCTTTGCGGACTGCCACCATGGTTGATTCTTACGACGACTCCCTCGATACGGGAGAAAAAAGCAAATCTCAGGTCAAACGCGAGCTGCATGCTCTGGTTGACCTTGGCGAGCGCCTTACAACACTCAAGCCCGACTTGCAGGCAAAACTGCCATTGACCGACGCCTTGCGCCGGGCCCTGGCTGATGCGCCGAAGCACACCGCGAACATCGCGCGTAAACGGCACCTGCAGTTCATCGGCAAACTGATGCGCGATCAGGACACTGACGCGATTCTGGTCCTGCTCGATCAACTCGATGCCTCCACCCGTCAGTACAACGAGCGTTTCCACAACCTCGAACGCTGGCGTGACCGCCTGATCGCTGGTGACGATGCCGTGCTGGAGAAATTCGTCGTCGAATACCCCGACGCCGATCGCCAGCAACTGCGTTCCCTGATCCGTCAGGCTCAGCACGAGGTTGCACACAACAAACCTCCTGCTTCCAGCCGCAAGATCTTCAAGTACATCCGTGAGCTGGACGATACCCAACGCGGCCTGCGTTGATACTCGCCATCGGGTGGCCGCCCTGCGCGCCACCCGCAGCTCCACCTCTGTTTATGCTCCCGTGCCACCCACGGTAATCGCATCGATCTTCAGCGTCGGCTGACCGACACCCACCGGCACCGACTGCCCGTCCTTGCCGCACGTGCCCACACCGCTGTCCAGCGCCAGATCGTTACCGACCATCGACACCCGGCTCATCGCCTCGGGGCCGTTGCCGATCAACGTCGCGCCCTTGACCGGCGCGGTGATCTTGCCGTCCTCGATCAGGTACGCCTCACTGGTGGAGAACACGAACTTGCCGCTGGTGATGTCGACCTGACCGCCGCCAAGGTTGGCGCAGTAGATGCCCTTCTTCACCGACGCGATGATTTCCGCCGGATCGCTCTCGCCTCCGAGCATGTAGGTGTTGGTCATGCGCGGCATCGGCAGATGCGCGTAGGACTCGCGACGACCGTTGCCGGTACGGGCCACGCCCATCAGACGCGCATTGAGCTTGTCCTGCATGTAACCTTTGAGCACGCCGTTCTCGATCAGTGTGGTGCACTCGGTCGGAGTGCCTTCGTCGTCGACGCTCAGCGAGCCGCGACTACCGCTCAACGTGCCGTCATCGACAATGGTGCAGAGCTTGGAGGCAACCATTTCGCCCATCCGCCCGCTGTAGGCCGAACTGCCCTTGCGGTTGAAGTCGCCTTCCAGACCGTGACCGACCGCTTCGTGCAGCAGCACACCGGACCAGCCCGAACCGAGGACGACAGGCAAGGTGCCGGCCGGTGCCGGAATCGCTTCCAGATTCACCAGGGCCTGACGCAGTGCTTCACGGGCATAGCCCATGGCACGGTCTTCGGCGAGGAAATAACGGTAGTCGGTACGCCCGCCGCCGCCATGTCCGCCGCGCTCGCGACGCCCATTCTGCTCGACGATCACGCTGACGTTGAAACGTACCAGCGGACGCACATCAGCGGCCAGGCCACCGTCGGTGGACGCCACCAGAATCCGTTCCCAGACCCCGGCCATGCTCACGCTGACCTGCTGAATCCGTGGATCGAGAGCGCGGGTGGCGACGTCGATGCGCTTGAGCAGCTCGACTTTCTCGGCGCGGCTCAGCACTTCCAGCGGGTTGTCCGGCGCATACAACTGCGCGACATCCTGAGTGCTGAACGCCTGCACCGTGCCGTTCTGCCCGGCGCGGGAGATCGAACGCGCGGCACGGGCCGCAGCGCCGAGGGCCTCAAGGGTGATCGCATTGCTGTAGGCAAAACCGGTTTTCTCGCCGGACTGCGCACGCACGCCAACACCCTGGTCGAGGTTGAAGCTGCCTTCCTTGACGATACCGTCTTCCAGCGACCACGATTCGGAGATCTGGCCCTGGAAATACAGATCGGCAGCATCAATGCCCGGGCCGGCCAGATCGCCGAGCACACCTTGCAGGCTCTCGATGGTCACGCCGCCGGGCGCCAACAGGTGATCACTGACTGAGGACAACAACTCGCTCATAGGTTTACGCCTTAAATTCATGTTCTGAAGCAGGCCGCTGGGCGCCCTGCGAGAAAAACCGCCGATGACTCGTCACCGGCATTCGCGCCCTGATAGACGCTTGTTCATCACTGTCGCGTGCGGCCAACAATACCGCCTCGCCTTGATCCTGATGCGCCAGCACACGGCCCCACGGGTCGACAATCGCCGCATGACCGAAGGTTTCACGCGGTCCCGGGTGAGTCCCGCCCTGCGCTGCCGCCAATACATAACACTGCGTCTCGATGGCCCGGGCGCGAATCAGCACATCCCAATGCGCCGCACCGGTCACTGCGGTGAAGGCCGACGGGGCGGTAATCAACTCGGCACCGGCGGCGCGCAATTCGCTGTACAGCTCCGGAAAGCGCAGGTCGTAACACACGGTCAGGCCGACTCGGCCAACCGGCGTGTCTGCGACCACCACGCCACTGCCATAAGCATAGTCATCGGATTCGCGATACCGCCCGCGATTGTCCGCCACATCAACATCGAACAGGTGCAACTTGTCATACCGTGCCACGGTTTCACCCTGATCGTTGACCAGCAGCGAACAGGCATGCGACTTGGCGTCCGGTTGCCCAAGCGGCGGCAACGGCAAGGTGCCGGCCACTATCCATAACTTGAGGTCGCGGGCGGTCTGTTTCAACCATGGCAGGATCGGACCTTCGCCAAGCGCTTCGGCACGGCCGATGTCGGCGATGTCGCGACGGCCCATGGCGGCGAAGTTTTCCGGCAGCACCGCCAGCTTCGCGCCGCCGGCCGCGGCCTGTTCGAGCAGGCGTCGAGCCTGCGCCAGATTGGCCAGCACATCACTCTGGCTGACCATTTGAATCACCGCTAAAGACATGGCGCACTCCGTAACAGGTATGCGGCCATGCTACTCCATAGGCCTGGGATGTGGCTGTTCAAAAAGGCTTGTCGAAGGTGATTTTCGGCTCTTTCCACGGGCCTTTGACGGTGTACTTGACGCTGGCGAAGCGCGCCACGCGGTCGCCGATCAGCTTGTCGATCAGGAACAGCGCCCCGCCGACCGCCGGTGCGCCGACGATCAACGCGGCAATCGGCAGGTTGTTGGTCACCGGCAAGGTCACCAGCAATTTGGCGTCGACCTGATCGCCGACCAGATCCAGCGTACCGTCCAGCTCAAGATTGCTCGAAGGACCGGTCAGACGAATCGGCTCGCGGGTGACATACACGCCGTTATTTGCCACCAACAGGCCCTTGACCCGATCGTAGCTCAAGCCTTTGCCAAACAAGTCGGAGAAGTCCAGACGCAGACGACGGCCGATGGAGTTGAAGTTGAGCAGACCGAACACCCGCAACGCCTGCGCGCCGCCCTCCACTTCAACGAACTGACCTTTATTGAGCGAGGCATCCAGCGTGCCGGAGAAGCGCTTGGTTGCCAGCCATGCCGGCGAGCCCGGCCAGCGGCCATCGACATCCATGTGGAACTCTTCACTGGTCACGCTCGGCGCAAAGCCCCAGCCCTTGAGCACATCGGCAAGGTTCTTGCCGCTGATCCGGCCCTTGAACCAGCTGTTGGTCGAACCCGGCGCCCCTTCCCAGCCGCCATTGCCCTGCAACAGGATGCCCTTGAGGCCCATATCGAGATTGTTCAGGGCAATGCCTTTGGCCGTCGGTCGAACCTTGAGCGACCAGCCGCCCACCAGATCCTGGCCCAGAAACAACTGATTGATGGTGATATCCAGCGCGGGAATCTTCGTCGGGTCGACCGAAACCAGCGGATCAGGCGAATTCTCGTCGGCCTGCACCGTCGGATCCGGCGCCGGCAGACGTACGTATTGCAGATTGACCGCGATCGGCGCGCCCTTGGCATCGGGCAGGCTGGCCGAACCCTTGGCCTGCTGGCTGTCGAGCGACAGATTCCACGCCCATGGCTTGCGATTGACCTGCACGGCGGCCTGATCGAGCGTGGTGCCGAATGCGGTGAGCTTGCCCACCTTGAAGTCGGCACTGTTGAGCAATTGTTTGGCACTGCCGCCCGGATCGTTGCCGGCGTATTTGCTGACCAGATCCTGCCACGGCGCGACGTCCAGCTCCGACAGCACACCGCGAATGCGCAGGCCCTTGGCGTCCGGCAGGAGTGCGTCGCCGGTACCGAGGAACAGCTCACCGCGACCCTCGGCGATATTGCTCGGCGGCGCGGCGAAGGTGAAGCTCGCCAGTTGATCGTAGTTGACCCAGTAACGCCGCTCCGCACCTTGCAACGTCATGCGGAACACCGTGTCACGACCCTGCTCGGCCGACATGCCGAACGGTGCCGGCAGATCCACTGCCACACCTTTCATGCTGGAGCTGACAGTGAGCTGACTGTCAGTGCCGTCAAGGTTGACCTGCAACTGATACGGAAGGGTCCCGGAAACCGGCAACGGCTGAGTCACGCCCAGCCAGTCAGTGAGCTTCTTGACCTCGACCTGCCCGGAAGCCGCGACCCGAGTCTTGAGCTTGTTCGGGCTGCCATCAGCGAAAATCTGCGCGGTCACCGGCTTGTCGAAGGCCCTGGCGGCGATGTTCTGCCCGCTCAGCCCCTTGGCGCTGTCAAAACGGAAATCGCCCTTGAGCTGACTCAGTTCCAGCTTCGGCTCAGCCAGTTTCAGGCGCGCATTGGCGGTTTTGAAATCGACGAGGATCTTCGGCAGATCGCCCTTTTCCAGCGGAATGTCGAGTTTGACCCTGCCCTGCAAATCGCCCTCGCCTTCCCAGCCGGCAAAGGTTTCGCCGGTACCGATCGGCGCGGTCTGCAGAATCTTCAAGCCATCGCCCAGCCCGCCGGCAAACCCGCCGTCGAGCAACAGATGGGTGGGCTGCCCGGCCGGCACATGGGGAATGTTGACGAAAACGTCGCTGACCTGGGTGTCGAGCAACTGGCCCTTGTCGGCCACGATGCGCACGCCGCTGTCCTCGATGAACACATCGCCGCTGACCTTGCTCACGTGCGGCCAGCCCGGCTGGAACGCCAGCTCGGCGTCATGCACCTTGAAGAACAGGCTGATGCTGCGATCCACGTCCTTGGCGTTTTTGCTCAGCGAACCCTGGTACTGGAAGAAGCCCTGATCCACGGCGCCCTTGAGGATCGCTGTACGCAGCCACTCGTCGAGGGCCGGACTCAAGACTTCGGGCAGGTATTTGGCGGTGTAGCGACCATCGCCATCGACCAGCCCGACGCGCAGGTCCATGTAGTCTTCCTGGCTATGGTCGAAGTGCAGGCGGATCAGGAAGTCGCCGGCAATTTTGCCCTCTTCGCCCAGCACTTTCAGGTACGGCGCGATCAGGGTGAAACCTTCTTTATCGAGCTTCCAGGTCAGTCGGGCATTGGCCTGGATGTATTGCCATGGCTTGGCGAAGATCGGGTCGAGGTGCAGGACGAAATCCTTGCTGTCCAGGCGCAACTCGCCACCGTCGAGGTTGCCGCTGAGGCTGCCACTGACGTTTCGCGCCGCCGGGGCACCGTGATAGGCATCGAAACCGACATTATCGAGGTTGGCCGCAAAGCCGAATTTCGAGCCGTCGGTGGCATTGGGACGAAAATCCAGCAGCACGTTGCGCAGTCCACCCGTCACCTTCAGGTGGTCGACGACCGTAGCGACGTTTTCGGGCAACGGCCCCAGCGCATTGAGCAACGGCGTGATCGGTGTCAGGTCGAGGCGGTCGGCCTGCAAGTGCCACAACTCATCGGTTTTATCGGTGGCCACCGTCTGCTTGAGCTGCACATGGGATTCCCAGCGGGTCTCGCCGAAGTTCATCGCCAGCGAATCGAGAGTGACAATCGCGCCCTCGTCATCGCGCTGGTAATAGCCGTTGAGCGCCAGATTGCTGATCTTGATCGGCTTGCGCTCGGCATAAGCGCCGGTCACCTGTGGTGCGTTCAAACGGATGGCGGCGCTTTGCAGAGCGCCGTCGTTCCAGTTCACCCACAGCTCGCCGCCCGCTTTGATCTCGGAAAAATTCCACTGTTGAGTCACACGCTCAGGCAGCCACTTCGACCAATCGCTTTGCGGCAGGCTGACATAACCTTCCACCGAACTGTTCGGCAATTGAGAGGGGCGAATCCGTGTACGCAGGCTCATCGCCACCGGTTGCCCATCGGGCAAGGTCAGACGAGCATCAAGACGCTGACGGCTGCTGCCGGTTTTCAGATTCAGTCCGACGTAGGTAAAGGTCATCGGCGCCTGATCCAGCGGCTGCACGGTCACCTGACTGTCGAGCACCGACAGTTGCTGAACCATCTGCGAACGTTGGAACAATTGCTCGGGATCCAGCGGCTGATCGTTCTGCACCGGCAGGCCTTCCAGCGCCCAGGTACCGTCCTGCGCTTCCTTGACGCTGATTTTCAGGCCGTTCAGTTCCAGGTGGGCGATGCGGACTTCGCGCGCCAGCAGACTGGCCCAGAGATCAGGCACCACGCGCACCCGATCCAGACGCAAGGCATTGGCGCCGTCACCGACCATCACATCATGGGCCAGCAGAATCGGCGCGAAGCCGCTCCAGTTGCCTTCCAGTTCGCCGATCTGCAACGGCATGCCGAGTGCGGCGGTGGCCTTGTCTTCGATATCGGTGCGGTATTCCGCCACCAGCGGCGTCAGTTCCCGACCGAGGCTGACGTACAACGCCATCAACACCAGAACCAACGCGCACAGGCCCAGCCCCCAGCGGGTCAGTGCGGCCAAAATGCGTGTCAGACGCTCCATGTCAGTTGGCTCCCATGGCAAAAAAACTACTGAAAGCTGAGGCCAGCCGTTTTGGATTAGTTGTGCTGCAGGGGTTCAGAGCAGCACCACGTCATATTGTTCCTGGGAATACATGGTTTCGACCTGAAAGCGTATGGTGCGGCCGATGAACCCTTCAAGCTCGGCGACGTTACCGGACTCTTCATCGAGCAAACGGTCCACCACTTTCTGGTTCGCCAGCACCCGGTAACCTTCGGCCTGATAGGCGCGGGCTTCGCGAAGAATCTCGCGGAAAATCTCGTAACAGATGGTTTCCGGGGTCTTCAACTTGCCCCGGCCCTGGCAACTGCTGCACGGCTCGCACAGCACTTGCTCAAGGCTTTCACGGGTGCGCTTGCGGGTCATCTGCACCAGGCCCAACTCGGTGATGCCAATGATGTTGGTCTTGGCGTGATCACGTTCGAGCTGTTTTTCCAGGGTGCGCAGCACCTGGCGCTGATGCTCCTCATCTTCCATGTCGATGAAGTCGATGATGATGATCCCGCCCAGATTGCGCAGGCGCATCTGCCGGGCAATCGCGGTGGCGGCTTCGAGGTTGGTCTTGAAGATGGTTTCTTCAAGGTTGCGATGGCCTACAAACGCGCCGGTGTTGACGTCGATGGTGGTCATGGCTTCCGCGGGATCGACCACCAGATAACCGCCGGACTTGAGCGGCACCTTGCGTTCGAGGGCTTTCTGGATTTCGTCTTCGACGCCATACAGGTCGAAAATCGGCCGTTCGCCCGGATAGTGTTCCAGACGATCGGCGATTTCCGGCATCAGTTCGGCGACGAACTGCGTGGTTTTCTGGAAGGTTTCCCGGGAGTCGATACGGATTTTCTCGATCTTCGGGCTGACCAGATCGCGCAAGGTGCGCAGGGCCAGACCGAGGTCTTCGTAGATCACACTTGGCGCGCCGATGGTCTGGATCTGCGCATTGATCTGATCCCACAGACGGCGCAGGTAGCGGATGTCCATGAGGATCTCATCGGCCCCGGCACCTTCGGCGGCGGTACGCAGGATGAAGCCACCGGCCTCCTTGATTCCTTCCTTGGCCACACAATCGCTGACCACCTGTTTGAGGCGCTCGCGCTCGGCTTCGTCTTCGATTTTCAGGGAAATGCCGACGTGGGCGGTGCGCGGCATGTACACCAGATAGCGCGACGGAATCGACAGCTGCGTGGTCAGGCGCGCGCCCTTGGAACCGATCGGATCCTTGGTCACCTGTACCACCAGGCTCTGCCCTTCGTGCACCAGCGCGCTGATGCTTTCCACCGCCGGGCCTTCGCGCAAAGAAATTTCCGAGGCATGAATGAACGCGGCGCGATCCAGACCGATGTCGACGAATGCCGCCTGCATGCCCGGCAGCACCCGGACAATCTTGCCCTTATAGATGTTGCCGACGATCCCGCGTTTTTGCGTGCGCTCAACGTGGACTTCTTGCAGCACACCGTTTTCGACCACCGCCACGCGCGATTCCATCGGCGTGATGTTGATCAGAATCTCTTCACTCATGGCAGGGTCTCGTTCAGGCATGTTCACGATAATGGCCGCATCTTGATTCGTACGACGCTCATTGCGCGTTCAGGTTTTGCCAACAGGGTATGCCGAAATGGCCCAACAGTTCTGCGGTTTCGCAAACCGGCAGCCCGACCACCGCCGAATAGCTGCCATTGAGCCCGGCGACAAACACCGCGCCGAGGCCCTGAATGCCATAACCGCCGGCCTTGTCCCGGGGTTCGCCACTGGCCCAGTAGGCCGCAGCCTCTTCGCGGCTGATCGGGCGGAACCGCACCAGACTGCGCACCACGCGCGACTCGCAGCGCTCGCCTTCGAGCACGGCGATGGCGGTCAGCACTTCATGCTCCTTGCCGGACAACATCATCAGCATGGCGCATGCATCGGCTTCGTCCACCGGTTTGCCAAGAATTTTGCCGTCGAGCACCACGGCGGTGTCCGCGCCCAGAACGCAAAACGCCGCGTCGGACACCCGCGTGCGTCGACCGGCCTCGGCCTTGCCACGCGCGAGGCGTTCGACATAGGCCGAGGGCGATTCTTCGGGGATTGGGGTTTCATCGATGTCCGCACTGATGGCGGAGAACGGCACGCCGATCTGCGTGAGCAACTCACGCCGACGCGGCGAACCAGAGGCGAGGTAAAGCGGCTTCATCAAGACATCTCCCTTGTCGAGGTGCGGGCACATGCCTGACCGAATCAGTTGATTTTGTAGCGCCGGCGCAATCCACGCAAAGCGAAGCTGACCCAAGGCCAGAGCAAGGCACTGACCAGTGCCGGCAGTACCAGCGCCAGGGTGGGCTGACGATTGCCGGTCAAGGCGCTGAGCCACAGTTGAACCAGTTGAGCGAGGCCGAAGATCACCAGGATCACCAGGCATTGCTGCCACATCGGGAACATCCGCAGACGCTGCTGCAACGACAGCACGAGGAAAGTGATCAGCGTCAGGATCAAGGCATTCTGGCCAAGCAGATCGCCCTGCAGCACGTCTTCGGCCAGCCCCAGGCAGAACGCGGTGACCATGCCGACCGTATGCGGCATGTACAACGCCCAGAAAGTCAGCAGCAAGGCCAGCCAGAGGGGACGCAGGATTTCCATGAACATCGGCAGCGGTGAAACGCTGAGCAGGATGCCGAAGACAAACGTCAGCCAGACAATCCAGCCGTTACGCGAAGCGGTAGCGCCGACCATTATTCTTGTCTCCCGGTGTTGGCTGGCGTGGCGGCAGGTGGTTTCGCCGTCGGGCGCG
This sequence comes from Pseudomonas sp. IT-93MI4, assembly GCF_949767635.1. Taxonomy (NCBI): domain Bacteria; kingdom Pseudomonadati; phylum Pseudomonadota; class Gammaproteobacteria; order Pseudomonadales; family Pseudomonadaceae; genus Pseudomonas; species Pseudomonas sp. IT-93MI4. Next base: position 340,709 of record NZ_CATKPP010000033.1, read on the forward strand.
CAGCAGGCTGGGATGCCGGCGGCTTGCTTGCCGCCGGGGGCTTGGCTGCAGGTTTGGCCGGCGTGGTGCTGGCCGCAGCAGCGGGCGCTGGAGCGGTCGACGCAGCTGGCGTTGCCGCCGCTGCCGGTGTGTTGACGACTTTCGGCACCGTGGCCGGAAGCATCGGGCCACCGCCCTGCGCATCGAGATTTTCCTGGGCCTGCGCCGCATCGTTGGCGCGCTCTTCGGCGGTGCGGTTGTCACTGAACACCAGCAGCAGATAACGGCTGCGGTTCAACGCAGCGGTCGGCACCGCGCGGACAATCGCGAACGGCTGGCCGGAATCGTGGATGACTTCCTTGACCGTCGCCACCGGATAACCGGCCGGGAAACGCTGACCCAGGCCGGAGCTGACCAGCAGATCGCCTTCCTTGATGTCGGCGGTATCGGCGACATGGCGCAGTTCCAGGCGTTCCGGGTTACCGGTGCCGCTGGCAATCGCCCGCAGACCGTTACGGTTCACCTGCACAGGAATGCTGTGAGTGGTGTCGGTCAGCAGCAGCACCCGGGAGGTGTAAGGCATCAACTCGACCACCTGGCCCATCAGACCGCGTGCATCGAGCACCGGTTGACCGAGCACCACGCCATCGCGCTCACCTTTATTGATGATGATGCGATGGGTGAAGGGATTGGGGTCCATGCCGATCAACTCGGCCACTTCGACCTTTTCGTTGACCAGCGCGGAGGAATTGAGCAACTCGCGCAGCCGCACGTTCTGCTCGGTAAGGGCGGCGAGCTTCTGCATGCGGCCCTGCAACAGCAGGTTCTCGGTCTTGAGTTTTTCGTTTTCGGCGACCAGCTCGGTGCGGCTGCCGAACTGACTGGCGATCCCTTCCCACAGCCGTCCGGGCAGGTCGGTGATCCAGTAGGCGTCCATCAACACCAGCGACGCTTGTTTGCGCGCGGGTTTGAGCAGGTCGAAGCGGGCATCGACCACCATCAGCGCGACCGATAGCACGGCCAGCACCAACAGGCGCACACCCAACGAAGGGCCTTTGGCGAAAAGCGGTTTAATAAGCCGCTCCTCCCAGGCAAATGTTCTGTTTATTCATACGGCATCAAACCGGCCTGGATGAAGACTGACAGAAGATAAACGCCAACAGGCAGCACTGCAAAGTGCTGCCTGTGCGCTCACCCACGTATTGCAAACCGGCGCTTATTCGCTGGAGAGCAGATCCATGGTGTGCTTGTCCATCATTTCCAATGCACGGCCACCGCCGCGAGCAACGCAGGTCAGCGGATCTTCGGCAACGATCACCGGCAGACCGGTTTCCTGGGCCAGCAACTTGTCGAGGTCACGCAGCAGTGCGCCACCACCGGTCAGCACCAGGCCACGCTCGGCGATATCGGAAGCCAGTTCCGGCGGCGATTGCTCCAGCGCGCTTTTCACCGCCTGAACGATAGTGGCCAGGGACTCTTGCAGAGCTTCCAGCACTTCGTTGGAGTTCAGGGTGAATGCACGTGGAACGCCTTCGGCCAGGTTGCGACCGCGAACGTCGACTTCGCGAACTTCGCCGCCCGGGTAGGCCGTACCGATTTCCTGCTTGATGCGCTCGGCAGTCGATTCACCGATCAGGCTGCCGTAGTTGCGGCGCACGTAGGTGATGATCGCTTCGTCGAAGCGGTCGCCGCCCACGCGGACGGATTCGGCGTAGACCACACCGTTCAGGGAGATCAGCGCGATTTCAGTGGTGCCACCACCGATATCGACGACCATCGAACCGCGTGCTTCTTCAACCGGCAGGCCGGCACCGATCGCAGCAGCCATCGGCTCTTCGATCAGGAACACTTCACGGGCACCGGCACCGAGGGCCGATTCACGGATGGCCCGACGCTCAACCTGGGTGGATTTGCATGGAACGCAGATCAGCACACGAGGGCTGGGCTGCAGAAAGCTGTTTTCGTGAACCTTGTTGATAAAGTATTGCAGCATCTTTTCGCAGACGCTGAAGTCGGCGATCACGCCGTCCTTCATCGGACGAATGGCAGCAATGTTGCCCGGCGTACGGCCGAGCATGCGCTTGGCTTCGGTGCCGACAGCAACGACACTTTTCTGGTTACCGTGTGTCCGAATGGCCACAACCGATGGCTCATTCAGGACGATACCGCGCTCGCGCACGTAAATAAGGGTGTTGGCAGTGCCCAGGTCAATGGAAAGATCGCTGGAAAACATGCCACGCAGTTTCTTGAACATGGGAAAGGGACCCTAGGCAACGCGTGGGTAAAAAAGTGCGGCAAACTCTAACAACGACAGGGATTTTGGGCAAGGCGCCAATATGTTAAATTGGCCGCTTTTCTGTGCACCAAGCCCCACAATCGCGGCCTTATGACCGTAGAAGTGCGGTAGTGTTCCGACAATCTAACACACGGACGCCGTCCGTTCTGTTTTCCACTGGAGAATCCCGATGGCGCTAGAACGCTCCGACGTGGAAAAAATCGCACATCTGGCCTGCCTTGGCCTGAATGATGCCGATCTTCCGCACATTACTTCCGCCCTCAACAGCATTCTCGGGCTGGTCGACGAAATGCAGGCCGTCGATACCGACGGTATCGAGCCTTTGGCCCACCCGCTGGAAGCCAGTCAGCGCCTGCGCGCCGACGTCGTGACCGAGACCAATCACCGCGAGGCCTATCAGTCCATCGCACCAGCGGTCGAAAACGGCCTGTATCTGGTTCCGAAAGTCATCGACTAAAGGGAAAGAGCCTGCAATGCATCAAATGACTCTGGCCGAGATCGCCCGCGGTCTCGCCGATAAAAAGTTTTCCTCCGAAGAGCTGACCAAAGTCCTGCTGGCGCGTATTACCCAGCTCGATCCGCAGCTCAACAGTTTCATCAGCCTCACCGAAGAGCTGGCACTCGAGCAGGCGAAAGCCGCCGATGCACGCCGGGCCAACGGTGAGAGCGGCGCCCTGCTCGGTGCGCCGATCGCCCACAAGGACCTGTTCTGCACTCAAGGCATCCGCACCAGCTGCGGTTCGAAGATGCTCGACAACTTCAAGGCCCCGTACGACGCCACCGTGGTCGCGAAACTGGCCGCTGCCGGCGCCGTGACCCTGGGCAAGACCAACATGGACGAATTCGCCATGGGTTCGGCCAACGAGTCGAGCTGGTACGGCGCGGTGAAAAACCCGTGGAACCTGGAACACGTGCCGGGTGGTTCGTCCGGTGGTTCGGCGGCGGCGGTTGCCGCTCGTCTGTTGCCGGCGGCCACGGCCACCGATACCGGTGGTTCGATCCGTCAGCCCGCTGCATTCACCAACCTCACCGGCCTGAAACCGACGTACGGTCGTGTTTCGCGCTGGGGCATGATCGCTTACGCCTCCAGCCTCGATCAGGGCGGCCCGTTGGCGCGTACGGCCGAAGACTGCGCGATTTTGTTGCAAGGTATGGCCGGGTTCGACCAGAACGACTCCACCAGCATCGATGAGCCGGTTCCGGATTACTCCGCCAGCCTCAACACTTCGCTGCAGGGCCTGCGCATCGGCGTGCCGAAGGAATACTTCAGCGCCGGTCTCGACCCGCGCATCGCCGAGCTGATCCAGAACAGCATCAAAGAGCTGCAGCAGCTCGGTGCCGTGATCAAGGAAATCAGCCTGCCGAACATGCAGCACGCGATTCCTGCGTACTACGTGATCGCCCCGGCCGAAGCATCCTCAAACCTGTCGCGTTTCGACGGCGTGCGTTTCGGCCATCGCTGCGAAAACCCGGAAAACCTGATCGACCTGTACAAGCGCTCCCGCGGCGAAGGCTTCGGGCCGGAAGTGCAGCGCCGGATCATGGTCGGCGCCTACGCGCTGTCCGCCGGTTACTACGACGCCTACTACCTGAAAGCGCAGAAGATCCGTCGTCTGGTGAAAAACGACTTCATGGCAGCCTTTAATGAAGTCGACATCATCCTCGGCCCAACCACGCCGAACCCGGCCTGGAAACTCGGCGCGAAGAACAGCGATCCGGTCGCTGCCTATCTGGAAGACGTCTACACCATCACCGCCAACCTCGCGGGCCTGCCGGGCCTGTCGATGCCGGCCGGCTTTGTCGACGGTCTGCCGGTGGGCGTGCAGTTGCTTGCGCCGTATTTCCAGGAAGGCCGTTTGCTCAACGTTGCGCACCAGTATCAGTTGAACACTGACTGGCACACCCGCACCCCAACCGGCTTCTGAGGAGACACACATGCAATGGGAAGTCGTGATCGGGCTGGAGATTCACACTCAGCTCACTACCCGGTCGAAAATCTTTTCCGGTAGTTCCACCCAGTTCGGCTCCGAGCCGAACACCCAGGCCAGTCTGATCGACTTGGGCATGCCCGGCGTATTGCCGGTGCTGAACCAGGAAGCGGTGCGCATGGCGGTGATGTTCGGTCTGGCGATTGACGCCGAGATCGGTCAGCACAACGTATTCGCCCGCAAGAACTACTTCTACCCGGATCTGCCGAAGGGCTACCAGATCAGCCAGATGGAATTGCCGATCGTCGGCAAGGGCCACCTGGACATCGCGCTGGAAGACGGCACCGTCAAACGTGTCGGCATCACCCGCGCGCACCTGGAAGAAGACGCCGGCAAGAGCCTGCACGAAGAATTCAACGGTGCCACCGGCATTGACCTGAACCGTGCCGGCACGCCGCTGCTGGAAATCGTTTCCGAGCCGGACATGCGCAGCGCCAAGGAAGCCGTGGCTTACGTCAAGGCGATCCACGCGTTGGTACGTTATCTGGGCATCTGTGACGGCAACATGGCCGAAGGCTCGCTGCGTTGCGACTGCAACGTCTCGGTACGGCCGAAAGGCCAGGTCGAGTTCGGCACCCGCTGCGAGATCAAGAACGTCAACTCGTTCCGTTTCATCGAGAAGGCCATCAACTCCGAGATCCAGCGGCAGATCGAGCTGATCGAAGACGGCGGCAAAGTGATCCAGCAGACCCGTCTGTACGATCCGAACAAGGACGAGACCCGTCCGATGCGCTCCAAAGAGGAAGCCAACGACTATCGTTACTTCCCCGACCCGGACCTGCTGCCGGTGGTCATCGAAGAGTCGTTCCTCGGCGAGGTGCGCGCCACCCTGCCGGAACTGCCACCGCAAAAACGCGAGCGCTTCCAGAGCCAGTTCGGTCTGTCGGCCTACGACGCCAACGTGCTGGCCACCAGCCGTGAGCAAGCGGACTACTTCGAGAAGGTCGCAGCCATCGGCGGCGACGCCAAACTGGCGGCGAACTGGGTGATGGTCGAGTTGGGCAGCCTGCTCAACAAGCAAGGCCTGGACATCGACGAATCGCCGGTTTCCGCTGAACTGTTGGGCGGCATGCTGCAACGCATCAAGGATAACACCATCTCCGGCAAGATCGCCAAAGTGGTGTTCGAAGCGATGGCCAACGGCGAAGGCACGGCGGACGAGATCATCGACAAGCGCGGTCTGAAGCAAGTGACCGACAGCGGCGCGATCTCCGCGGTGCTGGACGAAATGCTCGCGGCCAACGCCGAGCAGGTCGAACAATACCGTGCGGCAGACGAAGCCAAACGCGGCAAGATGTTCGGCTTCTTCGTCGGCCAGGCCATGAAGGCTTCGAAAGGCAAGGCCAACCCGCAGCAAGTGAACGAACTGCTGAAAAGCAAGCTCGAAGGCTGATGCAAATGGGGCCAGACCTGAAGCCTGGCTCCATCCCCTGTGGGAACAATCCATGGCTGAAGGGGGTTTGTGGTGAGGGGATTTATCCCCTCACCACAGAAGCTGATCTTCACATTGGGTTGTTTCCACATTTGTTTTGTGGAGCCTTTGAATGAAACGTCTGCTCGGCGCCTGCGCCCTGCTCTCCTTGCTCGCCGGTTGCGCCAGCAACGACATCATCGACCCGCACGGGTACGACCAGACCGGCGTCGCCTCCTATTACGGTGCCAGGCACCACGGTAAACGCACCGCCAGTGGCGAGCCGTTCAACCAGCATTCCCTGACCGCCGCCCACCGCCAATTGCCATTCGGCACCCGGGTGAAGGTCACCAACCTGAAAAACGACAAATCCTGCGTTGTGCGCATCAACGATCGCGGCCCGCACACCCGCGGCCGCTTGATCGATGTCTCGCGTGAAGCCGCCGAACGCCTCGGCATGCTCGGTAGCGGCACGGCGCGGCTGCGCATTCAGGCCCTCGACGACTGATGGAGCGCTGACCATTTTTGCTCTAGCCGACTTACCGCTGATCAACGTGATCGAGTTGCTCAGCGGCCTGATCCTGCTGATCCTCGGCGCCGAACTGATGGTGCGCGCCGCCGTGCGTCTCGCCGCGCGCCTGCATGTGCGACCGCTGATCATCGGCCTGACCATCGTCGCCCTCGGCAGCAGCGCCCCACAGATGGCGGTCAGCTTGCAAGCGACCCTGGCGCACAACCCCGACATTGCCGTCGGCAGCGTGATCGGCAGCAGCATCTTCAACATCCTCGTGACCCTCGGCCTGTCGGCGCTGATCATTCCGCTGCGGGTGTCGCGGCAACTGGTGCGCTTGGACATTCCGCTGATGATCGGCGCCAGCCTGCTGGTGTTCGTCCTCGCTTGGAATGAACAGATCGGCCGCTTCGACGGCGTGCTGTTGCTCGCGGCATTGACGTTGTATCTGGGCCTGTTGCTGCGCCAGTCGCGGCACTCGGCGCGCCCGCATTCGGAATCGCCACAACCTCCGCAGGTGCCGTGGTTCAGCAGTCTGCTGATGATCGTTGTCGGCCTGGCGCTGTTGGTGTTCGCCGGGCATTTGCTGCTCGGCGCAGCGGTGGCGGTGGCGACCGATCTGGGCTTCTCCGAACGGGTGATCGGCCTGACGGTGGTTGCGGTCGGCACCTCGCTGCCGGAACTCGCCACCTCGCTGATCGCGGCATTGCGCGGACAACGCGATATCGCCGTGGGCAACGTGATTGGCGCCAACCTGTTCAACCTGCTCGGGGTGCTCGGGGTCACTGCGTTGATTGCGCCGACGCCGTTGTCGGTCTCGCCCAACGCGCTGGATTTCGACTTGCCGGTGATGCTCGGCGTCGCCGCGCTGTGCCTGCCGGTGTTCTATTCCGGCTACCGCGTGACCCGCGCCGAAGGTTTGTTGTTGCTCGGTTTGTACGCGGCTTACGGGCTGCACGTGGTGTCGTTCACCACCGGCATGCCGCTGGCCGGCAAACTGGAAAAACTGATGCTGTTCTACGTGCTGCCGACGCTGCTGGCGTTTCTGTTGTTCACGTCCGTACGCGCCTGGCGCCGCCAACACCACAAGAGGGATGTGCCATGACCGATTCGCAGAAAACCGGGGTTGAAATCCGCCGTCAGGTAATGGGCGATGCGTTCGTTGATCGCGCGCTGGGCAATGCCACCGAGTTCACTCAGCCGCTGCAGGATTTCGTCAATGAACACGCTTGGGGCGGGGTGTGGAATCGCGAAGGTCTGCCGCTGAAAACCCGCAGCCTGATCACCCTTGCTGCGCTGACCGCGTTGAAGTGCCCGCAGGAATTGAAGGGCCACGTGCGCGGTGCGCTGAACAACGGCTGCACGGTCGAAGAGATTCGCGAGGCGCTGCTGCATTGCGCAGTGTACGCCGGGGTGCCGGCGGCGATTGATGCGTTTCGTGCGGCGCAGGAAGTGATCGATAACTATCAGAAACCTGAGTGATCGAACTGACGCCTTCGCGAGCAGGCTCGCTCCCACATTGGGAATGCATTTCCCTGTGAGAGCGAGCCTGCTCGCGAAGAGGCCCTGTCAGCCACTGAAGATCTGTCAGTCAGATCCACCCACCCCACTGCAACAGAAAGATCCCGATATTGGTGGTCACCGCCGCCATCAGCGTGGTCATCACGATAATCGCTGCCGCCAGCTCATGATTGCCCTGCGCCGCCCGGGCCATGACGAAACTGGCCGCCGCCGTCGGGCTGCCGAAGTACAGAAACAGAATCCCCAGCTCTGCGCCACGAAAGCCCCACAACCACGCCCCCAGCGTCGCCAGCACCGGCAGGCCGATCATCTTCACCAGACTCGAACTCAGCGCCATGCTGCCGCTCTTGCGCAGCGCCGCCAGTGACAGCGTGCCACCAATGCAGATCAGCGCCAGCGGCAAGGTGGTTTGCGCCAGATACTGGCCGGAGGTTTCCAGCCAGCCCGGCAGGCTGATCTGGAAATAGGCGAACGGCGCGGCGGCAATCACGCTGATGATAAGCGGGTTGCTGAACACGCTTTTGCAAATGCTCCACGGATCGGACTTGATCACCGGGCTGTACACCGCGAGCACGATGGTCGACAGCGTGTTGTAGAACAGGATCACCAGCGCCGCGAGAATCGCCCCGAGGGAAATCCCGTAGTCGCCGTACATGCTCGCCGCCAGCGCCAGACCGATCACCCCGTTGTTGCCGCGAAACGCGCCCTGGGTGTAGATGCCGCGATCTTCACGCGGGCACTTGATGATCGCCCAGCCCCAGGCCAGGGCAAAACTCACCAGCGTCGCGATCGCAAAATAGATCAGCAGCGCCGGTTGCAGTGCGGCGTGCAGATCCGCATGCAGAATCCCGAGAAACAGCAGCGCCGGCATGCTGACGTTGAACACCAGCGCCGAGGCGGTGTGGATGAAGTTGTCGTTGATCCAGTCGATGCGCTTGAGCAACACCCCGAGGAACAACATGGTGAACACCGGCGCGGTGATGTTCAGGGTTTCGAGGAAGATTGCCAGCATGCCGGGGGAGCCTTTGGGTGAGCGTCGTCAGGGCTTAATGATAAGCCACCCGATCCTTTGGCGTCTGTTGGATCGCTTTCGCGAGCAGGCTCGCTCCCACAGGGGAATGCATTTCAAATGTGGGAGCGAGCCTGCTCGCGAAGAACGATGACCGCGGTATCAGGTAATCGGCGCCGGATTGAACAGGGTGATGTCGTTATGCAGCTTGTGCTTCTCCGCCCAGGTCTGCTGCTTGCCACTGGCAACATCCAGGTAGTAGTGGAACAACTCCCAGCCCAACTCCTCGATGGTCGCGCGCCCGGTGGCGATCCGTCCGGCATCGATGTCAATCAGGTCCGGCCAGCGCTGCGCCAATTCCGTACGCGTCGAGACCTTCACCACCGGCGCCATCGCCAAACCATAAGGCGTACCTCGCCCGGTAGTGAACACATGCAGGTTCATTCCCGCTGCCAACTGCAAGGTGCCGCAGACAAAATCGCTCGCCGGCGTGGCGCAGAAAATCAAACCCTTCTGCTTGAAACGCTCGCCCGGGCCGAGCACGCCATTGATCGCGCTGCTGCCGGATTTGACGATCGAACCCAGCGACTTCTCGACAATGTTCGACAACCCACCCTTCTTGTTGCCCGGCGTAGTGTTGGCACTGCGATCCGCTTCGCCCTTGGCCAGATAGCGGTCGTACCAGTCCATCTCACGCACCAGTTCCTGCGCCACGGTTTTGGTTTCGGCACGCGAAGTCAGCAGATAAATCGCATCGCGCACTTCGGTGACTTCGGAAAACATCACCGTCGCCCCTGCGCGCAGCAGCAAGTCCGAGGCATACCCCAGCGCCGGGTTGGCGGTGATGCCGGAGAACGCATCGCTGCCGCCGCACTGCATGCCGAGGATCAGCTCGGAGGCCGGCACGGTTTCGCGGCGGCGCTGGTCGAGCTTCTTCAAACGGACTTCGGCCAGCGCCATGATCTGCTCGATCATCTCGGTGAAACCGTGACTGGAATCCTGCAGGCGATAGAGCCACGGCTCGCTGAGATCGACCGAGGCGTCGTCCTCGTGCATTACCTGCCCGGCCTGCAATTTCTCGCAACCCAGACTGATCACCAACGCCTCGCCACCCAGGTTCGGGTTGCGCGCCAAGTTGCGCACGGTGCGGATCGGGATGTAGGCGTCGGTGGCGGTGATCGCCACGCCGCAGCCGTAACTGTGGGTCAGCGCCACCACGTCATCGACATGCGGATACTTCGGCAGCAACTCGTCCTTGATGCGTTTCACCGCGTGATCGAGCACGCCAGTCACGCACTGCACTGTGGTGGTGATCCCGAGAATATTGCGCGTACCGACGGTGCCGTCGGCGTTGCGATAACCCTCGAACGTGAAGCCTTCCAGCGGGGCCTGCGCGGCCGGCACTTCGGTGGACAGCGGCAGGCTGTCCAGCGGCGGCGCGGTCGGCATGCGCAGTTGATCTTCCTTGACCCAGCTGCCACGCGGGATCGGCTGCAACGCGTAGCCGATGGTCTGGCCGTAGCGAATCACCTGGCCGCCCTCGGGAATGTCCTCGAGGGTGACCTTGTGGCTCTGCGGCACAAAATCCACGGTCACCAGACCGTCCGGGAACTCGGTGCCGGCCGGTACGCCCTGGTCGTTGACCACAATCACTACGTTGTCCCGCTCGTGCAGGCGGATGTAGCGCGGCGAGTCGGAATGTTCAATCAACTGCATGACGCCGCTCCTCAGGAATGCGCTTGAGACAATTTGCCGGTGATTTCAGAACCACCGTTGGTTGGCGGCTCTTTGAGCACCACACGTTTGATCGGGCCGACGATCACCAGGTAGCTGAACACCGCAACCAGTGCGTTGGCACCGACGAACACCAGCGCCCACTTGAACGAACCGGTGGAACTGATGATGTAGCCAATCACGATCGGCGTAGTAATCGAGGCGATGTTGCCGAAGGTATTGAACAGGCCACCGCTCAGACCGGCGATCTGTTTTGGCGAAGTGTCGGACACCACTGCCCAACCGAGCGCGCCCACGCCTTTGCCGAAGAATGCCAAAGCCATGAAGCCAACCACCATCCACTCCACATCAACATAGTTGCAAGCGACGATGCTGCTGGATACCAGCAGACCGGCGATGATCGGTGCCTTGCGGGCAAAGGTCAGCGAGTGTCCCTTGCGCAGCAGGTAATCGGAAATCACCCCGCCAAGCACGCCACCAATGAAACCGCAGATCGCCGGTAACGAGGCGATAAAACCGGCCTTGAGGATGGTCATGCCACGCTCCTGCACCAGGTACACCGGGAACCAGGTCAGGAAGAAATAGGTGATGCCGTTGATGCAGTACTGACCCAGATATACACCGAGCATCATGCGGTTGGTCAGCAACTGACGGATGTAATCCCACTTCGGACCGTCGGATTTTTTGCCTTGCTTGACGTCCATGTCGACCATGCCGCCGTTGTCGGCGATGAACTGCACTTCGGCTTCGTTGGCCAGCGGATGTTGACGCGGGCTGTGGATAACCTTGAGCCAGACCAGCGAGAAGATGATACCGAGGATGCCCATGACGATGAACACGTGCTCCCAGCCGAAGCGATACACGATCCAGCCCATCAGCGGTGCAAACAGCACGGTGGCGAAATATTGCGCCGAGTTGAAGATCGCCGAGGCGGTACCGCGTTCTGCAGTCGGGAACCAGGCCGCGACAATCCGCGCGTTACCGGGGAACGATGGCGCCTCGGCCAGGCCCACCAGAAAGCGCAGCATGAACAGCGCAACGATCGCCGTGGACATGCCGAATTCACCGACAAAGCCTTGCAGCACGGTGAACAGCGACCAGGTGAAAATGCTCAGGGCATAGACTTTTTTCGAGCCGAAGCGATCGAGCAGCCAGCCACCGGGAATCTGCCCGGCAACGTAGGCCCAGCCGAAAGCAGAGAAGATGTAGCCGAGGGTGACCGCGTCGATGCCGAGGTCTTTTTGCAGGCTGGAACCGGCGATGGCGATGGTCGCGCGGTCGGCGTAGTTGATCGTGGTCACCAGGAACAGCATGAGCAGGATCAAATAGCGGACGTGAGTCGGCTTGGACGATTGCATGTAGATGTACTCCCACTGATTATTTTTATGCGCGGGTGAATCTTCTTTGGTGTTGCTTTTGTGGGAGCTGGCTTGCCAGCGATGGTATCACCGCGGTACGAGGACATATCGCGTCGTCCGCATCGCTGGCAAGCCAGCTCCCACAGGTATTGCGTGTATCAGGAACCGATGTAGGCGGTTTTCACCACGGTGTAGAACTCTTGTGCATAGCGCCCTTGCTCACGTGAGCCATAGGATGAACCCTTACGGCCACCGAACGGAACGTGGTAATCGACACCGGCGGTCGGCAGGTTGACCATCACCATCCCGGCCTGCGAATGACGCTTGAAGTGGTTGGCGTACTTCAGCGACGTGGTGGCGATACCAGCCGACAGACCGAACTCGGTGTCGTTGGCCATCGCCAGCGCCGCCTCGTAATCGGCCACACGAACGACGTTGGCCACCGGGCCGAAGATCTCTTCACGGCTGATGCGCATCGACGCTTCGCTGTCGGCAAACAGCGTTGGCGCGAGGAAGTAGCCTTCGGTGTCGCAGGTCACCAGACCACCGCCGCTGACCAGACGTGCACCTTCGGACTGGCCGATGTCGATGTACTTCATGTCCTGCTCAAGCTGCGCCTGGGAAACCACCGGACCGATGTCGGTGCCGGATTTCAGCGCGTGGCCGACCTTGATCGACTGCATGCGCTCGGCCATGGCCTCGACGAATTTGTCGTGAATCCCGGCGGTGACGATCAGGCGGCTCGACGCCGTGCAACGCTGACCGGTGGAGTAGAACGCGCTCTGTACCGACAGCTCGACCGCTTGTTTGAGGTCGGCGTCGTCGAGAATGATCTGCGGGTTCTTGCCGCCCATTTCCAGCTGCACCTTGGCCTGGCGCGACACGCAATTAACGGCGATCTGCCGACCCACGCCCACCGAACCGGTGAAGCTGATGCCATCGACTTTCGGGCTGTTGACCAGCGCCTCGCCAACCACCCGGCCGCTGCCCATCACCAGGTTGAACACACCAGCCGGGAAGCCTGCGCGGGAGATGATTTCCGCCAGCGCCCAGGCACAACCCGGCACCAGATCCGCCGGTTTCAGCACCACGCAGTTGCCGTAGGCCAGCGCCGGGGCGATCTTCCAGGCCGGGATCGCAATCGGGAAGTTCCACGGGGTGATCAGGCCGACCACGCCGAGGGCTTCGCGGGTCACTTCGACGTTGACGCCCGGGCGCACCGACGGCACGTAGTCGCCGGACAGACGCAGACATTCACCGGCGAAGAACTTGAAAATGTTGCCGGCGCGGGTCACTTCGCCGATGGCTTCGGGCAGGGTCTTGCCCTCTTCCCGGGCCAGCAGGGTGCCGAGTTCTTCGCGACGGGCGAGGATTTCCGTGCCGACTTTATCCAGCGCATCGTGACGGGCCTGAATGCCCGAAGTCGACCACGCCGGGAACGCGGCGCGGGCCGCATCGATGGCGGCGTGAACCTGAGTCAGGTCAGCCTTGGCGTAGTCGCCGATGGTGTCGCTCAACTCGGACGGATTGATGTTCGCCGAGTAATCGGCACCGGCGACCCATTCACCGTTGATGTAGTTGTCGTAACGCTTGGAATCAGCCACAGAAAATTCTCCTCTCTACGCAAAAGCCGCTGATTGCTCAGCGGCCTTGTGGGTCGGTGTTTATTGCGCGCCTTGCTTGTCGATCAGCGCAGCGAGCATTTCGTACTCTTCGCCGGTCAGGTCGGTCAGCGGCGCCCGCACCGGGCCTGCGTCATAGCCGGCGATCTTGGCGCCTGCCTTGACGATGCTCACGGCATAACCGGCTTTGCGGTTGCGGATGTCGAGGTACGGCAGGAAGAAGTCGTCGATGATCTTGCCGACGGTGGCGTGATCTTCGCGAGCAATCGCGTGGTAGAAATCCATCGCGGTTTTCGGGATGAAGTTGAACACCGCCGAGGAGTAAACCGGGACGCCCAAAGCCTTGTAGGCAGCGGCGTAGACTTCGGCGGTCGGCAAGCCACCGAGGTAGCTGAAGCGATCACCGAGGCGGCGACGGATCGACACCATCAACTCGATATCGCCCAGACCGTCCTTGTAGCCGATCAGGTTTGGGCAACGCTCGGCCAGACGTTCCAGCAGTGGCGCGGTCAGGCGGCAGACGTTGCGGTTGTAGACCACCACGCCGATGTTCACCGATTTGCACACCGCTTCAACGTGGGCGGCAACGCCGTCCTGGCTGGCCTCGGTCAGATAGTGCGGCAGCAGCAACAGGCCTTTGGCGCCCAGGCGCTCGGCTTCTTGGGCGTACTCGATGGCTTGACGGGTCGAGCCGCCGACACCGGCCAGAATCGGCACGCTGCTGGCGCAGGTGTCGACGGCAGTCTTGATGATTTCCGAGTATTCGCTGGCTGCCAGGGAGAAGAACTCACCGGTGCCGCCGGCGGCGAACAGTGCCGACGCGCCGTACGGGGCCAGCCATTCCAGACGTTTGATGTAGCCAGCGCGGTTGAAATCGCCCTGGGCATTGAAATCGGTGACCGGGAACGACAGCAGACCGGCGGAGAGGATGGACTTCAGTTCTTGTGGATTCATTTTTCGAACACCCTGGGTAGCAACATTTTTTTGTGAGTTTTATGGTTCAGCCAGCGCTGAAGTTGTAGGTCATCGTACAACTTAAAAGATAACCGTCAACTGCATTTCATCGTTGCCCCGCACTTTTTGTCGGACAAGATTCCTTCTTGACGTAGGAAAAATCTGGTCTAGGCTCGATTTAACTGTATATACATACAGCTAAAAATAAATCCACCGACGACATATCAAGGAGCCAGAAATGTCCGGACTGCATGCAAAACCACAGGAAAGACCCACACTGGTCATCGCCCGATTCGAAGATCTTTTCACTGTAAACGGCATCCACTTCAGCACCGACAATCCGCGTCTGCTGCTGCACATCGCCGACGCCCACAGCGATGTCGAACCGGCCATCGCCCTCCCCGGCAAAGCGTTGAACATTCGACCGCCACTGCGCTTTGAAGGCGCTGAACACACGGCCATCGGCGACAACACCCTGCTGCGCTTCAGCGAAACCGCCGAACCGATCCGCGCGCAAACCAAGCCCTTGCACTTGCCCAATGGCCTCGCACTGACCTACGGCCAGGTGGTGGCGCTGGCTGGAGATTTCTACGGCGTGGTCGATCGACCGATCAACGAAGGCGCGACCCCGGCTGATCGCCTGAACCGTTTCAATGCCGCCTTCGACTCTCTCGCCGTGCTGCCGGCCTCCCGCGCCGAAGCCACACAGATTCTCGCGGTCATGCAAAAAGAGATCGACGCGGTTAAGCAGGCGATCAAGGACGGCAAAGCACCGCACCAAGCCTACGACGCGCTCGGAGATACGTTGTCCGAAGAGTGGAACAAGATCACCGGCGGCGGCAGTTTTGTCTCCGCGCTGTTCCCGCTTGGGCGTTATCTGAAACTGGCGGCGAACAACGCCGACCACTTCGGCGAATGGGCCAGACTGGCCTACATCGCCGGCCACACCGCCGCCCTGCAAACCGCCGTCGCGGCCCGCGCCACTCACGATGAACAACGATTGGAACGGGCCTACGCGATGAACGCGTTTGCCGACCACTTCCTCACTGACCTGTTCTCTGCCGGCCATCTGCGGGTGCCGCGCAAGGAGATGGCGGCGGTGGTCACGCCGAGCGATCTCGGCTCGCTGGTGACCCGTTTCATGCACGACGAGGACAGCAAATTCGGCCTCAAAGTGCGCAACGTCCATGGCGATCAATGGCGCGCCTACGGCGACAAACGCTACTTCGAGGCCAGCGATGCGGACAACCGCACCCAGGTCAATCTGGCGGTGCAAGCTTCAGCGGACGAAATCTTTGCTGCCTACCTCAGCGGCAACGTGCCCGCCCCTTCGACGTTTGCCGCACTGCAACGCCTGCCGGATCTGACGGCGGTGCTGAATCTTTCGAATAACTTCGCGCCGCTGTTCCGCGTCGAAGGCGGCAAGGTGCTGCGGCGCAAAGATGTGAACAACCTCAACGACACCGCCACCGTCGACGACTGGTGGGGCTGGAGCACGTACCTGCTGCTCAAGGATTACCACCCGACGGGCAACGTCAATTAAGGAGAATGAGCATGACGATCAAATTGAAACTGGAACTGGCGTCGGGGCAGCCGCTTAAAGGCGCGCCGCTGGAGTTGCTGGCCGATGGCAAGCCGATTGCGCGGGGTATTGTGGATCAATCAGGCGAGGTGGCGTTTGCTGCCAAGCCGGGTAAAGCGAAACTGGCGGTGAGGGTGGATCGCTCGATATTGCCGCGCTGAATTCACGGGCCCCTTCGCGAGCAAGCCCGCTCCCACAATGGATCTCGGCTGAACTCAAAATCCGGGCTTACCGAAAATCCAGGGTGGGAGCGGGCTTGCTCGCGAAAGCGGTAGATCAGTCAACATATGAATCAAACCTGCAAACTCATCCCCGCTGCGCCTGCGCCTCTTCATGGGCCTGGCGCAGTCTTTCGCGGCTGTTGGTCAAGTGCAGACGCATTGCCGCTCGCGCCGCATCGGAATCCTGACGGGCAATCGCATCGTAGATTTCCTCGTGCTCGCGGCTCAGGCGGTTCATGTAGTGCTGCTGATCATCATGGGCCAGACGCGCCGAATTCAGCCGCGTACGCGGAATGATGCTGGTGCCCAAGTGGGTCATGATGTCGGTGAAGTAGCGGTTGCCGGTGGACAGGGCGATTTCCAGGTGGAAGGCGAAGTCCGAGGCCACCGCATCGCTGGCGTGGGCGACGCTGTCGTTCAGCGCATCGAGGGCGGCGCGCATGGTCGCCAGTTGTTCGGGACTGCGGCGTTGCGCGGCGAGGCCGGCGGACTCCACTTCCAGGCTGATGCGCAATTCGAGAATCGCCAGCACGTCACGCAGGGTGACGACCGTGGCCGGGTCGATGCGAAAACCGCTGGGGCTCGGCGTGTCGAGCACGAAGGTGCCGATGCCGTGGCGGGTTTCCACCTGGCCGGCGGCCTGCAAACGGGAGATCGCCTCGCGCACCACGGTGCGGCTGACGCCGTGCTCCTGCATGATCGCCGACTCGGTGGGCAATTTGTCGCCGCGCTTGAGCAGACCGTCGCGGATCTGCTCGGTCAGCACCGTCACCAGCTCCTGAGCCAGGCTGCGGCGCTTGCGTGGGAGGCGTGGAGTGTCGATCGGGTTTTCCATGGTCAACGTCTGGTCTCGAAAATTCGGCTTGGTGGGCATCATAGCGCAGGCGGGTTGTACGATCACATCCCGCCTCACAATACCCCATGTGGGAGCGGGCTTGCTCGCGAAGGCGGTGTGTCAGGCAACCGATTTGTCGACTGAATGGACGCCTTCGCGAGCAAGCCCGCTCCCACGGGGGTTGTGGTGATCAAGCGGTCACGGCCTGCTCCACCAGATGCCCGCTGTCGATCCGCACATGTCTAGGGTGGAAACGCTTCAGGCTGCTGCGGTGGCCGACGCTGACGATGCTCAGGCCCGGCAACTGATCGATCAGCGCCTGATACAACGTTGCCTCATCCTCTTCATCCATCGCCGACGTCGCTTCGTCCATGTACAGCCATTGCGGTGCGTAAAGCATGGCGCGGGCGAAAGCCAGGCGTTGCTGCTCACCCGGCGACAGCATGCGCTGCCAGTGATTGGCTTCATCGAGACGCGCGACCAGATGCGGCAGTCGGCAAGTTTCCAGCACCTCGGCGTAGCGCTCCGGCGCATAGGTATCGCCCGGTTGTGGATAACTCAAGGCCTCGCGCAAGGTGCCGATCGGCAGATACGGTTTCTGCGGCAGGAACAGGTAGCGCGCCGCTGGCAGCCGGATGTTGCCGTGGCCCGCCGGCCACAGATGCCCCATCGCTCGCAGCAATGTCGACTTGCCGCTGCCGGATCGGCCGCTGAGCATCACCCGCTCGCCCGGCTCCACCGTCATGTCGGCATTGGTCAGCAGGTGACGACCATCAGCCAAGTCCAGACCGAGATTGTGCACTTTGAGTTCGCTGCCCTGATTCTGCACATCGATGGCCGGGGTGCGCTGTTCGTTATCGGTCATGGCCTGACGGAAACTCAGCAGACGATCACAGGTGGCACGCCAGGACGCGAGGCTTTGATAAGCACTGATGAACCAGCTGAAACTCTCCTGGACGTTGCCGAATGCCGAGCTGATCTGCATCAGCTCACCCAGTTCGATCTTGCCGGCGAGGTAACGCGGCGACGCAACGATAAACGGGAAAATGATCGCAGCCTGGCTGTAACCGGCAGTGAAAAATGTCAGGCGCTTGGACACTTTCATGATGTCCCAGAAGTTATGCCAGACCATGCCGAAACGGTTGCTCAAGCGACGGTTCTCATTCGGTTCGCCGTTATACAACGCGATGCTTTCGGCATTCTCGCGAATCCGCACCATGGAAAAACGCAGGTCGGCTTCGAAGCGTTGTTGTTGGTTATTCAGGCCGATCAGGCGACGACCGATCAAATGCGTCAGCCAGCTGCCCACCACGGCGTAGACCAGCACGCACCAGAACATGTAGCCGGGAATGGTGATGCCATAGACTTCGATGCTGCCCGACACGCCCCACAAAATGATCGAGAACGACACCAGGCTGACGATATTGCGCAGCAGGCCGATCCCCAGTTCAAGGGTGTTGGAGGTGAAGTTATTGAGGTCTTCGGAAATCCGCTGGTCCGGGTTATCGGTGTAACCACCCTGCTCCAGCTGGTAGTAATTCTTGTCGGCGAGCCAACGGGAGAAATGCTTTTCGGTGAGCCACGCCCGCCAGCGAATCGTCAGCATCTGGGTCAGATAAAGCCGGTACACGGCACCGACAATCGCCACCGCTGCAATCCCGCAGAAATACAGAATCAAGCGCCAGAACGCCGCCTCATCTTTCTTTTGCAGCGCGTTGTAGAAATCCTTGTACCAGGTGTTGAACCACACCGAGATACCCACACTCAGCAGCGAGAGTGCGATCACCGCAATCAGCAACGTCCAGGCCTTGCCCTTCTCTTCGCTGCGCCAGTAAGGCGTGATGATCGCCCACACCTTGCGAAAAAACTGCCCGCGCACAGCATCGTTGACCGCGGAATATTCAGCGTTCTGATTCATGGAAAAGGCTCGATAAAGAAAAGAACAGACACGCACCGATCATAGTTGATCGGTTCGTTTTATCGCCAGAGTGGGACTGGCTCATTCAGGGATTGTTCAGATTGATGGGGGTTTCAGTATCGCAGCGAGCGCACGTACCGTTCATCGGGACTGTCAGAGTTGACAGTAGAGGGGGGCGATTCAGGCTGATCAACTGGGCTGGCCTCCTGCAAGGAATTCGCTGTGAATCAGGAGAGCAGGTTACCCCTCTGACAACGAAAGGAATTGGTCATGAACAAAGAAGAAAACCCGCTTAATGCTCCAACCAGCGATTCGATCAAGAATGGCAAACTGTCTATCAGTGAGGTGAGTGATTCGGGGATTACAGTCAAATTCAGTTCCGATAACCCCAAGGTTGATATCCATCTTGCCTGGATCGGATATGCCTCCGAAAAGAAATCCGAACAGAAAGGCGGTAAAAACAACGAGCTCATTCTCCCGGTATCAAAAGCTACCGTGAAAAGCTGGTTGGGGCTGGATCTCTACGCGCAATGCGAAGCGACTCTGGGTGGAAAAAAATACTCATCGCCAAAAATGTTCTTCACGGTCGTAGCTTGAACCCAGGCGCTACCCGAATGCAGGGTAGCGCCTGTTTCATTCAATCCAGCTCATTTGGCCAGAAAACCTTTCAACGACGAACCGGGCGCTTCTGCAGTTTGCGCTGCAGGGTGCGGCGGTGCATGCCCAGGGCACGGGCAGTCGCAGAGATGTTGCCTTCGTGTTCGGTCAGCACGCGCTGGATGTGTTCCCACTGCAGGCGATCGACCGACATCGGGTTTTCCGGCACCAGACTGTCGAGGTCGGCGTGCTCGGAGAGCAGCGCGGCCAGTACGTCATCGGCGTCGGCCGGTTTGCACAGGTAGTTGCAGGCGCCGCGCTTGATCGCTTCGACCGCGGTGGCAATGCTCGAATAACCGGTGAGGATCACCACGCGCATTTCCGGGTCCAGCTCCAGCAGCTTGGGCAGCAGCACCAGGCCGGAGTCGCCGTCCATTTTCAGGTCCAGCGCGGCGTAGTCCGGCAGGTCAGCCTGGGCGATGGTCAGGCCTTCTTCGGCGGAACCTGCGGTGCTGACGCGAAAGCCACGACGAGCCATGGCACGGGCCATTACTCGGGTGAACGTTGCGTCGTCGTCGACCAGCAGCAAATGCGGCAGTTCTTCGCCTTCGACTTGGATTTCGTCACTCATGTTGGTCTCCTCGGGCGCCGTGGGGCAGGCGCAGCTCGGTGAGCGTGCCGCCTTCCTCATGACTATAGAGTTTCACTGAGCCGCCGGCGCGTGTCACGCTGGCCTTGCTCAAAAACAGGCCCAGGCCGAAACCTTTGCCCTTGGTGGTAAAAAACGGTTTGCCGATCTGCTCGGCGATGGCCAGCGGCACACCGGCGCCGTGGTCACGAATGCTGATGGTCACGGTTTCCGCATCCCAGTCCAGCGTCACCTGAAGGTTTTCCGGGCAGGCGTCGGCGGCGTTGTTCAGCAGATTGAGCAGCGCCTGGGTCAGGTCCGGCGGCGGTGCCATGCGCGGCACGGTGCCTTGGCCGAGACGCTGGAAGCGATAACTGGCTTCCGGACGCATCAGGTGCCAGCGGTTCAGCGCTTCGTCGAGCCATTGGGTGACGTCCTGCATCTCCACGGCCATACGGCGGTTGGCTTCGGCGGCACGCACCAGTTGCTGCAGGGTTTCTTTGCAGAGTTTGACCTGATCCTGCAGCACCTTCAGATCGTCTTGCAGCATCGCGTCGGGGTGATCCTGCTGCATCTCCTTGAGCAGTACGCTCATGGTCGCCAGCGGCGTGCCGAGTTCATGCGCGGCGCCGGCCGCCTGAGTGGCGACGGCGAGCAATTGCTGATCGCGCAAGCCTTCTTCACGACGAATCGCGCGCAATTCTTCCTGACGACGCAGCTCTTCCGCCATGCGCGCAGCGAAAAACGTGATGACCGCAGCGGCCAGCGCGAAGCTCAGCCACATGCCGTAGATCTGCAGGTTCTCGCGGGCCACCGGCAGGGTTTCCAGCGGATAGAAACGCGTGAGCATCACGGTGTACAGCGCCAGCGCGATACCCGACAGAATCACCGAATAACGCCACGGCAGCGTCACCGCCGCGATGGTCAGCGGCACCAGGTAGTAGGAAACGAACGGGTTGGTCGAACCGCCGGAAAAATACAGCAGCGCACTGTGGATCACCAGATCGCAGGCCAGTTGCAGGGCGTATTCGAGCTCGGTCACCGGCCATGAAGTGCGCAGGCGCACGGCGGTGAACACGCACAGCAGAATCGAGCAGCCGAGGGTCATCGCCAGTTGCACCCACGGCAACGGCAGCAGTTGCAGCCAGTAGGCCAGGCCTACAGAACCGGCCTGCGCGGCGAGCACCAGGGTGCGAATGAAGGTCAGCCGCCAGAGGTTCTGGCGAGTGGCGGAAGTCAGTTGTACGGGGGCGAGCATGAGCTCTCCTGATGAGCGCTCCAGGCGGATCGCACGGAGTATAACCAAGCCGCGCCTTTGAGAGGCGAAAGTGCGGCAAATGACCACATGGCGAAAACATTTTCGGAGGCTATAAGGGCGCCTTCGCGAGCAGTCTCGCTCCCACAGAGGAATGCATTTCAAAAGTGGGAGCGAGCCTGCTCGCGAATGGCCGCGCAGCGGCTCGCTGCATCTGTATAGAAGTTGTAACTGGGCGAACCGGATCGCAGAAGCTAGAGTCTGATGGTTTCACGCAGGGACGAACCAACACCTGCGCATTATTCAAGGAGCCTTCATGCACACCTTTCGCCGCAGCGCCGCCCTTCTCGCCCTGACCGTCGGCAGCATCGCCAGCCTTCCGGCGCTGGCCGCCGATGAGCTGCACTACAACCAGATTTCCCTGCGCGCCGAAGTCAGCCAGGAAGTGGCCCGCGACCTGATGATCGTGACGCTCTACACCGAAGCGCAAAACACCGACCCGGCCAAACTCGCCGCGGACGTCAGCACCACCATGAACAAGGCACTCGCACAGGCCAAGCAAGTCAAAGACATCACCCTGCGCCAGGGCAGCCGCAACAGCTACCCGATCTACGACACCAAAGGCCAGAAGATCACCGGCTGGCGTGAACGCGCCGAACTGCGCCTGGAAAGCGCCGACTTCGCCGCCCTGTCCAAACTCACCGGCGAACTGCTGACCGACCTGAAAATGGGCGGCATGGACTTCGCCATCGCCGAGCCGACCCGCAAGGCCAGCGAGGACAAGTTGCTGAAAGAAGCCGTCAGCGCCTTCAAGGCCCGCGCGCAACTGGCCACTGACGCACTGGGCGGCAAGGGGTACAAAATCGTCAACCTGAACCTCAACAGCAACGGTTATCCACAACCGTACATGCGCGCCCCGATGATGATGAAAGCCGCCGGCATGGCGGATTCGGCACCGGTCACACCAGAAGTTGAAGCCGGCACCAGCCAGGTCAGCCTGACCGCCGATGGCTCGATCGAAGTGCTGATGCAGTGAATTGATGTGGGCTGAATGAGAAACCGGCGATCAGTGAATGATCGCCGGTTTTTTTGTGCCTGGATTTTGTGGTGAATGTTCCGCCGCCATCGCGAGCAGGCTCACTCCTACAATTTGGAATGCGTTCCCTGTAGGAGTGAGCCTGCTCGCGATGAACGATAACGCGGTCTCAGGTCTGCGGAATCGCCAGCGCCGTATTGCGCTGCGGGCGACTGAGCTGATCGGCGAAATCGCTGGCCATGATGTTGGCCGAGGCCAGGGACTCGCAGGCGTGGGCCAGCAGACTTTCCGTGTCGATGCCCGGATGGACGAGGAACATCGAACTGGGCGGACGCGGTTTTGTGGCTTCGGGGCTGAGGTAGAAGTCGAGGGCGCGCTTGATCGCTTCGCGGTTTTTCGCGAGGTCTTCGGCGTGGAGGGCTTCGGTGAGTGGGGTTGTTTCTGGGGGTGGATCGGGGACAGGCTTGGACATTGATAGCGTTCCTAATCAAAAGCCATTCACTCGCCGTTTCTCACGCGGCGGAGTGGTGGCAGCAATGTGCGGGGTGAGAAACCGGTAGGAACAAGCCCGGCCGGACCGAAGCCCGCCCGCACACAGCCGCCATAGAACATTGCAGCAGCAGAAATGCTGGCGGCAATTATGGTGGTACTGATTGTGGATTAACAGTTCCTGCGGGTTCTCACACCCGATCGCTGAGTTTTCAGCGACAGTTCAAGGCTAGAGAGCTGGCGTCCGAGGGACAACCTGAAAACCTTGTGGGAAGGTTCTGGTTATTTGAAACGACTTTAAACAAGCCAATTTTATCAGGTGACTGGACGGGCCTCTTCGCGAGCAAGCCCGCTCCCACAGTGGATGGCGTGCAGGCCGTTAGAGATTGGTCGGCTGTCAGGCCGCCATCACTTAGCCAGTCGCCGCACCCGCTTTTCACCACTCAACACGATGAGCGTTAGCTCGAGTACCGCTTTTGATCTTGATCCACGGGCGACGTCGGAAGGCTGAGTGGAGGGATTGATCCGGGGGTGGGAGCGCAGCGACCGTTTGGCGCAGCCAAACACAGCGAGAGGAGGTGCAGCGAAGCAAACCGGAGGCGCTGCGCCCGGATCGATCCCGGAGCGAAGGAACCCCGAGCCCCAGCGAGCGGGCCGAACGCAGGAGCAAGCCTTTTTGGTTACTTTTTCGGCGTCTGGAAAAAGTGACCCGCCGTAAGGGCGGAACCCCAAGCCGCCGTTACCGCAGCAACGGATATGCACCCAAAAGCCCCAGATATACCGAGATAGACACCCCAACAAGAAAAACGATATTTCCGAACACACCCAAATCCCCGCTAACCTGAAAAAACAACCACCTCCAAATCCCGGGGACTCCATGGAAAGATTCACCCTAAAACCACTACTAATCACCCTCGCACTAACCGCCATAGCCCCGATCGCCAACGCCGCCACAACCCTGGTCTACTGCTCCGAAGCCAGCCCGGCAGGCTTCGACCCCAGCCAATACACCAGCGGCACCGACTTCGACGCCTCCGCCGAAACCGTCTTCAACCGCCTCACCCAATTCCAGCGCGGCGGCACCGACATCGAACCCGGCCTGGCGACAAAATGGGACGTCTCCAGCGACGGCCTGCAATACACCTTCCACCTACGGCAAGGCGTGAAATTCCACACCACGGAATATTTCACCCCGACCCGCGACTTCAACGCCGACGACGTACTGTTCACCTTCCAGCGCCTGCTCGACCCCGACAACGCCTTTCGCAAGGCCTACCCCGCCGAGTCCCCGTACTTCACCGACATGGGCCTGAACACCACGATCAAATCGGTAGAAAAAATCGACGATCAGACCGTGCGCTTCAACCTCAACAACGTCGACGCCGCGTTCGTGCAAAACCTCGCCATGAGCTTCGCCTCGGTGCAATCGGCCGAATACGCCGCGCAACTGCTAAAGGAAGGCAAAGCCGCCGACCTCAACCAGAAACCGGTGGGCACCGGCCCGTTCGTATTCAAGCGCTACCAGAAAGACTCGCAGATCCGCTACGCCGCCAACCCGGCCTACTGGAAACCGGAAGACGTGAAGATCGACAACCTGATCTTTTCGATCACCCCCGACGCCGCCGTACGCCTGCAGAAACTCAAGGCCGGCGAATGCCAGGTCAGCGGCTACCCGCGCCCGGCCGACATCGAAGTGATGCAACAAGACCCGAACCTGCGCGTGCTCAAGCAGCCCGGTTTCAACCTCGGCTTCCTCGCCTACAACACCACTCACCCGCCATTGGACCAGCTCAAGGTCCGTCAGGCACTGGACATGGCCATCGACAAACCGGCGATCATCAAAGCGGTTTACCAGAGTGCCGGCCAACTGGCGCAGAACGCCTTGCCGCCGGCGCAATGGTCGTATGACCCGAACATCAAGGACGCACCATACAACCCGGCGAAAGCCAAGGCGCTACTCAAGGAAGCCGGGGTTGCGCCGGGTACCACCATCAACCTGTGGGCGATGACGGTGCAGCGCGCCTCAAACCCGAATGCACGCATGTCGGCGCAGATGATCCAGCAGGATTGGGAGAAAATCGGCATCAAGGCCAACATCGTCAGCTACGAATGGGGCGAGTACATCAAGCGTGCGAAAAATGGCGAACACGACGCGATGATCTATGGTTGGACAGGTGACAACGGCGACCCGGACAACTGGCTCGGCGTGCTCTACAGCTGCGCCGCGGTCAAGGGCAGCAACTACGCCAAGTGGTGCGACCCGGCCTACGACAAACTGGTGCAGCAGGCCAAGGTGACCACCGACAAGGCGCAACGGGTAAAACTGTATCAACAGGCGCAACTGATCCTTAAACAGCAGGTGCCGATCACCCCGATCGCCAACTCCACGGTGTTCCAGCCACTGCGCAAGGAAGTGACCGACTTCAAGATCAGTCCGTTTGGCCTTACGCCCTTCTACGGCGTGGGTATAAATAAGTAACACCGAGCCCCAATGCGGCGCGCACAACGTGACCGGCGCACCGTTTTGGGGCTTCGTTTGCACCGTAAAATCCACCCGCAAACGGTCAAATGCGTCAAAAGTTATACAGATGCGACATTAAGGTACGTACGTGCCACCGTTTAACGCTCGCTCACACTCTGGATCTTGCATTGGGTATGGCCCCTGCATAAGTATCCGCAGGCACGACTCACGAGGTCGTACCTCAATATTAAAAAATGACAACAAATCATGAGGCCAACATGCTTAAACACGCGGTCATTCCGTTTTTAGTCGGCGCAGGCTTGTTAGCCTCCGCACCTTTCGCATCCGCTGCGACTAACCTGGTGTTCTGCTCCGAAGGGAGCCCGGCCGGTTTTGATCCAGGCCAGTACACCACCGGAACCGACTTCGACGCCTCAGCCGAAACCATGTTCAACCGTCTGAGCCAGTTCGAGCGTGGCGGCACCGCCGTTATCCCGGGCCTGGCCACCAGCTGGGACATTTCCCCGGACGGCCTGACTTACACCTTCCGCCTGCGTGAAGGCGTCAAGTTCCACACCACCCCGTATTTCAAGCCGACTCGTGAGTTCAACGCCGACGACGTGCTGTTCACCTTCAATCGCATGATTAACAAGGATGACCCGTTCCGTAAGGCGTACCCGACCGAATTCCCGTACTTCACCGACATGGGGATGGACACCAACATCACCAAGATCGATAAAGTCGACGACCACACCGTCAAGTTCACACTGAAAGAAGTCGACGCCGCGTTCATCCAGAACATGGCCATGAGCTTCGCCTCGATCCAGTCCGCCGAGTACGCAGCCCAGCTGCTCAAGGAAGGCAAGGCTGCCGACATCAACCAGAAGCCGATCGGCACTGGTCCGTTCGTGTTCAAGAGCTACCAGAAAGACTCGAACATCCGCTACACCGGCAACAAGGATTACTGGAAGCCTGAGGACGTGAAGATCGACAACCTGATCTTCGCCATCACCACCGACCCGTCGGTACGTATCCAGAAACTGAAAAAGAACGAGTGCCAGGTCACTCTGTTCCCGCGTCCGGCGGATCTCGCGGCGCTGAAGGCCGACAAAACCCTGAAGATGCCTGACCAGGCCGGTTTCAACCTGGGCTACATCGCCTACAACGTGATGGACAAGGTCAAGGGCAGCAACGAGGCTAACCCGCTGGCTGACCTGCGCGTACGTCAGGCGCTGGACATGGCGGTGAACAAGCCGCAGATCATCGATTCGGTTTACCAGGGCGCCGGCCAGCTGGCCGTCAACGCCATGCCACCGACCCAGTGGTCCTACGACACCACCATCAAGGACGCCAAGTACGATCCTGAGAAAGCCAAACAGCTGCTCAAGGAAGCTGGCGTCAAGGAAGGTACCGAGATCGTGCTGTGGGCGATGCCGGTGCAGCGTCCGTACAACCCGAACGCCAAGCTGATGGCTGAAATGCTCCAGTCCGACTGGAAGAAGATCGGCCTGAACGTGAAGATCACCAGCTACGAGTGGGGCGAGTACATCAAGCGTTCCAAAGGTGGCGAGAACCAGGCCATGATCATTGGCTGGAGCGGTGACAATGGTGACCCGGACAACTGGCTGAACGTGCTGTTCGGCTGCGACTCGCTCAGCGGCAACAACTT
Organism: Pseudomonas sp. IT-93MI4; assembly: GCF_949767635.1. Classification (NCBI taxonomy): domain Bacteria; kingdom Pseudomonadati; phylum Pseudomonadota; class Gammaproteobacteria; order Pseudomonadales; family Pseudomonadaceae; genus Pseudomonas; species Pseudomonas sp. IT-93MI4. The sequence continues at coordinate 367,783 of NZ_CATKPP010000033.1, forward strand.
CTCCAAGTGGTGCGACAAGAAGTTCGACGGTCTCGTCAAGGAAGCCAAGCGCACGACCGACCAGGCCAAGCGCACTGAACTGTACAAACAGGCGCAACACGTCCTCAAAGATGCAGTCCCAATGACACCTATCGCTCACTCGACGGTGTATCAACCCATGCGCGCCAACGTGCAGGACTTCAAGATCAGCCCATTCGGCTTGAACTCCTTCTACGGCGTCAGCGTCAGCAACTAAGCCATTGCAAGGGCGACGTTCATGACGTCGCCCTTGCTTTAGCTGCCGGGAAGTCAGGAATTTGCCTACAGCCAATTCCGCTGCGGATGACTGCAGTGGCATAGGACGTGTCGACTTTTCCTACGAGTTTTCAGGCAATTACGCATTTACTGCCAGACCCACGGCCCCTACCGTCGGGTTCTGACCAGTTTCTGCGTGGGCCACCGGCTTGCCGTACGCACTGGATTGAGCTCAATGCCACCTCAGCGTCCCTGGACGGGACCGCGGTGCATTGAACAACACTACAAAAAGAGGGAGCGTCATGCGCCATACCTTGATTTTTTCCGCATTGCTGGGCGCCGGCCTGTTGGCCGCCACGTCCGCCAGTTACGCCGCCAGCAACAGCCTGGTGTTCTGCTCCGAAGGCAGCCCGGCGGGTTTTGATACCGCGCAATACACGACGGCCACCGATAACGATGCCGCCGAGCCGCTGTACAACCGCCTGGTCGAGTTTGAAAAAGGCGCGACCAACGTCGTACCGGGACTGGCAACCAAGTGGGATATTTCCGAGGATGGTCTCAAGTACACCTTTCACCTGCGTGAAGGTGTGAAATTTCATACAACGCCGTACTTCAAACCGACGCGCGATTTCAACGCCGACGACGTGCTGTTCACGTTTAACCGCATGCTCGATCCGCAACAGCCATTCCGTAAGGCTTATCCGACCGAATTCCCGTATTTCAACGGGATGAGCCTGAACAAGAACATTGCCAAGGTCGAAAAGACCGGGCCGCTGACCGTGGAGTTCACGCTCAACAGCGTCGACGCCGCGTTCATCCAGAACATCGCCATGAGCTTCGCTGCCATCCTGTCCGCCGAATACGCCGACAAGCTGCTGGCCGAAGGCAAGCCGAGCGACATCAACCAGAAGCCGGTCGGCACCGGGCCGTTCGTGTTCAAGAGCTATCAGAAAGACTCGAATATCCGTTACACCGGTAACGAGCACTACTGGGACCCGAGCCGGGTCAAGCTGAAGAACCTGATCTTCGCGATCAACACCGACGCTTCGGTACGCGTGCAGAAGCTCAAGGCCGGCGAATGCCAGATCACCCTGCATCCACGCCCTGCCGATGTCGAAGCACTGAAGGTCGACCCGAAACTGCAGCTGATTTCCAAGCCGGGCTTCAACCTCGGCTACATCGCCTACAACGTGCGCCACAAGCCCTTCGACCAGCTCGAAGTACGTCAGGCGCTGGACATGGCGGTGAATAAACAGGGGATTCTCAACGCTGTTTATCAAGGCGCCGGGCAACTGGCGGTCAACGCCATGCCACCGACCCAGTGGTCCTACGACGACAGCATCAAAGACGCCGCCTACAACCCGGAAAAAGCCCGCGAGCTGCTCAAGGCTGCCGGCGTGAAAGAAGGCACCGAGATCACCCTGTGGGCGATGCCGGTACAGCGTCCATACAACCCGAACGCCAAACTGATGGCCGAAATGCTCCAGGCAGACTGGGCGAAAATCGGTCTGAAAGTGAAGATCGTCAGCTACGAATGGGGCGAGTACATCAAGCGCACCAAGAATGGCGAGCACGATATCAGCCTGATCGGCTGGACCGGCGACAACGGGGACCCGGACAACTGGCTGGGCACCCTGTACAGCTGCGACGCCATTGGCGGCAACAACTATTCCATGTGGTGCGATCCGGCGTACGACAAGCTGATCAAAGAGGCCAAGGTCATCACCGATCGCGACCAGCGCACCACGCTCTACAAACAGGCGCAGCAGTTGCTCAAGCAGCAAGTGCCGATCACGCCTGTCGCCCACTCGACGGTCAACCAGCCGTTAAGCGCCCGGGTTGAAGGCTTCAAGGTCAGCCCCTTCGGTCGCAATGTGTTTTCAGGCGTCAGTATCGATTAACCCAACCGATTAGCCGCAACGCTGAGGGGACTGTCTATCCCCTCACGCAAGCGCTTTGCCGAAATTCGCCGATCCGGCATTTTGCAAACGTTTGCGATGTGTGAAATGAGTTCTAAACCAATAACCGGCCCACCCAAAAAAGCCGGCATAAAAAGAAAGTAAAGGAGCTTCACCCATGAAACTGAGCAGCACCGCGATACTGGCCCTGGCCATCAGCAGCATCACCGCTACGGCGTACGCAGAACCTGCAAGTCAGGAATTCGTACCGACCACCCTGGCCGGTAGCAGCGCCCAAAGCGAGGCTAAGGGCTTTATCGAAGGACAAAGTCTGGGCGGCACTACGCGCAACTGGTACGCCAACGAACTGAAGCGTCGGGATGACCGCTTCAGCTATGTGAAGAACAGCGACAAGAACACTTCGCCAGTGGTGAAAACGCCAACCCCGCGTCGTATCAACTGGGTTCAAGGCACCATCGTCAACTACACCTCGGGCTTCACCCAAGGCACCGTTGGCGTGAGCACTGAAGTCGCCGCCTACAACGCCATCGTTCTGGACCGTGACCGCAAGGACATCGCCGGCGGCTCCAACCGCACCCTGGCGCACTCCGACGGCGACGCTGTTGACCAGTGGAGCAAACTGGGTCTGGCCAACGTCAAGTTCCGTGTTTCCAACACCACGCTGACTGCGGGTCGTCAAAACTTCAGCACCCCGATCGTCGACGTCATCGGCAACCGTCCGCTGCCTTCGAGCTTTGAAGGGATCAGCCTGCACAGCGAAGAACTGAACAACCTGTCGTTCGATCTGGCCGGTTTTGACCGTGTTTCGCCACGTACCGAGCAGAGCCTGTCGAAGTTCCGCACCGAGTACTCGGCCACTGGCGTTGAAACCGACAAGGTTTACACCGCTGGCGTGAACTACCAGCCTCTGAAGAGCCTGAAAACCAGTCTCTACGTAGCCAACGTCGAAGACTTCTGGAACCAGTACTACTTCGGCGGCACCCACGAATTGGGTGATAGCCAGGTACTAAGCCTGACCACCGGTCTGAACTACTACAAGACCGTCGACGAAGGCAAAAAGTTGATGGGCAACATCGACAACGACACCTACTCGCTGTCGTTCGGCCTGACTCACCAGGCCCACAGCCTGACCTTCTCCTACCAGCAAGTGAACGGTAACGAGTACTTCGACTACCTGCACGAAACCAACGGCATCTACCTGGCCAACTCCCTGCTGTCGGACTTCAACGGCCCGAACGAGAAATCCTTCCAGATCGCCTACGGCATCAACATGGCCGAATACGGCGTGCCAGGCCTGAAGTTCAACATCTACCAGGCTCGCGGCTGGGGTATCGACGGTACTCACTACACCGGCACCGCCTACACCGATCCGGGCGCCAAGCGCGGCGACCTGAGCCTGATGGATGGCGAAAGCCACTACGAATACGGTGTCGGTGCTTCCTACGCCGTGCAGAGCGGCCCGCTCAAGGCCACCGCAATTCGCGCGACTTACACCACTCACCGCGCGAGCGAGCACCAGGCTGACGGCAACATCAACGAGTTCCGTCTCGTGACCACCATCCCGTTCAACATCCTGTAAAAACCGCCAACCGACGGCTGACTCATGACGAGTCGGCCGTTCGGTTTTTTGTCTTCAACCGATTGCAGAGGGTTATCGATGAAAATGCTTCCCCTACGTGCGGCCGTTGCTGCCGCGTTGTTGAGCGCCGCCATCGGCGTCTCGGCCAAACCCTTGGTGGTCTGCACCGAAGCCAGCCCGGAAGGCTTCGATATGGTCCAGTACACAACTGCAGTCACTGCCGACGCGGTGGCCGAAACGATCTTCAACCGCCTGGCCGACTTCAAGCCCGGCACCACCGAAGTGATTCCGGCACTGGCCGAATCCTGGGACATCAGTGAAGACGGCCTGACGTACACGTTCCACCTGCGCAAAGGCGTCAAGTTTCACACCACCGAATACTTCAAGCCGACCCGCGACATGAACGCCGACGACGTGGTCTGGAGCTTCCAGCGTCAGCTGGACCCGAATCACCCGTGGCACAAACTGTCGAGCGTGGGCTTCCCGTACTTTGAAAGCATGGGCTTCAAGGAACTGCTCAAAAGCGTAGAGAAAGTCGACGACAACACGGTCAAGTTCACCCTGACCCGCCGCGAAGCGCCGTTCCTGGCCGACATCGCCATGGCGTTCTCCTCGATCTACCCGGCCGAATACGCCGACCAGTTGCTCAAGTCCGGCAAGACCGGCGACCTCAACAACAAGCCAGTCGGCACCGGCCCGTTCATCTTCCAGCGTTATGCCAAGGATGCGCAGGTGCGCTTCAAGGCCAACCCGGACTACTTCCGTGGCAAGGCCCCGGCTGACGCGCTGATCCTGGCGATTGCCACCGACAACAACGTGCGCCTGCAGAAGCTCAAGGCCAACGAGTGCCAGATCGCGCTGTATCCGAAACCGGATGACATCCCGAGCATCAAGAAAGACAGCAACCTGAAAGTCGACGAGATGGACGCGATGACCGTCTCGTACATCGCCATGAACACCCAGCACAAGTACATCAGCGACGTGCGCGTGCGTAAGGCCATCGACATCGCCTTCGACAAGGAAGCCTACGTCAACGCGCTGTTCGGCAAAGGCAACGCCAGTGTGGCGGTCAACCCGTACCCGCCGACCCTTCTGGGCTACAACCACGACCTGAAGAACCCGCCACGCGACCTGGACAAGGCCCGTGCCCTGCTCAAGGAAGCCGGGGTTCCGGAAGGCACCGTGTTTACCCTGTTTACCCGTAACGGCGGCGGTCCGACCAACCCGAACCCGATGCTCGGCGCGCAGATGATGCAGGCTGACCTGGCCAAGGTCGGAATCAAGATCGACATCCGCGTCATGGAATGGGGCGAAATGCTCAAACGCGCCAAGGCCGGCGAGCACGACATGGTGTCGGCCGGATGGGCGGGCGACAACGGCGACCCGGATAACTTCCTGACGCCTATGCTGAGTTGCGAAGCAGCCAAGAACGGCGAAAACTACGCGCGCTGGTGCAACGAGAAATTCCAGACCCTGCTCGACGAAGCACGGGCTAAAGTAGATCCGGCCGAACGCGCCAAACTCTACGAACAGGCCCAGGTGCTGTTTAATCAGGACCAACCGTGGATCAGCATGGCCCACACCCGGATGTTTACCGCAATGCGCAACAACGTAGAGGGTTATCACATCAGCCCTCTCACAACCAATAACTTCGCCACCACCCAGGTGAAGTAGATAAGAAACTCCCGGCCTCCCTGACCCCAGGGTCGCCGGGCACGCCTAACCGGCTGATGAGGTACCTCACAAGATGTTTAGTTTTATTGCCCGCCGACTGGGGTTGTTGATCCCCACGTTTTTCGGCATCACCTTGCTGACTTTCGCGTTGATTCGCATGATTCCGGGCGACCCCGTGGAAGTGATGATGGGCGAACGTCGGGTCGACCCCGAAATGCACGCTCAGGCAATGGAACGCCTAGGTCTGAACAAGCCACTGTATGCCCAGTACCTGGACTACATCGGCAAACTGGCCCACGGCGATCTCGGCGAATCCCTGCGTACGCGTGAGAGCGTATGGACCGAGTTCACCTCCCTCTTCCCGGCGACCCTGGAACTGTCCATGGCCGCCCTGCTGTTTGCCGGCATCCTCGGTCTTCTGGCCGGGGTGATTGCGGCTCTAAAGCGAGGATCCCTGTTCGACCATGGGGTGATGGGCATCTCCCTGGCGGGGTATTCGATGCCGATCTTCTGGTGGGGCCTGATCCTGATCATGTTCTTCTCGGTGAGCCTGGGCTGGACCCCGGTGTCCGGACGGATCGACCTGCTTTACGACATCGAGCCGCGCACCGGTTTCATGCTGATCGACACGCTGCTGGCCGATGACATGGGCGCATTCCTTGATGCGCTGCATCACCTGATCCTGCCGGCCATCGTGCTCGGCACCATTCCGCTGGCGGTGATCGCGCGGATGACCCGTTCGTCGATGCTCGAAGTGCTGCGCGAAGACTACATCCGCACCGCCAAGGCCAAAGGCCTGTCGCCCTCGCGCGTGGTGTTCGTGCACGGCCTGCGCAACGCGCTGATTCCGGTGCTGACCGTGGTCGGCCTGCAAGTCGGCACCCTGCTGGCCGGTGCAGTCCTGACCGAAACCATTTTCTCCTGGCCCGGCATCGGTAAATGGCTGATCGAAGCCATCGGCGCCCGGGACTACCCGGTTGTGCAAAACGGCATCCTGTTAATCGCCTGCCTGGTGATTCTGGTCAACTTCGTAGTGGACATCCTCTACGGCTTTGCCAACCCACGCATCCGTCATCAGCGCTGAGGTCCATACCATGAGCACTCCAACATCCTCAGTAGCCACTTCCGCCCCAAGCGCGGATCAAAGCCTGCTGTACCCGTCACCGTACAAAGAATTCTGGCAAGCCTTCTCCAAGAACAAGGGCGCGGTTGCCGGCCTGCTGTTCATGCTGCTGATCATCTTCTGCGCGATCTTCGCGCCGTGGGTCGCGCCGCATAACCCAAGCGAGCAATACCGTGACTTCCTGCTGACGCCACCGGCGTGGCTCGAAGGCGGGCAGATGCAATTCCTGCTCGGCACCGATGAACTGGGTCGCGACCTGCTGTCACGGCTGATTCAGGGTTCGCGCCTGTCGCTGCTGATCGGTCTGTCGTCGGTGGTGATGTCGCTGATCCCGGGGATCCTGCTGGGTCTGTTCGCCGGTTTCTTCCCGAAAATGATCGGCCCGACCATCATGCGTCTGATGGACATCATGCTGGCCCTGCCGTCCCTGCTGCTGGCTGTGGCGATCGTCGCCATCCTCGGCCCTGGCCTGATCAACACCGTGATCGCCATTGCTGTGGTATCGCTGCCGTCCTACGTGCGTCTGACCCGTGCTGCGGTGATGGGCGAACTGAACCGCGACTACGTGACCGCCGCGCGCCTGGCCGGTGCCGGTCTGCCACGTCTGATGTTCATCACCGTGCTGCCGAACTGCATGGCGCCGCTGATCGTGCAGGCCACCCTGAGCTTCTCCTCGGCGATTCTCGATGCTGCGGCACTGGGCTTCCTCGGCCTTGGCGTACAACCGCCAACCCCTGAATGGGGCACCATGCTGGCCTCGGCCCGCGATTACATCGAACGCGCCTGGTGGGTCGTGAGTCTGCCTGGTTTGACCATTTTGCTCAGCGTGCTGGCAATCAACTTGATGGGCGACGGTCTGCGCGATGCGCTGGACCCGAAACTCAAGAACGCCGCCTGAGGAGATTCCCATGTCACTGCTAGAAATCAAGAATCTCAACGTTCGCTTCGGCGACAAAACCGCGACACCCGTTGTCGATGGCCTCGACCTGAAAGTCGACAAAGGCGAAGTCCTGGCGATCGTAGGCGAATCGGGTTCGGGTAAATCCGTGACCATGATGGCGCTGATGGGCCTGATCGAGCATCCCGGCATCGTCACCGCCGACTCGCTCAGCTTTGACGGCAAAGACATGCTCAAGCTGAGCAATCGTCAACGTCGGCAAATCGTCGGCAAAGACCTGTCGATGGTGTTCCAGGACCCGATGACCGCGCTGAATCCGAGCTACACCGTCGGTTTCCAGATCGAAGAAGTGCTGCGTCTGCACCTGAAAATGTCCGGCAAGCAAGCGCGCAAACGTGCGATCGAACTGCTGGAAAAAGTGGAGATCCCGGGCGCCGCCAGCCGTATGGACGCCTACCCGCACCAACTGTCTGGCGGTATGAGCCAGCGTGTCGCGATTGCCATGGCGATTGCCGGCGAACCGAAACTGCTGATCGCCGACGAACCGACCACGGCGCTGGACGTGACGATTCAGGCACAGATCATGGATCTGCTGCTGGCGTTGCAGAAAGAACAGAACATGGGCCTGGTGCTGATCACTCACGACCTCGCGGTCGTGGCCGAAACCGCCCAGCGCGTGTGCGTGATGTACGCCGGCCAGGCTGTCGAAGTCGGTCAGGTGCCGCAACTGTTCGACATCCCGGCACACCCGTACAGCGAAGCGTTGCTCAAGGCGATTCCGGAACACAGCCAGGGCGCCGAGCGTCTGGCGACACTGCCGGGCATCGTCCCGGGCCGCTACGACCGTCCGCAGGGTTGCCTGCTGTCGCCGCGCTGCCCGTACGTGCAGGACACCTGCCGCGCGCAGCGTCCGGCCCTTGATCCGAAAAGCCACAGCCTCGCCCGCTGCTTCTTCCCGCTGAACCAGGAGGTGGCGTAATGGCCGTCGTACTTACCGCCCGCGACCTGACCCGTCACTACGAAGTCTCCCGTGGCCTGTTCAAGGGGCACGCCACCGTGCGCGCGCTCAACGGCGTGTCGTTCGAACTGGAAGCCGGCAAGACCCTCGCCGTGGTCGGCGAATCGGGCTGCGGCAAATCCACCCTCGCCCGCGCCCTGACCCTGATTGAAGAGCCGTCGTCCGGTTCGCTGAAAATCGCCGGTCAGGAAGTGGCTGGCGCCGACAAGGCCCAGCGCAAACAACTGCGCAAAGACGTGCAGATGGTATTCCAGAGCCCGTACGCGTCGTTGAACCCACGGCAGAAAGTCGGTGACCAACTCGGCGAGCCGCTGCTGATCAACACCAACCTGTCCGCCGCTGAACGCCGCGAAAAAGTCCAGGCGATGATGAAGCAGGTCGGCTTGCGTCCCGAGCACTACCAGCGCTATCCGCACATGTTCTCCGGCGGTCAGCGCCAGCGGATCGCTCTCGCCCGGGCGATGATGCTGCAACCGAAAGTGCTGGTCGCGGATGAGCCTACCTCGGCACTGGACGTGTCGATTCAGGCACAGGTGCTGAACCTGTTCATGGATCTGCAGCAAGAGTTCAACACCGCGTACGTGTTCATCTCGCACAACCTGGCGGTGGTGCAACATGTGGCCGATGACGTGATGGTGATGTACCTCGGTCGCCCGGTGGAAATGGGCCCGAAAGACGCTATCTACGAACGTCCGCTGCACCCGTACACCCAGGCGTTGCTGTCGGCGACCCCGACCATTCACCCGGACCCGAACAAGCCGAAAATCAAGATCGTCGGCGAATTGCCCAACCCGCTGAACCCGCCACCGGGCTGCGCGTTCCACAAGCGCTGCCCGTACGCGACCGAGCGTTGCAGCACTGAAGAGCCGTTGTTGCGTGAATTGGATAATCGCCAGGTGGCCTGCCACTACGCCGAGCAATTCCTCGACGGCGCCGCCTGATTAACGGCGGACGAAAGTGCGGGAGCGGGCTTGCTCGCGAATGCGGTGTGACAGTCACTGATAATGGTGACTGACTCACCGCTTTCGAGAGCAAGCCCCCTCCCACAGGGAACTTGAGTTGTCGCTAAAGCGTTAACCAAACCCCTTCTCCCCCGATTGCGCATCAGTCGGGGAAGAAGGGGTTTTCTTTTATTTGCGATTTACGTCTGGCTGTCGCCTTCGTCGTCCGGATCATCAGAGTCCGGTTCATCAGTAGTCGAGTCATCGTCATCGGCGCTGCCACCCTGCCCCTGATCACCTGGCTCTGATTCGGACTTGGCGAGCATCAGGCCGCTGTGTCCGACCTGGCCGTTAAAGGCCTGGGAATCGTGATCCTCGCACTCCGCCCAGGCCGTCGCGGTGCCGAGGGACAGCATGACCATCACTTTCAATAGCAATAAAAACCGTAGCAACCTGCTTTTCATAGCTGACTCCATCCACTTTCAGGTGAGACATGGGTGCCTGACTGGCGCTGTGTGAAATCTAGTTCCGATCCGTCGGGTTCACCAGATAGGACGCTAACGAGCAGACAGAAATGCCCTCCACAGACAGACAGGTTTCGAATAACACCTATCGCGGAATCAGCTAAGCGGACGGGTCGCTTGCCACGTCAAGGGAATTGACATCAACACCAGTACGGCGCTACCCAGCCAGACGCTATGGCCACCGAAATTGCCGTACAACTGACCGCTGAGCACCGGCGACAACAGCGCACTGGCGCTCCAGCTCATAAAGAACAGACCAAAGTACTGGCCGCTTTTGCCGCGCTGGGCAAATTGCATCGCCAGCACATTCAGCGGCGGCATGAACAACGCCTCGCCCAAGGTCCAGATCACCGTCGACAGGCAGACGAACGCCAGCCCGGATCCGAACGGCAACATGCCCAATCCGCCGGCCAGCAACAAACTCCCCGCGAGCATTTGCCGCCGCGTGCCCCAACGCTCGCCGCAGTGTGACAAGGGAATCTGCAAGGCGATCACCAGCAACGCATTGAGCCCGAACTGCCAGCCGATCGCCTCGGTACTCAAGTGGTAGTAATCACGCAGATAATTGCCCAGCGTGCTGTAGACCGTGTCGAATGCAATGCCAAGCACGGCCGTCGCCGCGAGCAACCACAGGAACGCTTTATCGTAAAACGGCGCAACGGATCCACCGGCGCCGTTTGTAGAGGGGGCGTCATTGATCAGTACCGGCCGACGCCACGTAGTACGAACAAACCACAGCAAGGCCAACAGCGTCATCGCCGCGCTGCCGAAAAACACCCAGCGAAAATCCGTCTGCGCCAACACCCCGCCCGCCACACCTGCGGCGGCCATGCCAAGGTTGCGCGCCACCCGGCTCAAGGCCTGCGCGCGCGAGCGTTGAGCGACTTCGCAGTACTCCATGATCAGGCGCTGGTGCAGGGTGCGAATGGCCCCATCGATCGTCCCGCTGAGCAACAGCAATGCCGCAAGCAACGGTACTTGCGTGACCAGCCCCAGCAGGATCAACACCCACACCGAAACAAAGAACAGCGTCGCCGTCAGCCGCGCCGTGCGCACATGATCACTGAGCAGCCCACCGAGCATCGAACCGACCAACAACCCGGCACCATAGGCCGACAGCAACCAGCCGACGGTTTCAATCGCCAGCCCCAGCTCCTGGCGCAGATACAGCGCCATGAACAACTTGACCATGCTGCTCAGACGATTGATGAACAGCAACGCCGCAAGCACCCAGGCCATCAGACTGAAATAGCCATTGGGGCGCAGCAGATGGATGAGGTTGCGCGTCATTCCATTGACCTCTCAAAGCGACCGGCATGACCTTGAACACTAACGTCCAGCGCGCCGGTTGTCGCGCTCAAGAACCTCGAGATCTCAAAATACGGATTCGTCCTACAGTCCCTGCAAGGAGCTTCCTTCAGTCGCTCAATTGGATTAGAAAAAATGGTCTGCTGTCAGATCGTCATCGCCAGCGGGCTGGCTCCTACAGTGGGAATGGGTGCGCTCAGCTGGAGACTGGTCGGCTGTCAGGCCGCCTTCGCGAGCAAGCTCGCTCCCACAGTTTGAAACCGGTGTATTCAGGTAGAAATTGGTCGGCTGTCAGGCCGCCTTCGCGAGCAAGCCCGCTCCCACAGTTTGGACCCGGTGCATTCAGGTAGAGCTTGGTGGGCTATCAGGCCGCCATCGCTGGCAAGCCAGCTCCCACAGAAAAAGCTAAAGCCAGGCGCATGCTTTTCACCACTCAAATGGCCGAGTGTCAGCTCGCCGAAAGCTTTTGATCTTGATCCACGGGCGACGTCGGAAGGCTGAGTGGAGGGATTGATCCGGGGGTGGGAGCGCAGCGACCGTTTGGCGCAGCCAAACACAGCGAGAGGAGGTGCAGCGAAGCAAACCGGAGGCGCTGCGCCCGGATCAATCCCGGAGCGAAGGGACCCCGAGCCCCAGCGAGCGGGCCGAACGTAGGAGCAAGCCTTTTCGGTTACCTTTTCGGCGTTTGGAAAAGGTGACTCGCCGTAAGGGCGAAACCCTAAGTAGCCGTTACCAAAAAAACGGATATGTACAAAAAAAACCAAGAACCTGGTCGGCCCAAAGGCCGCCAAGACAAAGCGCCAAAAAAAACCCCCAAGGCCTACACCTCAGGGGCTTTCGAACAAACCAACTCAGCGCTTAGTGATGCTCACGCGTCGCACGGAATTTCACATCCGGCCACCGCTCTTCCATCAACGCCAGGTTAACCCGCGTCGGAGCGAGGTAGGTCAGGTGCCCACCACCATCCAGTGCGAGGTTCTCCACCGCCTTGTTGGAAAATTCCTCAAGCTTCTTCTTGTCGCTGCACTCGATCCAGCGCGCGGAGTAAACAGTGATCGGCTCATACGAGCACTCAACCTTGTATTCCTCCTTCAAACGACTGGCGACCACATCAAACTGCAGCACACCGACGGCGCCAAGAATGATGTCGTTGCTGCGCTCCGGGAAGAACACCTGGGTCGCGCCTTCTTCGGCCAACTGCTGCAGACCCTGACGCAACTGCTTGGACTTCAGCGGATCACGCAGACGCACACGACGGAACAGCTCCGGGGCGAAGTGCGGGATACCGGTAAAACCGAGGACTTCACCTTCGCTGAAGGTGTCGCCGATCTGGATGGTGCCGTGGTTATGCAGACCGATGATGTCGCCGGCGTACGCCTCTTCCAGCTGTTCACGCTCGGAGGAGAAGAACGTCAGGGCGTCGCCGATGCGCACATCCTTGCCGGTACGCACGTGGCGCATCTTCATGCCTTTCTCGTACTTGCCGGAGCAGATACGCATGAAGGCGATGCGGTCGCGGTGCTTCGGGTCCATGTTCGCCTGGATCTTGAAGATGAAGCCCGAGAACTTCTCTTCCACCGGCTCCACGGTACGTTCGTTGGCGACACGGGCCAGCGGACGCGGGGCCCAGTCAACTACAGCGTCGAGCACGTGGTCGACACCGAAGTTGCCCAATGCAGTGCCGAAGAACACCGGAGTCAGTTGACCGTCGAGGAACTCCTGCTGGTTGAACTCGTGGCAGGCGCCCTGCACCAGTTCCAGCTGTTCGAGGAAGCGATCGTACTCGTCGCCCAAGTGCGCGCGCGCCTCGTCGGAGTCGAGCTTCTCGATGATCTTGGTTTCGGTGCGTTCGTGACCGTGACCGGCGGTGTAGACAATGATGTAGTCGTCGGCCAGGTGGTACACGCCCTTGAAGTCGCGGTAGCAGCCGATCGGCCAGGTGATCGGCGCAGCCTTGATCTTCAGAACGGCTTCGATTTCGTCGAGCAGTTCGATCGGGTCGCGGATGTCACGGTCGAGTTTGTTGATGAAGCTGACGATCGGCGTGTCACGCAGACGGCAGACGTCCATCAGGGCGATGGTCCGTGGCTCAACGCCTTTACCGCCGTCGAGCACCATCAGCGCCGAGTCGACCGCCGTCAGGGTGCGGTAGGTGTCTTCGGAGAAGTCTTCGTGGCCCGGGGTGTCGAGCAGGTTGATCATGTGTTCGCGATACGGGAACTGCATGACCGACGTGGTAATGGAAATACCCCGCTGCTTCTCCATCTCCATCCAGTCGGATGTCGCATGGCGGTCGGATTTACGGGATTTCACCGTACCGGCCACTGCAATCGCCTTGCCCATCAACAGGAGCTTTTCGGTGATCGTGGTTTTACCGGCATCGGGGTGGGAAATAATGGCGAAAGTGCGGCGTTTCGCGACTTCGGCGGCCTGGTTGGTCATGGGAAATCGCCTGGCGGTGATTCAAAAAAGGGCCGCGATTATAGCCCAACTCGATGCAATAACCGAACCGTTGAGCACATTAAGGGTGGCCAAATGCTGCCCCAGATGGGAACCTTTTAAAGCATGGAGACGTCCATCCCCTGTTACGACATTTCGTCAGGGGCTGAAAAATCAGCAAGTTAGCCTGACGAGGCTGCGCTCATGGCTCGCTTTCAGACCGCTTGTTGCCGGTGCTGAAGGAGCTGCTTCTCGCGAACGTTTATTTCCCGGCAGCCAAGGCTTGGCATGCCACACGGGAGAGCGTTCGCCGACTACAAGAAAAGGAGTCCGCCTGTGGCTATCCGCTATGGCAAAGGGCTGATGGGAGGTGCGGTGGTTATCGCGCTCCTGGCCCTGCTGGTTCACTGGATCGGCATCAACACGATCGAACACTACCGCGACGATTTGTTGTTTTACCTGCAAGCTCATCTGATTCTCGTCCTCGCTTCAATGCTGGCCGCCCTGGTCGTGGGCATCCCCGCCGGTATCTTCCTCAGTCGCCCGACCATGGTCGGCCGCGCTGAACGCTTCATGCAGATCTTCAATATCGGCAACACCGTGCCACCGCTGGCTGTACTGGCGATTGCCCTGGGGGTTCTCGGCATCGGCAGTGGTCCGGCGATCTTCGCTTTGTTCCTCGCGTCCCTGTTGCCGATCGTGCGCAACACCTACGAAGGCCTGAAAAACGTTCAGGGTTCGCTGAAGGAAGCCGCCGTCGGCATCGGCATGACCCCGCGCCAGGTGCTGTGGAAAGTCGAATTGCCCAACGCCGTGCCGATCATCATCGGTGGCGTGCGCGTGGCACTGGCGATCAACGTCGGCACCGCGCCGCTGGCCTTCCTGATCGGCGCCAACAGCCTCGGCAGCCTGATCTTCCCTGGCATCGCCCTGAACAATCAGCCGCAACTGCTGCTCGGCGCCGCGTGCACTGCGCTGCTGGCCCTGCTGCTCGATGGCGTGGTCACCCTCGCCAGCCGTCTCTGGCTGGAACGCGGTTTGCGCCCGTCTTAAGGCTCTTGCGAAGGAATGAATATGAAACGATTTAGCTTGATCTTAAGCTGCGTCCTGCTGTTTGCAGGATTGGCCCAAGCCGCCGAAAAACCGGTTATTCGCCTCGGCGCCCGGGTGTTCACCGAGCAGACCCTGCTCGCGGAAATCACCGCGCAATACCTGCGCAGCAAAGGCTACGACGCGCAGATCACCGGCGGTCTGGGCAGCAACCTCGCCCGCAGCGCCCACGAAAGCGGACAACTGGACATGCTCTGGGAATACACCGGCGTGTCATTGGTGGCCTACAACCATGTCACCGAAAAACTCGACAGCGAACAGTCCTACGCCCGGGTCAAAGAACTCGACGCGAAAAAAGGCCTGATCTGGCTGACCCCGTCGAAATTCAGCAACACCTACGCCCTCGCCCTGCCGAAAAAAGTCGCCGAGGAGTACCCGCAGATCAACACCATCAGCGACCTGAACAAGGTGCTGCGCGATGAAGCCAAGACCAATCACCTGGTGGCGCTGGACACCGAGTTCGCCAACCGCTCCGACGGTCTGGACGGCATGGTCAAGCTCTACGACATGAACCTGACCCGCAAGAACATCCGCCAGATGGACGCCGGGCTGGTCTACACCGCGCTGCGCAACGGCCAGGTGTTTGCCGGTCTGGTCTACACCACCGACGGCCGCCTCAACGCCTTCGGCTTGAAGCTGCTGGAAGACGACAAGCATTACTTCCCCGACTACACCGCCGCGCCGGTGGTGCGTCAGGCCTACCTCGATGCGCACCCGCAACTGGCCGAGCAACTCAAGCCGCTGGCGCAACTGTTCGACGACGAAACCATGCGCCAGCTCAACGCGCGGGTCGATGTCGATCACGAAAGCCCATCGAAAGTGGCCGCGGATTTCCTGCGCCAGCACCCACTCAACTAAGGAGGAAAAGTCATGGAATTTCTCAACGCCTTTTCCCACCTCGACTGGCAGCAGGTGATGCACCTGACCTGGCAGCACATCACCCTGGTCGGCATCGCGGTAACGCTGGCGATTCTCATCGGTGTGCCGCTGGGCATTCTGATGACGCGCTTCCCGAGCCTCGCCGGTCCCTTGCAGGCCAGCGCCACGGTGCTGCTGACCGTGCCGTCGATTGCTCTGTTCGGCCTGCTGCTGCCGTTCTACTCCAAGTTCGGCCAGGGCCTGGGGCCGATGCCGGCGATTACCGCAGTGTTCCTTTACTCACTGCTACCGATCATGCGCAACACCTACCTCGCCCTGACGGGCGTCGAACCGGGCATTCGTGAAGCCGCACGCGGCATCGGCATGACCTTCGGCCAGCGCCTGCGCATGGTTGAGTTGCCAATTGCAGTGCCAGTGATCCTCGCCGGGGTGCGCACCGCGGTGGTGATGAACATCGGCGTGATGACCATCGCCGCGACCATCGGCGCCGGTGGCCTTGGCGTGCTGATCCTCGCCTCCATCAGCCGCAGCGACATGTCGATGCTGATCGTCGGCGCGCTGCTGGTCAGTCTTCTGGCGATCTTCGCCGACCTTCTCCTGCAGTGGCTGCAACGTACGCTGACTCCAAAAGGACTCCTCAAATGATCGAACTTCAAAACCTCAGCAAGACCTTCCAGAGCAACGGCAAAGATGTCAAAGCCGTGGACTCGGTGAGCCTGACCGTCAATGAAGGCGAAATCTGTGTGTTCCTCGGGCCATCGGGTTGCGGCAAAAGCACCACGCTGAAAATGATCAACCGCCTGATCAAGCCGACCTCGGGCAAGATCCTGATCAACGGCGAAGACACCACCGACCTCGACGAAGTCACCCTGCGCCGCAACATCGGCTACGTGATCCAGCAGATCGGCCTGTTCCCGAACATGACCATCGAAGAGAACATCGTCGTGGTGCCGAAACTGCTCGGCTGGCACAAACAGAAATGCCACGACCGCGCTCGCGAACTGATGAGCATGATCAAACTGGAACCCAAACAGTATCTGCATCGCTATCCGCGTGAACTGTCCGGCGGCCAGCAGCAGCGCATCGGCGTGATCCGCGCACTGGCGGCGGATGCGCCGCTGTTGCTGATGGACGAGCCGTTTGGTGCAGTCGACCCGATCAACCGCGAGATGATCCAGAACGAGTTCTTCGAGATGCAGCGCGCGCTGAACAAGACCGTGATCATGGTCAGCCACGACATCGACGAAGCGATCAAACTCGGTGACAAGATAGCGATCTTCCGCGCCGGCAAACTGCTGCAGATCGATCATCCGGACACCCTGCTCGCGCATCCGGCAGATGATTTCGTCAGCAACTTCGTCGGCCAGGACAGCACCCTCAAACGCCTGCTGCTGGTGAAGGCTGAAGACGCAGCGGACAACGCGCCGTCAGTCAGCCCCGAAACCCCGGTGGCCGATGCGCTGGAGTTGATGGACGAGCATGACCGACGCTATGTGGTGGTCACCTGTGCCGAGAACAAGGCGCTGGGCTATGTGCGTCGTCGCGACCTGCACCGCCAGACCGGCACCTGCGCGCAGTATCTGCGTGAGTTCAACGCCACCGCGGCGTACGACGAACACCTGCGCATCCTGCTGTCGCGCATGTACGAGTTCAACCGTTCGTGGCTGCCGGTGATGGATGCCGAGCGGGTGTTCCTTGGTGAGGTGACGCAGGAGTCGATTGCGGCTTACCTGAGCTCGGGTCGTTCGCGCGGGATGAAGACCAATATCGTCTCGCCGGCTGAGGCTGTGGTCGCGTAAAAACACCTGACCTGTGGGAGCGAGCCTGCTCGCGAATGCGCAATAACAGGCAACAATGATGTTGGCTGTGAAAATGTCTTCGCGAGCAGGCTCGCTCCCACAGGATTCGCGCAATCTTTGGGGGCATTCACAGGGCGGAAAAGAATCTCAACAGCAATGTCCGCAGCACCTCTGCAAAGACACCCGCACAAACAACCAAAATCCCCCTCACACCCGCCTCTCGCCGCCAACGTCGCCGATGTTGCGCCTATCGCACTTACCCAAGAGTTAGCCGACAAAAGCCGCGAACGTGCAGGTATTTTTAACACATGAAAATTCCCCGGGAACATCTGTCCGTCATCTGGGTCGGCTACAAAGAGTGATATCCGCGACGTACGTCAGAAGCGTGCAAAAACGCGACATTTTTAGTTGATCTCAGGCCCCTCACGCCCTAAAGTTCGCGCCGAACGTCCATGCTGGAAACGATCCATCCGGCTCAAGTACTGACGACGAGACAGCAAGGCCAAGGGCAAAAACGCCCGTGGCCTTTTTGCTTTCGGCGACATGCCTTGGGAAGTAGGCGAACCAAAGTGGGGATACGGAGGACGTTCATTTACACCCATGTTTTTACCCGTTTGCCCATAGGAGCACTCCAGCATGTCGATCCAGGTCGAAGACTATTTCGCGCGCGAAACCTTTCAGAAAATGAAGGCGTTCGCCGACAAACAGGAAACCCCGTTCGTGGTGATCGACACCGCGATGATCAGCCAGGCCTACGATGACTTGCGCGCCGGTTTCGAATTCGCCAAGGTCTACTACGCGGTCAAGGCCAACCCGGCTGTCGAGATCATCGACCTGCTCAAAGAGAAAGGCTCGAGCTTCGACATCGCCTCCATCTATGAGCTGGACAAAGTGCTG
The DNA here is from genome assembly GCF_949767635.1 of Pseudomonas sp. IT-93MI4. NCBI lineage: Bacteria > Pseudomonadati > Pseudomonadota > Gammaproteobacteria > Pseudomonadales > Pseudomonadaceae > Pseudomonas > Pseudomonas sp. IT-93MI4. Next base: position 386,125 of record NZ_CATKPP010000033.1, read on the forward strand.
AGCCGTGGCGTCAGCCCGGACCAGATCAGCTACGGCAATACCATCAAAAAGTCCAAGGACATCCGCTACTTCTTCGAGAAGGGCGTGCGCCTGTTCGCCACCGACTCCGAAGCCGACCTGCGCAACATTGCCAAGGCTGCGCCGGGTGCAAAAGTCTATGTACGTATCCTCACCGAAGGCTCGACCACCGCTGACTGGCCACTGTCGCGCAAGTTCGGCTGCCAGACCGACATGGCCATGGACCTGCTGATCCTCGCCCGCGACCTGGGCCTGGTGCCGTACGGCATCTCGTTCCACGTCGGTTCGCAACAGCGCGACATCAGTGTCTGGGACGCGGCGATCGCCAAGGTCAAAGTGATCTTCGAACGCCTGAAAGAAGAAGACGGCATTCACTTGAAGCTGATCAACATGGGTGGCGGCTTCCCGGCCAACTACATCACCCGCACCAACAGCCTGGAAACCTACGCCGAAGAAATCATCCGCTTCCTGAAGGAAGACTTCGGCGATGACCTGCCGGAAATCATTCTGGAACCGGGCCGTTCGCTGATTGCCAACGCCGGTATTCTGGTCAGCGAAGTGGTACTGGTTGCGCGTAAATCCCGCACCGCCGTCGAGCGCTGGGTTTATACCGATGTGGGCAAGTTCTCCGGCCTGATCGAAACCATGGACGAGGCGATCAAGTTCCCGATCTGGACCGAGAAGAAAGGCGAGATGGAAGAAGTGGTCATCGCCGGCCCGACCTGCGACAGCGCCGACATCATGTACGAGAACTACAAGTACGGTCTGCCGCTGAACCTGGCCATCGGTGATCGTCTGTACTGGCTGTCGACCGGTGCTTACACCACCAGCTACAGCGCCGTCGAATTCAATGGCTTCCCGCCGCTGAAATCGTTCTACGTGTAATACGTAGCGATTGAGAAAAAGGCCCATGAGCAATCATGGGCCTTTTTTTATGGGCGCAGCCACGCCTCAAGATGATCGAGCATTGCCATGCACTCATTGGCGCTCTCGGTCATCGCGGCGAGTTTGAAATTCAGCTCACTCAGTTTCACCGCAGCCTTCGCCTGCAAGAGTTGATTGCACACGTTGTCGAGGCGCTGATAAAGCGCTTCGATGAATAGCCCCATCTGCGTATTCACCGACACGAACCCATTGAATAACGCCGCGATATCAGCCTGGTATTCAGCCGCCCTGATGGCCGGATCGGTCGATGCATAAGCCAGATCCCAGACAGGCGTCGTCAATGAATCGCCAAACAACCCTTCGGCAACGGTTGGCGTCGCATGACACAGGCAGGAGCGGTGATCCATAGCGCCGAGAAACACTGACTTCAAGCCAAATGACTCGTCGTACACTTCCACGACTGTGTATTTCAGCTGCCGTATCTCGGCCTGCAGCGCATAGAAACGCAGTGCCAGTTCGTGGATCAGGTCAGGCACATCCTCTGCTGGGAACAACTGCCAGCTGGTCGACCGCGAAAGGCTGAACAGCCGAAAGTCCACCTGGCTGACAGGCTCGTGTCTGGAGGTGTTGCCTGTGATATCCAGGGCTTCGCGGGTAAACACTTGCAGATCCCCTAGATACCCTGCGCCAAGACGCCTCGACGCTTCGGTACGCGCCCAGAAATCCTGCAGATAGCGCTGATTGAACCGGGCGTTCTCCAGACGCGAGTCTTTGGCCAGGACGGCCAATTGATGCCCTGCCTTTCTCCGGCGCTCGAAGACCAGCGGTATCGCATTGAATGTCGTCGGCAAGGTGCCGAGAAATCGCCCGTAACGGTCCAGTACACGCCGTTGCATCGCTGAAAATTCATAAGCCAAAGCATTCATGCCGTTTCAGGAAAGGCAGGCTATTCGCCCACCTTTCCAGCTCCTTGTTATTGATGAATGCTCTGTAGATGCCTGACGACTTCGGCGACTCGATCAATCGCTGCTTGCGCCCGGGTTTCAACGGGAAGCGCAGTGTTCTGTCTGAAATCATTGGCGAAGCGGGTAAAGTCATCGATCAGAACGCTGAACTCTCCAGCGTAAGCCGCACGGCCGTCGTCCAGTTGATCCAGGGTTTCGACCAGCTCGATCCGGCCTTCAATGCGCGCGAGGTCTTTGCTGTATTTGTTGATCTGTGTGCGCAGATCACCTGCCTGTTCATTCAGCCGGTTGTACGCTGCCAGCATATTGAGAAAGGAAACGGCCTCGCCAATGCCGGAAATCAGTTTCTTCAGCGTCTCGATAGCCAGCAGGGCAACTTGCACCTGAGGTGGCGCCAGTCCCAATGCCTTGAGGTTTTCCAGAGACAACTGCGCTTGTTCGCCAATTTTCTCGATGCCAGCCTTGGCGATCAGATCAATACCCTCGGAAACAGACTTCATTTCGATCGTCAGGTCTGCGAGTTTTTTGTCGGATCTGGCCTTGAGCTCGATCGTGGTGACACGCTCGGCCTTGAGCGTCACGATCCACTCGGCCGAGGCGCTGCGATCGTAATAAGCGCTGATGCTCTTGTGCACAGCTTTCAGATCTTCGTTCTGCACCGCCACCTTGTTGAAGATATTCTTCAGCTCGACCTCCATATCCTCGCGAACTTCGTCCGCGTCGTCCGGATACTCCAGCTCAGCTTGATAGCTGCGCAGTTTTTTATCGGCGCGTTCCAGGTAAATGCTGGTGGCCTGTGCCTGACTCCGCAGATCGTAGGTGGCCTTGTTGATGGCGAGCGCCAGATTGTTCATGGCCCCGACAGTTCCAGGCATGTAATCGAATTGCTCGAAGAGCATCTGAGCCGTGGTATTAAGACCCTGCACACCCGCATTATGCTCACGCAGGCGGGGCATGTTGAATGCGGGTACAGCCGAACTAACCGATAGCAAAGACATCATTGACCCACTCCGAACAACCAGCCCACTTCTTTCATATTCCCTGTCAGCCTCTTCAAACACTTTCAGCAACTGATCAGAGCTGACTTTTATCTGCTCCCAGGGATCGATGATACTCAGTAATTGAATCTTGAAACGGCGTAGCGAAGTCGCTTCGAAAATACCGTCAACTTCCTTGAACGACGCCTCGACGTAATCACTGAGGGCATTCCATACCAGCATCAGGTTCTGAGTCGCGACCTCGGCTTCAATCGCCACGTAACTCAAATTCTGCAAATCATCTCGAACCTTGTTCAACGAACTCAGCGTCTGGTTCTTGCTTGCCATACTCTGGTTATCGACCTGCTGCAGTTGCTTCAGGCGATTACGTTCAGAGCGGATTTTCTCGGCCTTGACGCCTTGGTAAATGCCAAGAATCAATCCGCCAATATTCAGGGTGGCCGCCGACTTGATCGCTTCCTGCACCAGTTGATCGTACTGTTTGTTCAGTTCATCAATTTCTTTTGCGCGCTGATCAATGACTTCCTGCAGCGCCTTGGTATCGTTCTGATAAGTGTTCCTGGAGACGAACTGCAGTCGCAAGGCAATTTCCGGCAGCACCTTTTCACGCATATCGGCGCCAAAACTGTCCAGCAGGGCCCGAACGCGCTCGGCTTCCTGATGACAATGCGCTACTTTAGCCAACAGGTCATTGAGATACGCCTTGATATCCAGGATATCTTCCGAAGACAGGTCAAGATCAGGCAGACCCGGAATCTGCCGTTGCAGATTCAGGTATTCCTCAGGCGTATTGATGTTGTGCTCTTCGAGATACCTCGAGGCCTTGAGATCCTCATACACTTCAACAATGGCGTTACCCGTGCGGATAATACTGCCAGCAAAGATTCTCAGATCGTTACCGGTCAACATGATCTTTTCGCGCAATGGCGACCAGCGTTTGGCGTGATCATAGGTCATGCTGAAGGTACGCAGGAAATCTCCCGCTTTCAGGCCCACGCCGCCTTCATCACCCGCACCATAGTTTAGATAGGCAATAACATCTTGCAACCGGACGGGCAGCGAGAGGCCGAGAACTTCATACTTCCTGAGACTGATAATTTGCTCTTTGGTCAGTTGTATACCGGTACCCCGGTTATATTCCTCACCCACGCCCAGCGAGGCATTTACAAATGCCAGAGGCGCTTTCGCGGCGGCCTCGACCACCTTGTCATTTAACTTGAGTTCCATCAAAGACTCCTTGTCTTCCGTGGATATTAATAACGGCTATTTTATTTTCGATGTCGACAAGAAACTTCCAATCACTTGAACAACATCGAACCCGACAGTAGGCAGATACAACTAATTCGCCAAGTTATTAACTATTAAAATTAAATACAAGAAGCAGAAAAGCCAACTAACCAGTGGCCAACCGAAAGACTTTTTAATGACTCAAGCGACGAGCAATTCCCCAAGCCGCTGCCGATAAGCATCGGCCATCTGGCGAATCGACGGATGACGGGCGCTCGATAATGAACCCATGCTCACCCGCAGAAAATTCACGTTCCCTGTAGCCAGTGCCTTGCGCAACCAGCCCAGTGCGTCCTCGATCAATCCAGCATCAGCCAGCATTGCGGCATAACTGAACTGCCCACGAAAATCTCCGCCCTCGGCCGAGCGTCGGTACCAGTCGCGCGCGGCGACCGGGTCGGCCCGACAGACCAGCCCTTCTTCCAGATAACGCCCCAGCAGGTTCATCGACTTGGCGTGGCCGGCTTCAGCGGCGCGCTGATACAACCCCAGGGCCTGAGCATGATCCAACGTCACTCCGCGCCCGGTACCCAGCAGGTTGGCCAGGTTGTACATCGCCCAATCCAGCTCCGCGTCAGCGGCGATTCGATAATGCTGCGCGGCAATCGCGGCATTCGCCACACACCCCCAGCCATGTTCATGACAACGCCCCAGCATGTTGCGCGCCATCAAGTGCCCTTGCCCGGCAGCGATACCAAACCAGCGCAGTGCCAAGGGTTGATCCTGGGCGATGCCACGGCCATCGAGCAGGATCTGCCCGAGCAGCGCCTGCGCTTCAACAATGCCCTGGCCGGCCGCGAGCAGAATCGCCTGCGCCGCACGCGCCGGACTTTCTTCAAGCATGGCGTTGAGCTGGGCGCCGTCGAGTACTTCTTCGCGTCGCAGTTGAAAACTCATACCTCGACCCAGCGCCGCAACAGATTGTGATAGGTGCCGGTGAGGCGGATCAGCGACGGGTGATCGGGCATGTCTTGAGTGAGCTGCTGGATCGCCCCGTCCATCTCGAACAGCAGAGCGCGCTGGCTGTCTTCGCGCACCAGACTTTGCGTCCAGAAGAACGACGCATAACGCGCGCCGCGGGTGACGGCATTGACCTTGTGCAGGCTGGTGCCGGGGTACAGCACCATATCGCCGGCGGGCAGTTTCACCCGTTGCGTGCCGAAAGTGTCCTGGATCTCCAGCTCGCCGCCGTCGTAATCCTCGGGTTCGCTGAAAAACAGTGTGGCCGACAGATCGGTGCGCACCCGCTCGATGCTGCCTTTGGGCTGACGCACGGCGTTGTCGATGTGAAAGTCGAAACTGCCGCCCGCCGTGTAGCAGTTGAGTAACGGCGGGAATACTTTGTGCGGCAGCGCGGCCGACATGAACAGCGGATTTTTCCACAACCGTTCGAGCATCGCTGCGCCGATTTCTTTGGCCAGTGGGTGGCCTTCCGGGAGCTGCAGATTGTGCTTGGCCTTCGCCGACTGATAGCCGGCGGTGATCTTGCCATCGGCCCAATCCGCCTGCTCCAGCGCCTCGCGGATGCGCTGCACTTCTGCTTTGGCGAACAGGCCGGGGATGTGCAGCAGCATGGCGATCGTACCTGATGGTAAAGGGATGCCAATGGTATTGATTCTTATTGGCTGTGTAAAACCCGCACGACGGATGAATCGGCAAAAACCGTAAGGTTAAATTGTAAAGAATGTAAATTCGTCGCGAATAACAATGTTTCGCAATTGATACGAATACCTGTTTACCCTATATTCCGCGACCTCAAATCCTTGGGGAGGGGAATAAAAATGTCACGTCAACAGGTTCAATTGCCGGTCAGTTCACCACGTTTGCTTGCTTCGGCCATTGGTGTTGCCATCACCGCCGGCTCTGCTGGGCACATGGTCTTCGCCGCGGAAAAGACCGACAGCAAAGCTTCCGGCAATGCCATCGCTCTGGACGCTACCGCCATCACCGGCGAAGCGCAGGACTCGACGTCCTACCAGGTCGAAAAAGCCTCCTCGCCCAAGTACACCGCGCCGCTAGTCGACACGCCGCGCTCGGTCACCGTCATTCCGCAACAAGTCCTGAAAGATACCGGCGCCCTGAACATGCAGGACGCGCTGCGCACCGTGCCGGGCATCACCTTCGGTGCCGGTGAAGGCGGCAACCCGCAGGGCGATCGCCCGTTCATTCGTGGTTTCGATGCCCAGGGCGACACCTACCTCGACGGCGTGCGCGACACCGGTTCGCAAAGTCGCGAAATCTTTGCCGTGGAAAACATCGAAGTCAGCAAGGGCCCGAACTCCGCCATCGGCGGTCGCGGCGCGGCTGGCGGCAGCATCAACCTGGTGAGCAAGAAAGCGCACCTGGGCAATTCGTTTGATGGTGGTTTCACCTGGGGTTCCGACCAGACCCAGCGTTACACCCTGGACGGCAACTACCAGTTCAGCGACACCGCTGCCGGCCGCCTGAACCTGATGAGCCACGAGAGCAATGTCGCCGGTCGCGACAAGGTCGACTACGATCGCTGGGGTATCGCGCCGTCCCTGGCGTTTGGCCTGGGTACCGACACCCGCGTCAACCTCGACTACTACCATCTGGAAAGCAACGACACCCCGGACTCGGGCATTCCCTACACCATTCCGGCTGGCGGTTCGGCAGCACGCACCAAGTCCAACCCGGACAAGCCGTACGCCGGTGGTGATCACAGCAACTTCTACGGTCTGGATCGCGACTTCCGCAAGGGCCGCACCGACACCGCGACCTTCGCCATCGAGCATGACCTGAGCGACTCGCTGACCATCAAGAACACCCTGCGCCACGGCACCAGCATGCAGGATTACATCCTGACTCAGCCGGACGACAGCAAGGGCAACGTCAACAATGGCAGCGTCTGGCGCCGTGCCAACACGCGAGTCAGCAACACCGAGACCACCACCAACCAGACTGACCTGTTCGGCAATTTCTACGTCGCCGGTTTCAAGAACAGCTTCTCCACCGGTGTCGAATACACCCGCGAGGAAGGCCAGAAGTCCTCGTACAACGTCAACACTGACACCACGCCGCGCACCAGCGCTGCGACCACCAATTGCACCCCGTCGATGATTGGCGCATCGAGCGGCTACAACTGCACCTCGCTGTCGAACCCGAACCCGAACGATCCGTGGAACGGCGCGATCTCGCGCAACTACGCCGGCACCGACACCAAGGCCAACACTTACGCGCTGTATGCGTTCGACACCCTGGAGTTGTCCGAGCAGTGGCTGGTGAACATGGGCCTGCGTTACGACCACTTCGACACCGACTACAAGACCTACAACAACGCCGGCACCACCACCTCCAAGGGTGATGACACCAGCGAATTCGTCACCGGTCAGTTCGGCGTGGTCTACAAACCGGCACCGAACGGCAGCATCTACGCCTCCTACGCGACCTCCGCGACGCCACCGGGCAACACCCTCGGTGAAGGCCAGGAAGGCAACCCGCTGGGCGGCACCCCGGATCGCAACGGCAACCTGCTCAAGAGCGACATGGAGCCGGAAACCACCAAGAACTACGAAATCGGCACCAAGTGGGATCTGTTGAACGATCGCCTGTCGCTGACCGCTGACATCTTCCGCACCGAGAAAGAAAACGCTCGCGTACAAGTCGACACCACCTCCTACGAGAACGCCGGCAAGACCCGCGTGCAAGGTATCGAGCTGTCGGCCAGCGGCAAGATCACTGACAAGTGGCAAGTGTTCGCCGGCTACGCCTACATGGACAGCGAACAGGTGGACGGCGGTGACCTGCCAGCCAACAAAATCAACAACGGTAACGAGTTGCCCAACACGCCGAAAAACAGCGCCAGCCTGTGGACCACTTATCAGGTCACACCGAAGCTGACCCTCGGTGGCGGCGCGTTCTACGTCGACGACGTTTACGGCAGCGTGGCCAACACCACCATGGTCGATTCCTATGTACGTTACGACGCGATGGCCGCCTACAAGCTGAGCAAGAACGTCGACCTGCAACTCAACGTGCAAAACCTGACCAATGAAACCTACTACGACAAAGCCTTCTCGACCCACTTCGCCAACCAGGCGGCGGGCCGTACGGCGCTGTTGAGCACCAACTTCCACTTCTGATTGATGCGGTAAATGTGGGAGCGGGCTTGCTCGCGAAGGCGATGTGTCAGTGAAATAGATATCGACTGACACGACGCATTCGGGAGCAAGCCCCCTCCCACAGTTAATGCAATCAGCAGATCCGGCCCCGTTCATTAGATTGAACGGGGCCTTTGTGCGTAATCAAAGAAGCTCTCGACAACCCACGGCATAATGCGCGCCGTGATGACAATTTTCGAACGGACAAGGCGAGCGACGTGTTGAAGAAAACCCTGTTCCAGTTGCACTGGTTTTTCGGCATCACTGCCGGGCTGGTGCTGGCCCTGATGGGCATTACCGGTGCCGCCTACTCGTTCCAGGACGAAATCCTGCGGGCACTGAACCCGTCGGTGTTGCAGGTGGAAAAACAGGTCGCTGGCGTCCTGCCCCCCGTCGAGCTGGTGGAACACATCGAAGCGAACTCCGGCAAGAAAGTCGGGATGCTCTGGGTCGAGACCGACAGCGGCAACGCTGCACGCGTCTACTTCACCCCGCCCAAAGGCGAACGTCGTGGCGAGATGCGCTACTTCGACCCGTACACCGGCGAGTTCATGGGCGACGCCGTGGGCCAAGACTTCTTCGGCCTGATGTTGCAATTGCACCGCTTCCTCACCATGGGCGATACCGGGCGCAACATCACCGGCGCCTGCACCCTAATCCTGGTGTTCTTCTGCCTCTCCGGGCTGTACCTGCGCTGGCCACGCCAGTGGAACAGCTGGCGCGTGTGGCTGACCCTCGACTGGAAGAAAAAGGGCCGCAGCTTCAACTGGGATCTGCACTCGGTGGCCGGCACCTGGTGCCTGCTGGTGTATCTGCTGCTGGCATTGACCGGGTTGTCCTGGTCGTACGAGTGGTACAACAAGGGCCTGACCAGACTGCTTTCCGACACGCCGCAAAACGAGCGTGTGCGCGGCGGTCGCGGGCCGGCGCCGGAAGGTCCGGCACCGACCGCCGACTATGCGGCGATGTGGAGCAGCATCTACAGCGCCGCCGGCCCGGGCCTGTCGGCCTACAACATCCGCATGCCGCCTGTGGCCGGGCAACCAGCGACCGTGTTCTACCTGCTCGACAGCTCGCCGCATGATCGCGCGCTGAACCAGATCACCCTCGACCCGGCCACCGGCGTGGTCAAACGTGTCGACCGCTACGCTGACAAGAGCTTCAAGGCGCAGCTGTTGACCAGCATTTACGCGCTGCACGTCGGCAGCTATTTCGGCCTCGTCGGACGGATCATCGTCACTCTCGCGGCGGTGTGCATGCCGCTATTTTTCATCACCGGATGGCTGCTGTATCTGGATCGCCGTCGCAAGAAAAAGCAGATTCAGGACGCACGCAAAGGTCTTCAGGCACCGAACGCAGATACACCGGCATGGCTGGTGGGTTTCGCCAGCCAGAGCGGTTTTGCCGAGCAACTGGCGTGGCAGACCGCCGGGCAATTGCAAGCCGCCGGGTTGCCGGTGAAGGTGCAGCCGCTGGCGAACGTCAGCGCGCAGGATCTGCGTGAATCGAATAACGCTCTGTTCGTGGTCAGCACCTTCGGCGACGGCGAAGCACCGGACAGCGCGCGTGGTTTCGAGCGCAAAGTGCTGAGCAACGCTGCAAGCTTCGACGGCCTGAACTATGCGGTGTTGGGCCTCGGCGACCGCCAGTACCAGAATTTCTGCGGCTTCGCCCGACGCCTGCATCAGTGGCTGGGCGAGCACGGCGGCAAGACCCTGTTTGCCCCGGTCGAAGTCGACAGCGGCGACCCCTACGCCCTGCGTCACTGGCAAACCCAGCTCGGACAGTTGACCGGGCAAGCGCCGGTCGACACCTGGCAAGCGCCGAGCTACGACAACTGGACGCTGGTCAGCCGCGAGCTGATGAACCCCGACAGCAGCGGCGCGCCGGTGTACCTGCTGGGCCTGAGGGCGCCGAGCACCAGCAGCTGGCTGGCCGGTGATCTGGTGGAAGTGCTGCCGCGCAACTGCCCGTGGGCTATCGAACACTTCCTCGACGGCCTCGGCATTCGTGGCGAAACCACGGTGAAGATCAACGGCCTCGAAGAGCCACTGGAAGTCGCCCTCGCCAGCCGCCAGTTGCCCGAGCATCGCGCGCATCTGGTCGGCCTGCATGCACAAGCGCTGGTGGATGCGATGGTGCCGCTGGCCATGCGCGAATACTCGATCGCCTCGATTGCCGCCGACGGCGTGCTGGAACTGATCGTGCGTCAGGAACAACACAGCGACGGCAGCCTCGGCATCGGCTCCGGCTGGCTGACCGAGCATGCGCCCGTGGGCGGCAGCATCAGCCTGCGCGTGCGGCGCAACAGTGGCTTCCACTTGCCGAACGAACCGGTGCCGATGATTCTGCTGGGCAACGGCACCGGCCTCGCCGGGTTGCGCAGTCTGCTCAAGGCACGCATCGCCGACGGTCAGCAGCGTCACTGGCTGCTGTTCGGCGAGCGCAATCGTCAGCACGATTTCCTCTGCCGGGCGGAGCTGGAAGAGTGGTTGATCAATGGTGATCTGGCGCGGCTGGACCTGGCGTTTTCGCGGGATCAGGCGCAAAAGATTTACGTGCAGGATCGTCTGCGCGAATCCGCTGACGAACTGAAGAAATGGCTGGCTGACGGTGCGGTGATCTACATCTGCGGCAGCCTGCAGGGCATGGCCGCCGGCGTCGATCAGGCACTCAACGACATCCTCGGTACCACCGAAGTCGAACGTCTGATCGAACAGGGCCGCTATCGCCGCGACGTGTACTGACACCCATCATTACCCAGTGGGAGCGGGCTTGCTCGCGAAGGCGCCGTGCCAGTCGATATCGACTTCGCTGACACACCGTCTTCGCGAGCAAGCCCGCTCCCACAGGTTCTCAGCGTCTAAACTGGCTGCAATTTCTGCTCGAAAACCGCTACCCCATTCAAATCCCGCAACACCACACTCATCTCCCCGCTCTGCCCTTCGATGTTCACCTCGCCAAAGAACTGAAAGCCGGCAAACGGTGAAGCGTTCTGCGTGGGTGGGGCCTTCTGGAACACCACTTCCGGGCCGAAGGTCTTGTCCAGCGGATTAGGCCCGAAACTCCCGGCATTCAATGGCCCGGCGACAAACTCCCAGAACGGTTCGAAGTCCTGAAACGCCGCGCGGTCCGGGTGGTAGTGATGCGCCGCACAGTAATGCACGTCCGCCGTGAGAAACACGAAATTGCGCACCTGCTGCGCGCGCAGAAAACCGAGCAACTCGGCGACTTCCAGCTCTCGTCCCTGAGCCGGGCCGGGATCACCGTTGGCCACCGCCTCCCAGCGCGCCACACCCGGGCTGACTTCACCGTCAGGCACGCCGAGGCCGATCGGCATGTCGGCGGCGATTACCTTCCACTGCGCCTTGGAATGCTTCAAGCCACGCTTGAGCCAGTCCAGTTGCTCACGCCCCAAAAACGGTTTGGCCGCGCCGAGGTTGTCGTCGTTGGCCCCGCGATAGCTGCGCATGTCGAGCACGAACACATCGAGCATCGACCCGTAGCTGAGCTTGCGATAAATTCGCCCGCCGCCGTCGGCCGCCTGCAAACGCATCGGCGAATATTCCAGCCAGGCCTTGCGTGCACGGCCGACCAGGGTGTGGATATCTTTTTCCTGATAACGTTCGTCGAGCTGCTTGCCCGGCGACCAGTTGTTGACCACTTCGTGGTCGTCCCACTGCCAGATCTGCGGTACTTCGGCGTTGAAGCGGCGGATGTTTTCGTCCATCAGGTTGTAGCGGTAGTTGCCGCGATAATCGTCAAGGGTCTGCGCGACTTTGCTCTTGGCCTCAGTGGTGAGGTTGCGCCAGATACGTCCACCTTCGGTGGTCAGTTGCGCCGGCACCGGGCCGTCGGCGTAGATGGTGTCGCCGCTGTGGATAAAGAAGTCCGGCAGGCGCAGGCGCATGGATTCGTAGATGCGCATGCCGCCGATGTCCGGGTTGATGCCGAAGCCCTGGCCGACGGTGTCGCCACTCCAGACGAAACGGATATTGCGCCGCGCCTTCGGAGCGCTGCGCAAATGGCCGAGCCACGGCTCGCTGGCGACGCCGGATTGTACGTCCTTGAAATACACCCGGTAGAAAATCGCCTGATCAGCGGGCAGCCCGGTGAGTTCGACGCGGGCGGTGAAGTCGGTGCGCGCATCGGCCAGTGCCGAGACTACTCGGCGCGGGTGGCGAAACTGGCTACGGGTGTCCCACTCGACCACCATCCGTGCCGGGCGATCGCTGCGGCTCCAGATCATCGCGCGGTCGCCTTGCAAGTCGCCGGACTGCACGCCGTCGGTGAGTTGCGGCCGATCCTTGACCGACGCAATCACCGCCGGCGCCAGCCCCGGCATCAGCAGCCCGGCACCGACCACCTGCATGACCCGTCGGCGACCGATATTGAAATCGCTCATGCGTGTTCTCCCTGAAAAAAGGAAAACTTAAGCACGGCTATATGAACTCGCCATGACACCACTAACCATTGTGGGAGCGAGCCTGCTCGCGAAAGCGATGTGCCAGTCAACATACATGTCGCTGGCAGATTGCATTCGCGAGCAGGCTCGCTCCCACAGGGGATCTGCGTTGCCCGTCAGGCCTTCGCCGGTTCCATCGCCAACTCAACGGCTTCCGGACGCTTGACCGTCGCATAGACAACAGCAGTCAACAGACTCCCCGCGACAATCGCCAGCAGATACAGCAACGCATGATTGATCGCATTCGGGATCGCCAGCACAAACAAGCCACCGTGCGGCGCCATCAGTTTGCAGCCGAAGTACATCGACAACGCGCCGGTCAATGCACCACCGGCGATGCTCGCCGGAATCACTCGCAGCGGGTCTTTCGCGGCAAACGGAATCGCCCCTTCGGAGATGAAGCACAGCCCCAGCACCAGCGCCGCTTTACCGGCCTCGCGCTCGGTCTGGGCAAACTTGCGGCGAGCAATGAAAGTGGCAATGCCCAGCCCAATTGGCGGCACCATGCCGGCGGCCATGGTCGCGGCCATCGGCGCGTAACTCTGCGAAGCCAGCAGCCCCACCGAGAAGGCATACGCGGCTTTGTTGATCGGTCCACCAAGGTCGACGCACATCATGCCGCCGAGCAACACGCCGAGCAGGATCGCGTTGGTGGTGCCCATGCTGTCGAGAAAATGCGTCAGCGCCGCGAGCATCCCGGCGACCGGTTTACCGACCACGTAAATCATCACCAGACCGGTGATCAGGCTGGCGAACAACGGAATGATCAGAATCGGTTTCAGCGCTTCGAGGCTCTGCGGCAATGCCACATAACGACTGATGGCCTTGGCCGCATAACCGGCGATAAACCCGGCGACGATCCCGCCGATAAACCCTGCCCCCAGCGTGCTGGCGAGCAAGCCACCAATCATCCCCGGCGCCAGGCCCGGGCGGTCGGCGATCGAGTAGGCAATGTACCCGGCGAGCAGCGGCACCATCAGCTTGAACGCGGTTTCGCCGCCGATCTGCATCAGCGCTGCCGCCAGCGTGCCTTCTTCCTTGAACGCGGTGATGCCGAAGACGAACGACAGCGCGATCATCAGACCACCGGCCACCACCATCGGCAGCATGAACGAGACACCGGTCAGCAGGTGTTTGTAAACCCCGGTTTTCTCTTGCTTGGCCGGCGCCTTGCCGTCGCTCGCAGCGCTCTCGACCTGAGCTTCGGCGAGGGCTTTTTTCAGTGTCGCTTCGGATTGCTTGAGGGCAATGCCGGTGCCGCAACGGTAGATTTTCTTGCCGGCGAAACGCTCGGTGGCGACTTCGATGTCGGCCGCCAGCAACACCACGTCAGCCTCGGCAATCGCCGTTGCGCTGAGCGGGGTTTTCGCGCCGACCGAGCCTTGGGTTTCGACGTGCAGTTCATAGCCCAGACGCTTGGCCGTCTGCTGCAACGCCTCGGCCGCCATGAAGGTGTGGGCAACACCCGTCGGGCACGCAGTGATGGCGACGATGCGTGGCGCACGTGGCGCAGCGGCAACCGGGACGGCTTCGCTGGCGAGGTAAACTTCGGCCTCTTGCGCACCACGGCGCAGCACCGCTTCGACATCCTGCAGCGCTTGCGCCGGGGCGATGCGGAACACGCGCTTGCCGACGAAACGGCGCATGTCGACATCACCGGTGGCGACCAGCAACACCCACTCCGCCGCCTCAATGGTGGCGGCCGACAATTCACGTTCCGGGTGCGCCGCATCGACCACTTCAACGCTGGTGCTCCAGCCCTGACGCTGGGCCGCCGCGTCCAGCAGACGGGCGCACAGCACACTGGTGACCATGCCGTTCGGGCAGGCCGTGACAATGGCTAATTTCATGACAAACCCTCTTATTGTTCTGTCAGGGGACGCACGCGTACGCCCTGTTCGAGCTGCGCCAGTTGCGCCGCATCGTTGATGCCGAAACCGATCTGCGTCACCGCCATCGCGGCAATCGCCGTGGCCGTGCGCAGGGTCTGCTCGGGCGTATCGGCACTGAGCAGACCGTGGAGCATGCCGGCCAGCAACGAGTCACCGGCCCCTACCGTGCTGGCAACAGTCACCTTCGGCGGCGTGGCATGCAGCGCCGAGCCGACGCTGAACCAGTTCACACCGTCGGCGCCATGGGAGATCACCACGTGCTCGATACCCTTGGCGTGCAGGCACGCCGCAGCCTGAGCTTCGGCGGCGTGCGAAACCACATCGCAATCGAGCGCATCGGCGAGTTCTTCAGTATTCGGCTTGATCAGCCACGGACGCCCTTCAATGGCCGCGCGCAAAGCTTCGCCACTGCTGTCGAGGGCGACTTTCAGGCCGAGACCGTTCAGGCGTTCGATCAACTCACGCAACCACTGCGCGCTGACGCCACGCGGCAGACTGCCGGCGACCACCACCGCGTCATGCCCCGGAGCGATCTGCAGCAGACGCTCAAGCAACGCCTGCTGCGCCGTCGCGTCGACCACCGGCCCCGGGCCGTTGATGTCGGTGATGCGCCCGTCGTGCTCGGCGACCTTGATGTTGCTGCGCGTCTCCCCCGGCACGCGAATGAACGCATCGACAAAGCCGCGCTTGGCGAACAAAGTCTCGAAGGCTTGCAGATTGTCTTCGCCGAGAAAGCCGCTGACCGTCAGTTGATGCCCGAGGTCTGCGAGTACCTGGGCGACGTTCACGCCTTTGCCGGCGGCGTGGGTGTGCATCTCGTCGCTGCGGTTGACCTGACCGGCCTCCAGGCGTGGCAGCTCGACCGTGAGGTCCAGCGCCGGGTTGAGGGTCAGGGTGAGAATCTTGGCCATTACAGGGCCTCCACTAATGCACGCACTTCGTTCGCGCTGCCCACGGTGAGGGCTTGTTGAGCAAGGGTTTGCGCCTGGGTCAGGCTGAGTTCGCGGATGCGCGCCTTGACCTCGGCGATGCTGCGACCGGACACGCTCAGCTCATCGACACCGAGGCCGACCAGCACCGGCACCGCCAGCGGATCTGCCGCCAGCTCGCCGCACACGCCGACCCATTTGCCATGGGTATGTGCGGCGCGCACGGTGATGTCGATCAGTTGCAGCACCGCCGGGTGCAGGCCGTCAGCCTGGGCCGAGAGTGTCGGGTGACCACGGTCGATGGCCAGGGTGTATTGCGTCAGGTCGTTGGTACCGACGCTGAAGAAGTCGACTTCCTTGGCCAATACCGGCGCCAGCAATGCGGCGGACGGTACTTCGATCATGATCCCCAGTTGCAGATCAGCGACCGGGATTTCCAGGCGCAAGCGCTCGGTCATGTCGCGGGCCTGACGCCATTCTTCGACGCTGCCGACCATCGGGAACATGATCCGCAGCGGCCGGTTATCCGCCGAACGCAGCAAGGCGCGCAATTGCGCTTCCATGACCTGTGGACGCTGCAAGGTCAGGCGAATGCCGCGCACGCCGAGGAACGGGTTTTCCTCCTTGGCGATCGGCCAATATGGCAGCGGTTTGTCGCCGCCGACATCAAGGGTGCGCACCACCAGCGGTCGCCCGGCGAGGCCATCGAGAACGCGGCGGTATTCGGCTTCCTGAGTGGCTTCGTCCGGCGCCTGCGGGTGGGCCATGAAAATCAGTTCGGTGCGCAGCAGGCCAATACCTTCGGCGCCCTGCTCGACCGCAGCGGTAACGCCGGCGCTTTCACCGATGTTGGCGAACACTTCCACGGCGTGACCGTCAGTGGTGTGCGCCGGTTGATGGCGTTGTTCGGCGGCAGCCTTGAGACGCTGCTCGCGGGTGTCGCGTTCTTCGGCGGCACGTTGCAGGGTCGCGGCATCGGCGTCGACGTGCAGGCGACCGCGCTGGCCGTCGAGCAGCAACGGCGTGCCCGGTTCCAGCAGCAACACCGCAGCGCCAGCTCCGACCAGCGCAGGAATCCCGAGAGCACGGGCGACGATTGCACTGTGCGCGGTGGCGCCGCCGCGCGCGGTGAGAATCCCTGCAACTCGGGCCGGATCGAGCCGCGCCACGTCGGATGGGCCGACTTCGTCCATCACCAGAATGTATGGCTGCTCCGGCTCGTTCGGCGTCTGCACACCGCAAAGTTGCGCCAGCACCCGGCGCCCGATGTCACGCAGGTCCGCCGCCCGCTCGGCGAGCAACGCGTCCTGCAGCGATTCCTGTTGTTTGGCCGCTGCTTCAATCACCGCCATCCACGCCGCTTCGGCGCTTTCGCCTTGCTTGAGACGGGTGTCGACTTCGTCGGTCAGTTCCGGGTCGTCGAGCATTTCCTGGTGGGTGATAAAGATCTCGCGGATGGCTTTAGCCTTGCTGCGTTCGATCAGGCCCTGAATGTCACTGCGCACATCGCTCAACGCTTGCTTGAGGCGCTCGCGCTCGATGGCGGCAGACTCGCCGCGCAACGGGTAATCGATAGCCTGTTGCACCTGAATGTGCGCTGGGCCAATGGCGATGCCCGGTGCAGCAGGGATCGCCTGCAACTGCGCGCCGGACGCCGGGGCGATCAGCACTTCGGCGATATCAGCGATGGCTTCGCGTTGCTGACTCACGGCCGGCAACGGTTCGACTTCTTCGCCGAGGCCTTCTTCGATAGCGGCCAGCAGCGCCGGCAAGGCGTCGGCGGCGATGCTCGGTTCGGCGATCAACTCCAGCACCTGACCACGACGGGCGCCGAGACTCAGCAGCTTGCTCAAGCTTTTTACCGACACGGCGCTGTCCGCGCTGTCGACGATGCGCACGCGGATTTCACCGTCAAAACTCTTCGCCAGTTGCGCAAGAATCTTCGCCGGACGTGCATGCAAACCGTGGGCGTTGGCCAGGGCAATACGTGCGCTCGGCCAATCGGCCGGCAGTTCGCCGCCGAGCACTTCAAGGACTTTGCGGCTGCTGGTGGCGCGGCCCAATTCATGACCGCGTCCTTCGATGAGCAGCGCGCACAGACGTTCGAGCAGCGCCTGATGCGCCTCACCCAGACTGGCCAGACAAAACAGACCGCTGAGCGGCTGCCCGAGGTAGCGCATCGGTTTGTCCGGGGTGACGAACGCCAGCCCCGGGCGCTTCACGGTTTGCTCGCTGTGCAGCCACCACAGGCCATCGCCCAGCGGCAGCGCCTCGACTTGCTGCAACACGCCGGCAAACCCGTTGCTCACGCAATCGGCCTGCCGCAGCAGACGCGCGCCACGCCAGACCAGTTCTTCGAAATCGTCAGCCGACACGCCGAGGCCGATCATCTGCGCATCCAGCGCCAGTTCCTGTGGCGCGCCTTGCAGCAGTTTCAGCAGCGCTTCCGGCGAGCTGGCGCGACGCAGGGCCTGACCCAGATCGGTCTCGCCGAGGGCGCGGGTCAGCAGTTGCAGCAGACGCAGGTGTTCGTCGGATTTGGCGGCGATGCCGATCGCCAGGTAAACGATCTGGCCATCGCCCCAATCCACGCCCTCGGGAAACTGCATCAGCCGCACGCCGGTGGCGAATACCTGATCGCGGGTCTCCGGGGTGCCGTGGGGGATGGCGATACCCTGGCCGAGAAAGGTCGAGCCCTGGGCTTCCCGGGCCTGCAATCCAGCGAGGTAGCCATCGGCGACCAGGCCATCGGCCACCAGATGATGGGCAAGCAATTGCAGGGCGGCGGGTTTATCCACAGCCGATTGGCCCATGGATATCTGCTCTATAGTGAGCTCGAGCATGCGATCTCCTTTTTGGCACATGGATGCGCCAGGATATTGTTTTGAATGGTCACAGCTTAGGCGCTGGTCAACCTGCTTTTCAGCGGCAGTTTTGGCGGTTTCACGGCAGAACCGGCCAAAGGCGTCTAAAACGTAGAAAATACGCTTGCTGAAACGTTTAATCTAGATTGATCGGCACGTTACTCGATAATGTCTCATCCTTGAAGTCCAACTTGTCGGATGCGCTGCGACAATAGTCGTCTGCCCGAATCGGGTAGGATTGGCGAAAATGTGGCGGCAAGCTCGAAAAAACAAGGAAATCCCGGGTTGAAACTCAGTGATATCGCGCGGTTGGCCGGAGTGTCCGTGACCACCGCCAGCTACGTCATCAACGGCAAGGCCGAACAGCAACGCATCAGCAACGCCACGGTCGAGCGGGTGCGTGCGGTCGTCGAACAGCACGGCTTCACCCCCAACCCGCAAGCGGCCGGGTTGCGCAGTCGGCACACCCGCACGCTGGGCTTTATTCTGCCGGATCTGGAAAACCCCAGTTACGCGCGGATCGCCAAACTGCTGGAGCAAGGCGCGCGGGCGCGGGGTTATCAGTTACTGATTGCGAGCTCCGACGATGCGCCGGACAGCGAGCGCCAGTTGCTGCAACTGTTCAAGGCGCGCCGTTGCGATGCGCTGATCGTCGCCAGTTGCCTGCCGGCCGGTGACGACAGCTACCGCCAGTTGCAGGCCAAGGGCTTGCCGATCATCGCCATCGACCGGGTCATGGAACCCGAGCACTTCTGCTCGGTGATCAGTGATGACCGCGAAGCCAGCCTGCACCTGACCCAGAGCCTGCTCGATCCGCAGCCGAAACAGATCGTGCTGCTCGGCGCGCGTCCGGAGCTGAGCATCAGTCAGGAACGTGCGGCGGGCTTCAAGCAGGCGCTGGTCGAGTTCAAAGGCGAAGTGCTGATCGAGCACGCCGAGTCCTTCAGCCGCGAATGCGGCAAGCAATTGATGGAAGAACTCCTGCAACGCCTGGGGCATTTGCCGGATGCGCTGGTGACTACTTCCTACGTGCTGTTGCAGGGCGTGTTCGATGCGCTGCATGACTTCCCGCTCAAATCCCGGCCGCTGCGCCTGGGCACCTTCGGTGACACGCAGTTGCTGGACTTCCTGCCGCTGCCGGTCAACGCCATGGCCCAGCAGCACCAGTTGATCGCCGACAAGGCGCTGGAACTGGCGCTGGCCGCCGTCGAGCAATCGCAATACAAGCCTGGCGTGCAGGCCATCGCGCGGACCTTCAAGCAGCGTATTCATCGGGACTGAACCGTGGAGCTGATCGACAGCCACACCCACCTCGACTTCCCCGACTTCGACGCCGATCGCTCGGCGTTGCTCGCCGAAAGCCGCGCCCTCGGGGTGCGGCGGATGGTGGTGCTGGGGGTTTATCAGGGCAATTGGCAGCGGGTATGGGAGCTGGTGCAGAGCGATGCGGATCTGTACGCAGCATTTGGTCTGCACCCGGTGTACCTCGATCAGCATCAACCCGAAGATCTACGCGCACTCGGCGACTGGCTGACGCGGCTGCGCGGCCATCGGCAACTGTGTGCGGTGGGCGAGATCGGCCTGGATTACTTCATCGAGACCCTCGACCGCGAACGCCAGCAGGCGCTGTTCGACGCGCAGCTGCAACTGGCGGCAGACTTCGAACTGCCGGCGCTGATCCACGTGCGCCGCAGCCACGCCGCGGTGATCGCCACGCTCAAGCGCTTTAAGCTCAAGCGCGCGGGCATCATCCACGCGTTCGCCGGCAGCCGCGAAGAAGCACGCGAATACATCAAGCTCGGTTTCAAACTGGGTCTGGGCGGCGCGCCAACCTGGCCGCAGGCGTTGCGCATGCATCGGGTGCTGGCGGATCTGCCGCTGGATTCGATCGTGCTCGAGACCGACTCTCCGGACATGGCGCCGGCAATGTTTCCCGGAGTACGCAATACACCGACGCACTTGCCGGCGATCTGTGCGGCGCTCGCCGAACTGATGAAGATCAGCCCGGAACAATTGGCCGCCGCCAGCACCGCCAACAGCTGCGAAGTGTTCGGTTGGTAATCAGTCGCCGTGGACCTTGGCCGCTTCGAGAATCAAGGTCATGTGCTGACGTTGACGAACAAAGCGTGCCAGTGCGAAGTAGATAAAAATCACGATCAACGACGCATTCAACTGTTCAGTCACGCTGAGCAGCCCGATCCATTCCATGACCAACGCCACCAGCAGCGCAGTGCACACGGTTACCGACGCGCTGAAGCGCAGCAATCCCAGCGAATCGAGGGACTTGAAGCGTTTGATCTGTTTAGGGCAGCGCAGCTCCAGAGCTTCCTGGCAGTGCGCGCAAGTGAACGGTTCGTTGATTGCGATGGCGTTGAGTTGCCAGGGTTTGAGTACCTGTAGGGTTTGGCAATGAGCACAACGGCCCTGGATTCCCAGGGTTGCAACGGACATGAGCGGCCTCCTCGACGCAATCAGCAGAACTCGGATACTGGCTCATTAATGACGAAAAGCCAGCCGTCGAAAGAAAACAGGAATTGGCTTACAAGCGTAAGCATCAATGCATTACAAAATGTTCTGACATTACCGCCCTTGTAGGAGTGAGCCTGCTCGCGATAACGGTGTATCAGCCAACCATTGAGTTGACTGACACACCGTTATCGCGAGCACGCTCACTCCTACAGCATTCGCGCTCGATCAGACGCGGAACGCGCTGATCAGCTGTTTCAGTTCCACCACCTGCGCTGACAACGCTCGGCTGGCTTCCTCCGTCTGGTGCGCCCCTTGGGCCGTGCGCTCGCCAGCGCGATTGATCTCGACGATGTTCTGGTCGATGTCATGGGCCACCGCAGTCTGTTGCTCCACGGCGGCAGCGATCTGCTGGTTCTGGTCGACGATCATGCCTACCGCGCCGAGGATGTTTTCCAGCGCCTGCTGGACCTTTTCCGACTGCCCGACCGTGCCGTTGGCCATCTGATGGCTAATGCCCATGGCCTTCACCGCAGCGCCCACGCCGCCATGCAGTCTGGCGATCATCTGCTCGATTTCTTCGGTCGATTGCTGGGTGCGCTTGGCCAACGTACGCACTTCGTCCGCCACCACCGCAAATCCCCGGCCCTGCTCGCCGGCCCGGGCTGCTTCGATGGCGGCGTTGAGCGCCAGCAAGTTGGTCTGTTCGGCAATGCTCTTGATCACTTCCAGCACGCGGCTGATCGACTGGCTGTCGCTGGCCAACTGGTTGATCACCAGCACCGATTGATCGATCTCACTGGCCAGCGCAGCAATGCTGCCCTGCTGCGACTCCACCAGTGTGCGACCGCTGACGGTTTCATCGTTGACGCTGTGCGCGCTGCTCACCGCTGCCGCTGCGCTGCGTGCAACTTCCAGCGAGGTCGCCGACATCTGGTTCATCGCGGTCGCCACTTGCTCGATCTGCGTGCGCTGCCCGGCCACCGCCTGATTGCTTTGCGCGGAAACAGTTTCCACCTGCCCGGCCTGGCGCTCGACCTCAGCCACGGTCTGCCCGACTCGTTCGATCAGGTCGTGGATTTTCCTCACGGTGCCGTTGAACACCTCACCCAACTCGCCGAGTTCATCGCGACTGTTGGCCTTGAAATTGACCGTCATGTCACCGGCCGCGACCTTGTCCATCATCGCGCCCAGGCGCTTGAGCGTGGTGCGAGTCGAGGCGTAGAACCCGCCGTAGAGATAGAAAATCAGCACGAACACCACCGCCAGCGCCACCGCCTGCAACACCATGTGCGTGCGGTTTTGCGCCAGGCGCTGCTGCAGTTGGGTATCGAGGAATTTCAGGGTCGCGTCATTGAGCTGGTAGGTCTGCGCCATCAGCCCGGTGACCTGATCGTAGAACGCCTGCCACGGGGTATCGAGGGTCTCGGCCACCACGACTTTCGCCTCAAACAGTTCACTGGCCTGTTTGAGCGAAGCCTTGCTGCTGTCGGCCGGCGCGCTGAGACTGGCGCGCGCGGCCTGGCTGGAGTCGAGGGCGTCCTGCAGTTTCAACGCGTATTCAGCCTGGAGCTTTTCGATCTGCGCCAGCAACTCGTCGAAACGGCTGCTCGACGAACTGTTGAGAAAGCCCTGCCCCAACGAATACGAACCGATGGCCCGACCTTCGCCGAGAGTCTGGGTCACGGCCGGAGTGATGTTGGTGAGCAGATCGCTGAGCTGACGGATGTCGCTCTGGTTGTCGCGGCTCAGACCGGCCTGACTGGTGACGATCTGGCTGAAGATCTGCGCATTGCCGAGCAGTTTGCCGATCATCGCGCTTTTGCTTTGCAGGGAGCTTTCCGCCTGTTGAGCCTTGAACGCGCTGATCATTTCATCGCGTTTGCCGTCGAACAGTTTGATCTGTTCGGGATCGTCGGTCATCGCCTGCAGAGCTTGCAAGCGCGCCAGTACGGTTTGTTCCAGTCTGTTGATCTGCGCTTCGAGGTTGTCGGCTTTGCCGGACTGGCCGAGGGTGACGTTGATCTGCACCAGATTGTTCAGCGTTTCCAGATCCCGGCGCAGGCTCAGGCTGCTGCCCAGCAGATCGAGGCTCTGCAATTCGACCCGGGTGCCCTGGAATTCGCGATAGGAATCGCGCACCAGATAAAAATTGGTCACCAGCATCGGCACCAGGAACAGCACGCTGATCAAGCTGAACTTCATGCCGAAGCTCAGACGGTTCATCAGCGAGACGGCGGGATAGAGCAAGCTCTTCACTGGAAGTCTCCCTTGGCTTTTCTTGTTTTTATTGGCAGGCGCGGGGCGACAGCAGAAAGCCACTATCGGGCGCTGTCTCTGTATAGCTCAAATCGGGGAGAGGTTTTGTAACTTAAGGTTAACGACTACGCTGCGCCGGTCACTGACCTGTGGCGAGGGGATTTATCCCCGATGGGCTGCGCAGCAGCCCCATTAAGATATTGGGGCCGCTGCGCGCCCCATCGGGGATAAATCCCCTCACCACAATGAATTTCACGGGCGAGTATCAGTGGATCAAGACTGTCCACAAGGCAAACCCGGCATACCACAGCACCGCCGCGCGCAGCAGCAGTTCCCACAGGCAGTCGAGGGTGTTGATGCCTTCAGGGCCGACTACCGGCGGCGGGATCTCACCCGCTACCAGCCCGACCTTGTTGATCAGCTGCGCGGCGCTGATGTTCCAGTTCAGCAGCTCATGCAACATCACCCGGCTGACCGCGACGAAATTGCCGACCAGAGCCAGACTGGCGGCGAGCAAGCGCACTGGCAACCAGTCAAAGGCGTGACGTAACTGTCCGGCACGTTCGGCGAGCGCCGGGTTCTGGCTGTGTTCTTCCGCCAATGCGAGCAAGCGATAAGCCAGCGCCGCGACCGGACCGAGCACGAAGTACCAGAAGATCACCGCGAAGAAACTTTGATAGGCCTGCCACAACAGGTGCCCTTGGACCCGATCCAGCAATTGCTCACCACTGTCGGCGCAAATATCCAGATCACGCTTGGCCACATGCGCGGCGGCTTGGAGGTCTTCACGGCGCCAGGCGTCACGAAACGGCCCGAGGCCGCCGAGCAGATCACCGCGCCCCAGCGCATAAATCACCACCAGCAAATGCACCGGCAGCGCCAGCAAGCCGTAAGCGACGGGTTCCAGTACCACCAGCAACAAGGCAAGCAGCGCCACCGGCAGCAACACCAGAATCGTCAGCACCAGCCATGGTCGCTGGGCCAGGCGCGCGCTGGTTTCGAGTTTGTGCAGTTCGCGGATCCATCCGCCATCGCGTTGAACCCGATGGCGCAGGGCCGAGAATTTCTCGATCCAGACCGCCAGCAGTAACACCAGAAAACTCATTGTCCTTCCTCTTGTGCCAGGGCTGCGCGGTAACGCGCCCAGTCGAATGCCGGGCCAGGATCGGTCTTGCGCCCGGGTGCGATGTCGCTGTGCCCGCAGATACGGGCGCCGGTGATAGCCGGAAATGCTGTTTGCAGCTGACGCGTCAACGTGATCAGCGCCTGATACTGCGCATCGGTAAAGGGCAGATCATCAGTGCCTTCGAGCTCGATGCCCACGGAAAAATCGTTACAGGTTTCCCGACCTTCGAACATCGACACGCCAGCATGCCACGCCCGCTCAAGACAGGAGACAAACTGGGTGACGGTGCCGTCACGTTCGATCAGAAAATGCGCCGAGACGCGCAGGTCGGCAATCCCTGCAAAATAGGGATGCTCGGTGACATCCAGACGATTCTGGAAAAATTCCTGCACCTTGCCGGTGGCGAACTGCGCCGGCGGCAGGCTGATGTTGTGGATCACCAACAGGGAGATTTCGCCCGCAGGGCGTTCATTGAAGTTGGGCGATGGGCAGATCTGTACCCCGTGACACCACCCGCTAGCGGGATCCAACTGCATACCGATTCCTTCAACGCCGACTGTGTTGGCGCCCAGTATGCCGTGATCGGCCCCCGGCGCGCGATCACTTGCCGCGATTGAGTCGCCGCAGATTGCCGAGCACCGATTCCAGCGCCCGATCAAACAGCAAGGTGTCATCCAGCGCCCGCACCGCGCCACGGCGGAACTCAAGGGCCAGCTCGACGCGGCTGCGCTCCAGCACCTTCATCCCGGTGCGGTCGACGAACACGTATTTGCCGGTGGCTTCGATGATCGCTGCGAGCTTGCAGCGCAGGCTGTGCTCGTCATCTTCCTGGAACGCCACCCAACTGCCCAGGCGCAGTTGCACCAACTGACGCAGCCCCGGGTCGTCATGCGCCAGGCCGCTGGCATTCACGCCGATCGCGCCCTCGTCGGCGCTACGCAGGGTGATGTGCTGCGACACCTCCACCAACGCCGGCGCATCGGCCGGCGGCTGCTCGGTGAGCGGTTCAAGCACCCGCACATGCAGCGCTTCCAGCTCGCTGAAAAATTCGCTGGTGGCGAACGGATCAAACGCCGAACTGCTCAGGCCATCACGCAATGATTTGAGCAACCCTGGCACCAGCGCCAGCAACTGCAGACCGGCGTCCGCTTCGTCGTGACGCTGCACGCTCCAGATCAATTGCTCCATGGTCTGCACATCGGCCTGCCATTCAGCGCAGTGGTCGCCATGTTTGAGGCAGGTCAGCAGCAGCACTTTGCTCCACGCATCACGCACAAAGGTCACCACCGACGGCGGCAGGACTTTACCCAGCAACGCCTGGTTCAGCACATGCTCGACTCGCTGCCGAGCCAGTTCGGTTTTCGCCCGCCCTTCCTCGGCATCGCGCAAACGCTGTTCGAGCAATTCGCTGCGCCGCCGCTCATCACTGGTGAAGGCCAGGAAATCGGCGAGCAACTCGGAGAAAATCGCCGGGTCGTCGACGAAGTCACTCAACAGGCGCTGCACCACTTGTTCGATGCGCAGATACAGGCTGTCACGCGCCTCGCCATTGCAATCGCCCCAGCCCATGGCGGCATCGGCGATTTCATTGAGCAGGCGCCGCGCCGGGTGGCTGCTGCGGCTGAAGAAGCTCTTGTCGAGTACTGCCACCTTGAGCATCGGAATCTGCAAACGCGCGATCAACGCCTTGAGCGAATCCGGGAGGTTACGGTCTTCGAGGATGCAATCGAAGACCATGGCGATCAGGTTGATCACGTCTTCATCCGCGCCGTCGACAATGCGTGATTTGCCGCTCCTCACGCTGACCCGCGTCAGCAGCTGCTCAAGCTGATTGCGCAGATCGAAATCGTCCTGCGCCGCCAGTGCCGGGACGTATTGCTGCAAGTGTGAAAGCAGGCGCAGTAGATCGCGGGTGCTGATCGGTTGCGCCGCCGCACTCGGCTCCAGGGTCGGCGCGACACTGCCGCGCACGTGCAGCAGCAGTTCCTGCAACGCGGCGAAGACTTCCTGCACGCCTTCGTCGGCGGGCGCGGGTTCGTCACTCTCTTCGCTGCTGATGCTTGCTGCCGCACGCTCGATTGCGCGGCGTGCGGGGGTCGGTTTCAACTCAGGCAACACGCCGGTGGCGACCAGCAATTGATTGGCTTCGGCATACAACTGCTCGGTATCGGCCAGCACGTAGCGTTCGAACAGTTTGAGCAGGATCAGCTTGACCTTGATCTCCACGCCCAGGTTACGTCCGGCCTGCAGAAAGAACTCGCAGAGCATCGCCGGGCCGAGCGGGTTGTGTTGGTTATCGAAATCCTTGCCCAGCAACGCGTTGAGCCGCGCGGTCAGTTGATCGAGGGCAAAACCGTCGCGCTTGAGCACACGACCGACCATGGTCTCGACCGCCACGCTGCGTTCCATGTCATCGGTACGCGGTGCCGAATCCTCGAATATCAGCGTGCCGGGCAACGCGGGTTGCACGACTTCGTATTGAATCAGCGCGACAAAGGCTTCGAAGAATTGCTCGAGAAAACCCCGTTCGATGTTTTTGCGCTTGAGGCGCAGGTCGCGCATGGCTTCGAAAAAGATGTTCTGTTCGACGTCATTACGCGCCCGGTCAGCCATTTCGAACAGGGTGTCGTCTGCGTTATCGAACAATTCCTGCAAGCCGTGGCGCAGTTGCTGGGCGGCCTTGTCGCGGACCTGAAGCAGAATCACAGGCAGGCGGGCGAGCGGCGAATGATTCGCCTGATCGGTAGCGGCCTTGTGCAAAGGCACTACATTCCCGTCGTTGTGCATCCAAGCCTCCTGAAACGGTGATTTCACTGGTCAGTTACAACACAGGTCCCTGTGGGAGCGGGAGACGTCAAAGCTATGACGTCAAATGCAAGGCGGATTATCTTGCAAAACTTGTCCCCGGCGCTATAGCCGTCAGGGTTTCCCCTATGCCGTCGCACCTTGCAGTGACCACGAAAAACCGCGCTTTGCTCACAGGAAATCGACCAGCTGCAGTCAGGCACGCGCGTTCTCGCCTTGGGTTGGCTCTCGCCATGCCCCTATAATCGGCGCACTTAGTTTGTGGAGCCCGTTATGCCGAATCTACGTCTCGCCGATCTGACCGCCGAAATCGAAGCCAACGTGCGCCGTGCGTTGCTCGAAGATGTCGGCAGCGGCGACATCACCGCACAACTGATCCCGGCCGAACGTCTGGCCAAAGCCACCATCATCACTCGCGACGAGGCGGTTATCTGCGGCACGGCGTGGGTCGACACGGTGTTTCGCCAGCTCGATCCGCGCGTCGCGGTGCACTGGCAGGTACGGGACGGCGAACGGGTCAAACCCAACCAGCCGTTGTTTCATCTGGAGGGCCCGGCCCGTTCGTTGCTGACTGGCGAACGCAGCGCGCTGAACTTCCTGCAACTGCTGTCCGGCGTGGCCACGCGTGCGCAATACCTGGCGGACTTCGTGGCGCAAACCCAGGTCAAGCTGCTGGATACCCGCAAGACCTTGCCGGGCCTGCGTCTGGCGCAGAAATACGCGGTGACCTGCGGTGGTTGCCACAACCACCGCATCGGCCTTTACGACGCGTTCCTGATCAAGGAAAACCACATCGCCGCCAGCGGTGGCATCGCGCAGGCCATCGCCGCCGCGCACAAGATCGCGCCGGGCAAACCGGTGGAAGTCGAAGTGGAAAGTCTGGAAGAGCTGAAGGAAGCGCTGACTGCCGGCGCCGACATCATCATGCTCGACGAACTGAGCCTGGATGACATGCGCGAAGCCGTGCGCCTGAACGGCGGCAAGGCCAAACTCGAGGCCAGCGGCGGTATCAATGAAAGCACACTGCTGCCGATCGCTGAGACCGGGGTGGACTACATCTCGATCGGTGCGATGACCAAGGATGTGAAGGCGGTGGACCTGTCGATGCGTCTGAGCCTCTGAGGCTGTCACGCAATAAAAAACGCCAGCCCGGTTGAGGCTGGCGTTTTTGTTTCAGACCACCAGATTGTTCATCTCGCAGTACTCGTCCCACTCGACGCCCAACACCTCGGCCGCCTCCTTGTGCAGCTCCAGGCGCTTGGCCTCAAACTCTTCAGGGGTGCTGGTGTACTTGAGCGTCAGCTCCCACGGCTGCAAGCCCTGGGCTTCGGCTTCGTCCTCGAATGCCCACTGGATCTGGTCTTTCTGATCATCAGGACTCAGGTCCTTGATCTCTTCTTTCAGGTCCGGGACGTCCTGAATGTATTTTTCCAGCGCTAGTGCGTGACGTTGCTCTTGAGTTAATTCGGTCATGGCGTTCTCGCTGATCGTAAGAATGGAGGATGGATCTGGATCATCAAGGATCTCTCTGACGCGGATTGTCCGGCCTTCGGAACCATTCGGGATCATCTGAAAACTGCTAAGCGATGCTCATGCAGGCACCGAATATAGGACGTTTGCATGACGAATTACACGGCTCTTTACATCTCTCGCACAAAAACTTTGACCTGGGAGACATAAATCGCGGGATTGCGCGAGGGGATGGTGCCCGAGACAGGAATCGAACCTGCGACCTTCGCGTTACGAGTGCGCTGCTCTACCGGCTGAGCTACACGGGCGGTGGGCTAAACCTAGCACCGGTCTTGAAGTCCGGCAACTTCAAAGCCTGTCCCGGTATTTCGCAGACAAAAAAATGCCCCGCCGTTTTCACGGCGGGGCATTTTCATTGCGCTAAAGCTGTGGGCTGATTAAACGCCCGAAGCCTTGGCCGCTGCCACGTCTTTGATGGACAGCTTGATACGGCCGCGGTTGTCCACGTCCAGTACCAGCACTTCCACTTCCTGGCCTTCTTTCAGGATGTCGGTGACTTTCTCTACGCGAGCGTCGCTCAGCATCGAGATGTGTACCAGACCGTCCTTGCCCGGCAGGATGTTGACGAATGCGCCGAAGTCGACGATGCGCTCAACCTTGCCAACGTAGATCTTGCCGATCTCGGCTTCTGCAGTGATGCTCAGAACGCGCTGACGAGCAGCTTCTGCGGCATCCTTGGTTTCGCCAAAGATCTTGATCGAGCCGTCGTCTTCGATGTCGATCGAAGCCTTGGTTTCTTCGCAGATCGCACGGATGGTCGCGCCACCTTTACCGATAACGTCACGGATCTTGTCGGTGTCGATCTTCATCGCGATCATGGTCGGAGCGTTGGCCGACAGTTCGGTACGCGACTGGCCGATGATCTGGTTCATCTGGCCGAGGATGTTCAGGCGCGCTTCCAGGGCTTGGCCCAGAGCGATTTCCATGATCTCTTCGGTGATGCCCTTGATCTTGATGTCCATCTGCAGCGCAGTAACGCCTTTGGCGGTACCGGCTACTTTGAAGTCCATGTCGCCCAGGTGGTCTTCGTCACCCAGGATGTCGGTCAGGACGGCGAACTTCTCGCCTTCTTTAACCAGACCCATGGCGATACCGGCAACCGGAGCCTTCATTGGCACACCAGCGTCCATCAGGGCCAGGGAAGCGCCGCAAACGGAAGCCATCGAGCTCGAACCGTTGGATTCGGTGATTTCCGAAACCACACGGATGGTGTACGGGAACACGTCAGCGGCTGGCAGCATGGCCGAAACCGAACGACGGGCCAGACGACCGTGACCGATTTCACGACGACCAGCGCCACCCATGCGACCACACTCGCCCACCGAGAACGGAGGGAAGTTGTAGTGCAGCATGAACGGGTCTTTTTTCTCGCCTTCCAGGGTGTCCAGCAGCTGTGCATCACGGGCGGTACCCAGCGTCGCGACTACCAGAGCCTGGGTTTCGCCACGGGTGAACAGCGCCGAACCGTGAGTCTTCGGCAGAACGCCGACTTCGATGTTCAGCGGACGTACGGTGCGGGTGTCGCGGCCGTCGATACGTGGCTTGCCGTTAACGATGTTTTCGCGAACGGTGCGGTATTCGATTTCGCCGAAAGCGGCTTTGACGTCAGCAGCAGAAGGCTGGCCTTCTTCGCCGGACAGCTTGGCAACGACCTGGTCTTTCAGCTCGCCCAGACGTGCGTAGCGGTCAGCCTTGACGGTGATGGTGTAAGCCTGGGAGATCGCTTCGCCGAACTCGGCACGGATCGCGCCCAGCAGTTCGGTGGCTTCTGGAGCAGGAGCCCAGGTCCAGGTTGGCTTGGCAGCTTCAGCGGCCAGTTCTTTGACGGCGTTGATCACCACCTGGAACTCGTCGTGAGCAAACAGTACCGCGCCCAGCATCTGGTCTTCGGTCAGCTCTTTGGCTTCCGATTCAACCATCAGTACGGCGTCGGAGGTGCCGGCAACGACCATGTCCAGGCTCGAAGCAGCTTGCTGCTCGTAGGTCGGGTTCAGCAGGTAGCCGGTGCTTTCGTGGAAAGCGACGCGAGCGGCGCCGATCGGGCCGTCGAACGGAATGCCCGAGATGGCCAGGGCAGCCGAGGTACCGATCATCGCAGCGATGTCCGGATCGGTCTTCTTGCTGGTGGAAACGACGGTGCAGACAACCTGCACTTCGTTCATGAAGCCTTCCGGGAACAGCGGACGGATCGGACGGTCGATCAGTCGGGAAGTCAGGGTTTCTTTCTCGGAAGGACGGCCTTCACGCTTGAAGAAACCGCCAGGGATCTTACCGGCAGCGTAAGTCTTTTCCTGGTAGTGAACGGACAGAGGGAAGAAGCCCTTGCCTGGATCGGCTTGCTTGGCACCGACTACGGTCACCAATACGCTGACGTCGTCGTCAACGGTGACCAATACTGCGCCGGAGGCCTGACGGGCGATACGGCCAGTCTCGAGGGTAACGGTCGACTGACCGAACTGGAATTTTTTGATTACCGGGTTCACGGTGTCCTACCTTCTTTGTGGCTCTTGGGGGAACTGGTTTCTTGCGAAATTCTTGGGCAATGTCGGGAATCGGCCCGCTGACTG
Source organism: Pseudomonas sp. IT-93MI4 (assembly GCF_949767635.1). Classification (NCBI taxonomy): domain Bacteria; kingdom Pseudomonadati; phylum Pseudomonadota; class Gammaproteobacteria; order Pseudomonadales; family Pseudomonadaceae; genus Pseudomonas; species Pseudomonas sp. IT-93MI4. The sequence continues at coordinate 417,302 of NZ_CATKPP010000033.1, forward strand.
TCCGGGTAAAACGGTAGTGCAGATAAAACTTGAGGCTGGGAGCCTGCCAGCCACCAACGGAAAACCGCTGATGCCTGACAGACAACCAACCTCATAGCGCAATCGCTGATTAGCGACGCAGACCCAGGCGGCCGATCAGAGCGCTGTAACGGCTCAGATCTTTGCCTTTCAGGTAATCCAGCAGCTTGCGACGCTGGTTTACCATGCGGATCAGACCACGACGGGAGTGGTGGTCTTTACCGTTGGCCTTGAAGTGACCTTGCAGTTTGTTGATGTTGGCGGTCAGCAGTGCAACTTGCACTTCTGGCGAACCAGTATCACCAACAGCTTGCTGGTAGTCGGCAACGATTTGAGCTTTTTCTTGAACGTCGAGAGCCATGAGGCAATCCTTTTATCAGGAAACTGTTTCAAAAACAGTTTCAACAGGCCAGGGACAAATCCCTGTATCTATAAATGAGTAGTGACCGTGCCTGTTAACAGCCACACTCGTTCGGTCATTCTGACCGAATCAGTCGACGCGGCGCGATGCGCCCGTCTTCGCTCACTTCACCGATACCGATGAAGCGACCATTGTGATCCTGTACCCGTACCATGCCGAACTTCGGAGCATCCGGGGCACGTACCGGCTGGCCGTTGAGCCAGTAGAACGCACTCGCTTCGGAGAAGTGCAGCAGCGGCCAATCCTGCAGGCCGCTGTCCGATGGCATCAGGAAGCGGTCGACCGCTTCGTTGCCGCCTTCGGCATGTACCGCTTCCAGCTCTTCGAGGGTCACGGTCTGCGCCAGGGTGAAAGGCCCGGCCTGGGTACGACGCAGTTCCGCGACGTACGCACCACAACCGAGTTGCTCACCGATATCCTCCACCAGGGTGCGGATATAGGTGCCCTTGCTGCAATCCACCGCAAGACGCGCAGTATCGCCTTCGAAGGCCAGCAATTCCAAGCGCGCAATAGTAACAGAACGCGGTTCGCGCTCCACTACTTCGCCTGCACGGGCCAGCTTGTACAGCGGCTGACCGTCACGCTTGAGTGCCGAGTACATCGGCGGTATCTGACTGATTTGCCCACGAAATTTCGGCAGAACCGCTTCGACATCGGCGCGACCAACGGTCACCGGGCGCTCCTGCAAAACCTCACCCTCGGCGTCCGCCGTGGTAGTGGTCTTGCCCAGTTGCGCCAGGGTTTCGTAACCCTTGTCGGAATCGAGCAGGTATTGCGAGAACTTCGTTGCCTCACCAAAGCACAGCGGCAAGACACCGGTGGCCAGCGGGTCGAGACTGCCGGTGTGACCGGCCTTCTCGGCGTTGAGCAACCAGCGAACCTTCTGCAACGCGGCGTTGGAGGTGAACCCCAGAGGCTTGTCGAGCAGGATGATACCGCTGACGTTACGACGGATACGTTTGACCTGAGCCACCGAATTACTCCTTGGTGTCTTCAGGTGCAGCGACCACGTGCTGATTGTCCTCAGCCACGGCGCGCTCGATCAGGGCCGACAGATGCGCGCCACGCACGACGCTTTCGTCGTAGTGGAAGTGCAATTGCGGCACGCTGCGCAGCTTCATTTCACGGGCCAGCTGCATGCGCAGGAAACCTGCGGCAGCGTTGAGCACCTTGATGCTTTGCGCGATGTCTTCAGCGTTGTCCTGCCCCATCACGGTGATGAAGATCTTCGCGTGACCGACGTCACGGCTGACTTCCACAGCGGTAATGGTGACCAGGCCGACGCGCGGATCTTTGACTTCACGACGGATCAGCTGGGCCAGCTCACGCTGCATCTGATCGCCGATACGTTGGGTACGGCTGTATTCTTTTGCCATGATTTTGTTACCTGTTACTGCCCCACGGTGAAACCCGCAAGGTCTGAAAGCGGCAAACGCCCGGCCTGACAAAAGCCAGACCGGGCGTTGCGTTTAGAGTCCTGACGCCGTGGCGCGCATCTGCATGCGGCGGCTCGGCGTGGCCCTTGAAGTGCGCGAGTCAGAGGCTGCGAGCAACCTGAACCTTCTCGAAGACTTCGATCTTGTCACCGACTTTGACGTCGTTGTAGCTCTTCACGCCGATACCGCATTCCATGCCGGCACGTACTTCGGAAGCGTCATCCTTGAAGCGGCGCAGGGATTCCAGCTCGCCTTCGAAGATAACGATGTCTTCACGCAGTACACGGATCGGACGGTTACGGTGCACAACACCTTCGATCACCATGCAACCGGCGATCGCGCCAAACTTCGGCGAACGGAACACATCACGCACTTCGGCCACACCCAGGATGTTCTCGCGAACATCGCTGCCGAGCATGCCGGTCAGGGCTTTCTTGACGTCTTCGATGATGTCGTAGATCACGTTGTAGTAACGCATGTCCAGACCTTCCTGCTCGACGATCTTCCGTGCGCCAGCATCGGCACGCACGTTGAAGCCGAACAGTACAGCGTTGGAAGCCAGTGCCAGGTTGGCGTCGGATTCGGTGATACCACCGACACCGCCACCGACTACGCGCACTTGCACTTCGTCGTTGCCCAGGCCGTTCAGAGCGCCCTGCAAAGCTTCCAGCGAACCACGGACGTCGGATTTGAGGACGATGTTGAGCGTCTTCTTCTCTTCCTGGCCCATGTTTTCGAAGATGTTTTCCAGCTTGCCGGCGTGAGCGCGAGCCAGTTTGACTTCGCGGAACTTGCCTTGACGGAACAGAGCCACTTCACGGGCTTTCTTCTCGTCGGCAACCACGCTCATCTCGTCGCCAGCGTCCGGCGTACCGTCAAGACCCAGGATCTCGACCGGAATGGCCGGACCTGCTTCCTTGATCGGCTTGCCGTTCTCGTCGAGCATGGCGCGCACGCGGCCATAGTTCGAGCCGACCAGCACCATGTCGCCTTGACGCAGCGTACCGTCCTGAACCAGAACAGTGGCTACCGGGCCACGGCCCTTGTCCAGACGCGATTCGACGACTACACCACGGCCAGGAGCCGATGGAGTGGCGGTCAGTTCGAGTACTTCGGCCTGCAGCAGAACCGCTTCGAGCAGCTCGTCAACGCCGGTACCCATTTTCGCCGAGACCGGTACGAATGGAGTGTCGCCGCCCCAGTCTTCGGAGGTCACGCCGTGAACCGACAGTTCGCTGCGGATGCGATCGAGGTCGGCACCCGGCTTATCGATCTTGTTCACCGCAACCACCAGAGGAACGCCAGCCGCCTGAGCGTGCTGAACAGCCTCGATGGTTTGCGGCATCACGCCGTCGTCCGCCGCAACCACCAGGATCACGATGTCGGTCGCCTTGGCACCACGGGCACGCATTGCGGTAAACGCAGCGTGACCAGGGGTATCGAGGAACGTCACCATGCCGCGGTCGGTTTCAACGTGGTACGCACCGATGTGCTGGGTAATGCCGCCGGCTTCGCCCGCTGCTACCTTGGCACGACGGATGTAGTCGAGCAGGGAAGTCTTACCGTGGTCAACGTGGCCCATTACGGTCACGACTGGCGCACGGGAAACTGCCTCACCTTCAAACTTCAGGGACTCGGCCAGGGAATCTTCCAGGGCGGTGTCGCTGACCAGGGTCACTTTGTGGCCCAGCTCTTCAGCTACCAGTTGAGCAGTTTCCTGATCGAGTACCTGGTTGATGGTCGCTGGAGTGCCCAGTTTGAACATGAACTTGATGATTTCAGCAGCCTTGACCGACATCTGCTGAGCGAGATCGCCAACAGTGATGGTCTCGCCGATCTTCACTTCACGCACGACAGGACCGGTAGGGTTCTGGAAACCGTGAGCGTTGCGTTTTTTCAGCTTGGCCTTGCCGCGACCACCACGACGGAAGCCATCGCTTTCTTCGTCGGTAGTGCGTGGCGCCACACGTGGAGCCGGCGCTTTTTCTTTGACCGATGCGCGATGCGGAGCGTTTTTGCGCTCGCCATCGCCACCACCGCCGCGACGATTGTTATCGTCGGCACGTGGCTTGTCCGGACGGCGCTGTTCGTCACGCTTGCGAGTGTCGGCAGCCGGCGCAGCAGCAACCGGCGCGGCGTCGCGCACTGGTTCAGCGACTGGCGCAGGTGCTGCAACAGCTTCGGCAGGAGCGGACGGCGCAGCAGCAGGCTGGCGACGCGCTTCTTCTTCAGCGCGCTGCTTGGCTTCTTCTTCAGCCTTCTGACGAGCAGCATTTTCTACTGCGCGACGCTCTTCCAGTTCACGCTTGCGCTCGGCTTCGATTTCTTCCGGGCTACGCTGTACGAAAACTTTCTTCTTGCGAACTTCAACGCTGATGCTCTTGCTACCAGCCACACGCAGGGTGCTGGTGGTTTTACGCTGCAGCGTGATCTTGCGTGGTTCTTCCACTTTCGCCTTGTGGCTGCTCTTCAAGTGAGTCAGCAGGGATTGCTTCTCACTGTCAGTCACATTTTCTTCGGCGGCGGTGTGCGGCAGACCTGCCTCACGCATCTGCTGCAACAGGCGCTCTACCGGTGTTTTGACCTCATCGGCCAGTTGTTTCACCGTGACTTGCGTCATGCACTTCTCTCCTCAGGCCGCGCCTAATTACTCGAACCAGTGGGCTCGGGCGGCCATGATCAACTTGCCGGCACGATCATCGTCAATGCCGTCGATGTCGAGCAGGTCGTCAATAGACTGCTCGGCCAGGTCTTCGCGGGTAATTACGCCGCGCACCGCCAGTTCCATCGCCAAATCCTTGTCCATACCCTCAAGCGAGAGCAGGTCTTCGGCCGGATGGGCGTCTGCCAGCTTTTCCTCAGTAGCGATGGCTTTGGTCAACAAACGATCCTTGGCACGAGCGCGAAGCTCGTTGACGATATCTTCGTCAAAGCCGTCGATGTTGAGCATTTCTTCCAACGGTACGTAGGCAATCTCTTCCAGGCTGGTGAAGCCTTCATCTACCAGCACCTGAGCCAGTTCTTCGTCGACTTCCAGCTCGTCGATGAAGTTGCGCAGGATGTCGCCGGTTTCTGCTTGCTGTTTAGCCTGGATGTCCGATTCGGTCATCACGTTCAGGGTCCAGCCAGTCAACTGGCTCGCCAGACGCACGTTCTGACCACCTCGACCGATGGCCTGAGCCAGATTGTCTGCGCCAACGGCGATGTCCATTGCATGGGCATCTTCGTCAACGATAATGGCCGCCACTTCTGCCGGCGACATGGCATTGATCACGAACTGCGCCGGGTTATCGTCCCACAGGACGATATCGACACGCTCGCCACCCAACTCGCCCGACACGGCCTGGACGCGCGAACCGCGCATACCGATGCACGCGCCCTGCGGGTCGATGCGTTTGTCCTTGGAACGGACAGCGATCTTGGCACGCGAACCCGGATCACGGGACGCCGCCATGACTTCGATCAGGCCTTCAGCGATTTCCGGCACTTCGATACGGAACAGCTCGATCAGCATTTCCGGCGCGGTACGCGACAGGATCAGCTGCGGGCCGCGGTTCTCGGTGCGGATTTCCTTAAGCAGTGCACGCAGACGCACACCGACACGGAAGGTTTCGCGAGAAATGATGTCTTCACGGGCCAGCAACGCTTCGGCGTTGTTACCCAGATCGACGATCACATTGTCGCGGGTGACTTTCTTCACGGTGCCGGAGATGATTTCTCCCAGGCGCTCGCGATAGGCGTCGACCACTTGAGCGCGCTCGGCTTCACGCACTTTCTGCACGATGACCTGTTTGGCGGTCTGTGCTGCAATGCGGCCGAACTCGATGGATTCGATCTTTTCTTCGACGACGTCGCCGACCTTGGCGCCCGGATGCGTTTCGGCAACCTTGCTTGGCCAGGTTTCGATCGCAGGATCGTCGAGATCATTCTCTTCGACGACTGTCCAGCGACGGAAAGTCTCGTAGGAACCGGTGTGGCGATTAATTTCCACACGCAGGTCAACTTCGTCTTCAAAACGCTTTTTGGTAGCAGTGGCCAGAGCCAGCTCCAGCGCTTCAAAAATCACGCTTGCCGGTACGCCCTTTTCATTGGATACCGACTCAACAACCAGCAGTACTTCTTTGCTCATCGTACGCCTCGCCTTTCGCAAGCCATTGGATCCGCGGGATCCGCGTCTCAGTCAAAACTGGGAATAATGTTGGCCTTGTCGATCATATCGATCGGCAACAGGAATTCATGGTCATCTACCTGCACCACGACATCCTGTTCTTCTACACCGCGCAGAAGGCCCTGAAAGTTGCGTCGACCTTCAAAAGGCGAGCGCAGCTTGATCTTCACTTGTTCACCGGCAAATTTTGCAAACTGCTCAAGAGTGAACAGTGGGCGTTCCATGCCAGGCGAGGAAACTTCGAGGGTGTATTCAACGGAGATCGGATCTTCAACATCCAGGACACCGCTGATCTGACGGCTGACAATGGCGCAATCGTCCACCAGCACGCCACCCTCTTTATCGATATAAACGCGCAACATCGAGTGACGACCTTGAGCCGAAAACTCGATACCCCAGCATTCATAGCCTAGGGCCACGACCACCGGGGCCAACAAGGCCTGCAACTCTTCTAGCTTGCTCGACACCTGAACCCCCTCGTGCATGTAAATGCATGCGCTGCAAAATAAAAAAATGGGCGAAACGCCCATCCTTGAAACGCCGTCGAACATCGGCGTAGAAAGTGTCCAGCTAACAAAAAGCCCCTGAAAAGGGGCTCCTTAAACTGGTTGCGGGGGCCGGATTTGAACCGACGACCTTCGGGTTATGAGCCCGACGAGCTACCAGACTGCTCCACCCCGCGACAAAGCTGGGGCGGAAGTATACGACCGATCCCTTATAGGGTCAATGTAACCTTCCACCTGCAAGAAAGCCCGCAACAGCGGGCTCTCCTGACTAATTGGTACCGAGAAGGGGACTCGAACCCCTACACCCTATGGGCACAACCACCTCAAGGTTGCGTGTCTACCAATTCCACCACCTCGGCAAAACTACGTTTGAAACCCTTCTTACTTCTGCTCTTGAGCTGGAGGTACGTCAGTCGCTGGAGTAGCCGACTTTGGCTCTTGAAGCACCGGGACATCATCAGAAGCCGGTTGTTGTTGCTTAGGTACTTCCAACACTGCTGGATCTGGCAAACCTGCTTGAGTCAGCTGATGAGCCTTCTCTTTAGCAAAGTAACCTAACCCCAAGCTGGTTATGAAGAAACCGGCGGCAAGTATAGCAGTAAACTTACTAAGAAAGGTAGAGGAACCTTGGCTTCCGAACACAGTATTTGAAGCACCTGCTCCGAAAGACGCGCCAGCGTCCGCACCCTTACCCTGCTGCAGCAAAACCAGAGCAACTACGCCCAATGCACCCAGCAGATGAAAAACGACTACGACTGTTTCCAGCATTTTTTCAGTTTCCCGCGGCGCGACAAATCGCACCGAACTCATCTGCATTCAGGGAAGCTCCACCAATGAGCCCCCCATCGATATCCGGCATGCCGAACAGTTCGACCGCATTGGCCGCCTTCACGCTGCCGCCGTATAGAAGCCGCACACCTCGTGCGACTTCAGAATTCTCTGCCGCCAACTGCTCGCGAATGGCTTTATGCACATCCTGAGCCTGTTGCGGCGTTGCAGTCAGTCCGGTACCAATGGCCCAGACAGGCTCGTAAGCAATGACTGCCTTGGCAAAGGCACCAACACCCAGCTCCTCGATGATGCTGCCCAGCTGACGCCCGACAACTTCAAGAGTTTTTCCGGCTTCGCGCTGCTCGAGGGTTTCCCCTACACACAACACCGGAATCAAGCCACATGCCTGTGCCGCTGCGAACTTGCGATTCAGCATCCCGTCTCGCTCGCCCATTATCTGGCGGCGTTCGGAGTGCCCGACAAGCACCAGGGAACAACCTGCATCCACCAACTGACTCGGTGCAATTTCACCGGTCAATGCACCTTGCATGGATTCCACCGCAGAATTCTGCGCACCGACCGAAATCGATTTGCCTTTCAAGCCATCAATCACTTGATTGATATGCAAGCAAGGCGGGAATACCGCGACATCAACACCGCTTGGCAAGGCCAGATGACGAAGGCCGTTGATCAGCTCAGCGACGCTGGCGCGGGTACCGTGCATCTTCCAGTTACCAGCTACCATAGGGCGACGCATGCTGTACCTCGTCGGTCAAAGTGGGCGCAGATGTTACCCAACACAATCATGGCTGGCAAGCCGAATCAGGCAGAAACTTCACTTACCAGTTTTGCCAGTTCTTCGGCGTAGCTGCGAACCTGAGTTTCATCCTCACCTTCGACCATCACGCGCACCAAAGGCTCTGTACCAGACTTGCGCAGAAGTACCCGGCCACGCCCCGCCATTGCCTGGGTGACACGCGCACTGGCTTCCTTGACCGCCGGATGCTCAAGCGGACTTTCACCGCCACCAAAACGCACATTGATCAGCACCTGAGGACACTTGCGCAAGGCCTGACGCGTTTGCGCAAGACCTTCATTGCGGGCCTTCAGTGCCATCAGCACCTGGAGCGCAGCAATGATCGCATCACCGGTGGTGGTGTGATTGAAGCAGACGATATGCCCCGAGTTTTCACCGCCTACCAGCCAGTCGCGCTCCAGCAGTTCGGCGATCACATAACGGTCACCGACATTGGCACGAATGAATGGTATCGAGAGCTCTGCCAGCGCGAGTTCAAGACCCAGGTTGCTCATCAGCGTACCGACTACGCCGCCCTGCAATTTGCCCCGCCCGTGCAGATCGCGCGCAATGATGAACAGCAACTCATCACCATCAACGATGGCGCCAGTGTGATCAACCATCAACACCCGATCACCGTCACCATCAAAGGCGATGCCCAGATCAGCGTGCTCGGCCAGAACCGCGGCCTGCAGCTGACCCATATGGGTCGAGCCGCAATTGTCATTGATGTTCAGACCGTTGGGCTGCGCCGACAGCACGACCACTTCAGCACCCAGCTCACGGAACACACTCGGAGCAACCTTGTAGGTCGCACCGTGCGCACAATCGATCACGATCTTCAAACCGGAAAAACTGGTACCGGTCGGCACACTGCTTTTGCAGAATTCGATGTAGCGGCCGGAGGCGTCATTGATGCGCGACACCTTGCCGATCTTGCTCGACTCAACCACAGTCATTGGGGTATCGAGCAGCTCTTCGATCATCAGCTCCAGCTCATCAGGCAGCTTTGTGCCCTTGCCGGAGAAAAACTTGATGCCGTTATCGTCATGCGGATTGTGCGAAGCACTGATCACGATCCCGGCTTCAGCCTGAAACGTGCGCGACAGATAGGCAATCGCCGGCGTCGGCATCGGACCGAGCAGCATCACGTCCGCACCAGCCGAGGTCAGGCCTGCTTCAAGTGCCGATTCGAACATGTAGCCAGAGATGCGCGTGTCCTTGCCGACCAGCACCTTGCAGGCGCCCATCTTGCGAAAGGCCATACCTGCCGCCCAGCCGAGCTTGAGCATGAAGTCCGGAGTGATCGGATATTCACCGACACGACCACGAATACCGTCAGTACCAAAGTATTTCTTGCTCATAAGTGCTCCATCATTCTTATTCGGCTGATTCCACGGCCGCGAGCATGCGCACCACGTCTACCGTTTCCGCCACATCATGGACGCGCAATATACGCGCTCCGTTAATCGATGCCAGTGCCGCGAGAGCCAGACCACCATAAAGACGCTCACCCACGGGGCGGTTCAATGCGTGGCCGATCATGCTTTTGCGTGAGACACCGACCAATAGCGGACGCCCCAGCGCATGCAGGGCTTCCATATGCTTGAACAAGCTTAGATTGTGCTGCAGGGTTTTCGCGAAACCGAAACCGGGATCAAGAATGATCCGTTCGGCAGGAATACCCGCCGCCGCGCATTGAGTCATGCGCTCTGCCAGAAACTCACCCACTTCCCGGGTAACGTCCTGATAGTGCGGATTGTCCTGCATGTCGCCCGGCTCGCCGAGCATGTGCATCAGGCAGACCGGCAACCCGGTCGCGGCTGCGGCATCCAGCGCGCCATCGCGGCGCAGCGAGCGCACATCATTGATCAACCCGGCACCCAGGCGCGCCGTTTCACGCATCACCGCTGGCGTCGAAGTATCGACCGAGATGACCACATCCAGCTCGCGATTGATCAACTCCACGATCGGAGCTACGCGTTCCAACTCCTCCAACGGCGAAACCGCTCGAGCGCCAGGCCGGGTCGATTCGCCGCCGACATCGATCAGCGTCGCACCAGCAGCCACCATGGCTTCGGCGTGACGCAAAGCCACGTCGAGCTGGTTGTACCGGCCACCGTCGGAAAAGGAATCGGGAGTGACATTGAGAATACCCATGACATGCGTCTGGGCCAAATCAAGAACCCGATTGCCGCAAGGCAACCGGGTCAGGGACTGTACAGAAGTCATTTCAAACCTTAAACGTCAGCAGCCGGACCGCCGATCGGTGTTTCCGGGCGCTCATCCTGAATCACTGGAGGCGGGGGCGTACCCGTGCCACCGGTCCAGTCACGCGGTTCGCGAGGCGTACGACCCGCCATGATGTCGTCGATCTGCTCGGCATCGATGGTTTCGTACTTCATCAGCGCATCAGCCATGGCATCCAGCTTGTCACGGTTGTCCGTGAGGATCTGCTTGGCCGTGCCGTAGCACTGGTCAATGATGCTGCGCACTTCGGAGTCGATCAGCTTGGCAGTCTCACCGGAGAAACTTGCATTCTGACCGCCACCACCGCGACCGAGGAACACTTCACCCTCTTCTTCGGCGTACATCAGCGGACCGAGCTTTTCCGACAGACCCCACTTGGTCACCATGTTCCGCGCAATCTGACTGGCACGCATGATGTCGTTGGAAGCGCCGGTGGTCACACCGTCGAAACCAAGGGTCATTTCTTCGGCGATACGGCCACCGTACAGCGAGCAGATCTGACTGATCAACGCACGTTTGGACAGGCTGTAGCGATCTTCTTCCGGCAGGAACATGGTCACACCCAGCGCACGACCACGTGGAATGATCGAAACCTTGTAGACCGGATCATGCTCAGGTACGACGCGACCGACAATAGCGTGACCCGCTTCGTGATAAGCGGTGTTCTGCTTCTCTTTCTCGGACATGACCATCGATTTGCGCTCGGCGCCCATCATGATCTTGTCTTTGGCCAGTTCGAACTCTTTCATTTCGACGATGCGCTTGCCGCTGCGTGCAGCGAACAGCGACGCTTCGTTGACCAGGTTGGCCAGATCGGCACCAGAGAAGCCCGGGGTACCACGTGCGATAACGGCCGGGGCAACGTCGTCACCCATTGGCACTTTGCGCATGTGAACCTTGAGGATCTGCTCGCGACCACGGATATCCGGCAAACCTACAACGACCTGACGGTCGAAACGGCCCGGACGCAGCAGCGCAGGGTCGAGTACGTCAGGACGGTTGGTAGCGGCGATCACGATGATGCCGTCATTCATTTCAAAGCCATCCATCTCTACCAGCAACTGGTTGAGAGTCTGCTCACGCTCGTCGTGACCGCCACCCATGCCGGCGCCACGGTGGCGACCGACGGCGTCGATTTCGTCGATGAAGATGATGCACGGCGCATGCTTCTTGGCCTGCTCGAACATGTCGCGAACGCGGCTTGCGCCAACACCCACGAACATTTCAACGAAGTCGGAACCGGAAATAGTGAAGAACGGAACCTTCGCTTCGCCGGCAATCGCCTTGGCCAGCAAGGTTTTACCGGTCCCCGGAGGGCCGACCATCAATACGCCGCGAGGAATACGACCACCCAGGCGCTGAAACTTGCCGGGATCACGCAGGAACTCAACCAGTTCGCCGACCTCTTCCTTGGCTTCGTCGCAACCTGCAACGTCAGCCAAGGTGGTTTTCACCTGGTCTTCGGAAAGCAGGCGTGCCTTGCTCTTGCCGAAGCTCATCGGTCCGCCCTTGCCGCCAGCACCGCCCTGCATCTGGCGCATGAAGAACATGAACACCGCGATGATCACCAGGATCGGGAAGCTCGCCACCAGGAGTTGAGTCCAGATGCTTTGCTGTTCAGGCTGCTTGCCCTCAACCACAACGTGGTTGTCGACCAGGTCGCCGATCAGGCCATTGTCCTGGATCGCCGGACGAATGGTCTTGAAGCTGTCGCCATCGTTGCGCTTGCCGGTAATCACATAGCCGTCAACGGCTACGCGCTCGACCTTGCCATCCTTGACCTGCTGGATGAAGTCGGAATAGTTGAGGGTCTGCGGCTCGTTAGGGCTGGAGAAGTTGTTCATCACCGTCACGAGGACTGCCGCGATGATCAACCACAGGATCAGATTCTTTGCCATATCGTTCAATTAACTACCCTCTGAAGCAAGCTCCGCTACTGGCGCGCGCTTCGCATGATATTCACCGGCCTAACTTACTACATTACCTACAACTCTGGCAGGCGCCGTCTGTAACCCTTTGTGAAACACTTTCTACACAATATTCGCTTATGCACGCGGGGCAAAATACGAAAAACCTATCGCCCCGGCAAAAAACCTCGTTTTACTCGTTACCACCGCGGTAACCCCAAGCCAGCATATATTGCTCGCGGGAGCTGCCTCGAGAAGAATCCGGCTTGATCATCTGGATCTTGTCGAATTTCTTGCGAGCATCCTTCAGGTAAACATCGAAACCTTCACCCTGAAAGATCTTGATCACGAAATTGCCACCCGGCTTGAGTATCCGTTCCGCCAGATCAAGCGCCAGTTCGCAAAGGAACATGGCTTTCGGCATATCCACTTCAGGCGTACCACTCATATTGGGGGCCATATCGGAAATCACAAGGTCCACCTGCGAATTACCCACGGCCTCAAGGATTCGCGCGAGCACTTCGTCCTCGGTGAAGTCACCCTGGATGAAAGTCACGTCCGGGATGCTGTCCATTTCCAGAATGTCCGACGCAATCAGACGGCCCTGACCGCCAATCAGCCGGCTGGTGACCTGCGACCAGCCGCCGGGCGCTGCGCCCAGGTCGACAACGCTCATGCCGGAACGGATCAGCTTGTATTTCTCCTGGATCTCCAGAAGCTTGTAACTTGCACGCGAACGGTAGCCATCCTTCTGCGCCTGCTTCACATAAGGATCGTTGACATGTCGTTTCAGCCAACCAAGGCTTGTCTTGGAACGCGCCATTGGGCACCTCGATGATTAGGGTCGTGATTAATTGGGCGGATCCACGAACCCTCGGGTAAAATGGCCGCCATTTTACAGAATCCAGACGAAAGGGTCAGATTATGCCGCTCACTCCAGAGCAGAAGAAACAGTACAAATCCATTGGCCACCACCTGAAGCCGGTTTTGACGGTGGCGGACAACGGTCTGACTGAAGGTGTATTAGCCGAACTCGAACGCGCACTGGCGGATCACGAGCTGATCAAGATCAAGCTCAACATCCTCGATCGCGAGTCGCGCCTGGCGCACATTGCAGAGTTGTGCAAGGTCGGCAAGGCTGACCTGGTTCAGGTCATCGGCAAGATGGCACTGGTTTATCGCAAGAACTTCAGCGTCAACAAGCAGCTGTCGAACGTTCATCGCTTCAAGTGATGACAAGGGTCAAGGGTGTGCTTCGCGCACCCTGCCACTCCATCCCGGCAGCGGTTGCAACACCAACACCACACCGGAGAAGCCCAACAGCAGAAAACTGAACTCCTGCCAGCGCTGCGCTTGCGGCCAGCCGACACGCACTGCAATAAACATCGCACACGCATACAACGCCATCAGCAACACCTGCCCGCGAAAATCCCGCCATAGACTGGCAAGGCCATCGGCCTGTACCAGCACCAAAGCCTGAAAAATCACGCATGCCGCGGCAAAACCCGCCACCGGCACTTCGAATGCATCGGCAACTTCATCGATCAGCAACGGTGCCAGGCCAATCTTGCCCAACACCGGTCGCAAACCGAGATGTATCAACCAGAAGCCGCCGACCCACAACATCTGGGTCAGCTGCCAAAGCATGGCGCCCGCACGTAGCGGGCGCCTGCCTTCAGATGTGACGGACTTCGACAATCTCGTACTCGATAACGCCACTCGGCGTTTTCACGGCAACCACATCACCCTCTTCCTTGCCGATCAAGGCACGGGCCAATGGTGAGCCGACCGAAATCTTGCCGAGTTTGAAGTCAGCCTCATCCTCACCCACGATGTGGTAAGTGACGCTCTCATCAGTCTCGACGTTGGCGATTTCGACGGTAGTACCGAAGATCACTTTGCCGGTGTGCGGGATAGTCGTGACGTCGATGATGACCTGATTCTGAATCCGGCCTTCGATGTCACGGATCCGCGCCTCGACCATGCCTTGCTGTTCGCGGGCAGCATGGTATTCAGCGTTTTCCTTCAGGTCACCCAACTCGCGAGCGGTACCGATGTCCTGGCTGAGCTTTGGACGAACGACCTTGGTCAGGTGAGCGTGTTCTTCTTCCAGGGCTTTCGCGCCCTGGACGGTCATTGGGTATTTGATCATGCCTTCAATCCTGCGTGTAGATCCTGCAAGCGGCGCACGGTCTTCTCGGGACCGAACTTCAGCGCTTCGCAGATAGCTTCGCCCGCAGCAATGGTGGTGGTGCAGTAGATCTTGTGCTGCAGGGCATTACGACGAATGGAGTAGGAATCAGCGATCGACTGACGGCCTTCGGTGGTGTTGATGATCAGAGTGACTTCGTCATTCTTGATCATGTCGACCACGTGCGGACGCCCCTCGGTCACCTTGTTCACACGGCGCACTTTCAGGCCTGCAGCTTCGATCAGCTTGGCAGTGCCGGCAGTGGCGACCACTTCGAAGCCCAAGTTGATCAGATCACGGGCCACGCCTGCAACCAGCGGCTTGTCATCGTCACGCACGCTGATGAACGCGGTACCGCCGGTCGGCAGCACTTCGCTGGCGCCCATCTGGGCCTTGGCGAATGCTTCACCGAAGGTGTCGCCGACGCCCATCACTTCACCGGTGGACTTCATCTCTGGGCCGAGGATCGGGTCAACGCCAGGGAATTTGGCGAACGGGAACACCGCCTCTTTCACGCTGTAGAAGTTCGGGATGATTTCCTTGGTGAAGCCGATTTCCTTCAGAGTCTTACCGGCCATGACGCGAGCCGCGATCATTGCCAGGGAGACACCGATGCACTTGGACACGAACGGCACGGTACGCGAAGCGCGCGGGTTGACTTCGATGACGTAGATGTCTTCGCCCTGCAGCGCCAGTTGCACGTTCATCAGGCCGACAACGCCCAGTTCCAGGGCCATTTTCTTGACCTGTTCGCGCATCTCGTCCTGGATGTGCGCCGGCAGCGAGTAAGGCGGCAGCGAGCACGCGGAGTCACCGGAGTGAACGCCCGCCTGTTCGATGTGCTGCATGATCGCGCCGATCACCACGTCTTTGCCGTCGCAGACCGCATCTACGTCCATCTCGATGGCGCAGTTGAGGAAGTGGTCGAGCAGCACCGGGCTGTCGTTGGACACTTGCACCGCGTCACGCAGGTAGCGCTTGAGTTCGTCTTCCTTGTAAACGATTTCCATCGCGCGGCCGCCCAGTACGTAGGACGGGCGAACCACCAGCGGATAACCGATTTTCGCGGCAGCGCGAACGGCTTCGTCTTCGCTGCGCACGGTGGCGTTTGGCGGCTGACGCAGGTTCAGGCGCTCAACCATTTGCTGGAAGCGCTCACGGTCTTCGGCACGGTCGATCGCATCAGGGCTGGTACCGATGATCGGCACGCCAGCGGCTTCGAGGGCACGCGCCAGTTTCAGCGGCGTCTGGCCCCCGTACTGGACGATTACGCCTTTCGGCTTCTCGACGCGGCAGATTTCCAGCACGTCTTCCAGGGTTACCGGCTCGAAGTACAGACGGTCGGAAGTGTCGTAGTCGGTGGAAACGGTTTCCGGGTTGCAGTTGACCATGATGGTTTCGTAGCCGTCTTCGCGCAGTGCGAGGGCGGCGTGTACGCAGCAGTAGTCGAACTCGATGCCCTGGCCGATACGGTTCGGACCGCCACCCAGAATCATGATCTTGTCGCGACCGGACGGCGCGGCTTCGCACTCTTCCTCGTACGTCGAGTAGAGGTACGCGGTGTCGGTGGCGAACTCGGCAGCGCAGGTGTCAACGCGCTTGTAGACCGGGAACACTTCCAGTTTTTGACGGTGAGTACGCAGGTTCTTCTCGGTCACACCCAGCAGCTTGGCCAGACGCTGATCGGAGAAGCCTTTGCGCTTGAGCTTGAACATCAGATCGCGGTCGATGGCGGACAGACCGAGGGTCTTGACCTTCTCTTCGTCCTTGATCAGATCTTCGATCTGCACCAGGAACCACGGGTCGATCATGTTCATGCCGAAAATGTCTTCGACGGTCATGCCGGCGCGGAAGGCGTCCGCCACGTACCAGATACGCTCGGCGCCCGGTACGGTCAGCTCGCGCTTGAGGATGCTCATGCTTTCCGGGTTGCTCAGGTCGAGCTTCTCGTCCAGACCGCAAACACCGACTTCCAGACCGCGCAGGGCTTTCTGCAGGGATTCCTGGAAGGTGCGACCGATGGCCATGACTTCGCCGACCGACTTCATTTGAGTGGTCAGGCGTGCGTCAGCGTTGGCGAATTTCTCGAAAGCGAAACGTGGCAGCTTGGTGACGACGTAGTCGATCGACGGTTCGAAGGACGCCGGGGTCTTGCCGCCGGTGATGTCGTTCGACAGTTCGTCGAGGGTGTAGCCCACAGCCAGCTTGGCCGCGACTTTGGCGATCGGGAAACCGGTGGCTTTCGAGGCCAGTGCCGAGGAGCGCGATACACGCGGGTTCATCTCGATCACGACCATGCGGCCGGTGTCCGGGCAGATACCGAACTGCACGTTGGAACCGCCGGTCTCGACGCCGATCTCGCGCAGTACCGCCAGCGAGGCGTTACGCAGGATCTGGTATTCCTTGTCGGTCAGGGTCTGTGCCGGAGCAACGGTGATCGAGTCACCGGTGTGCACGCCCATCGGGTCGAAGTTCTCGATCGAGCAGACGATAATGCAGTTGTCCTTTTTGTCGCGGACAACTTCCATTTCATATTCTTTCCAGCCGATCAGCGACTCGTCGATCAGCAGCTCTTTGGTCGGCGACAGGTCCAGACCGCGGGCGCAGATTTCTTCGAACTCTTCACGGTTGTACGCGATACCGCCACCGGTGCCGCCCATGGTGAAGGACGGACGGATGATGCACGGGAAACCCAGACGCTCGAGGACGGCGTTGGCTTCTTCCATGCTGTGGGCGATACCGGAACGCGGGCATTCCAGGCCGATCGACTTCATGGCCTTGTCGAAACGCGAACGGTCTTCAGCCTTGTCGATGGTGTCGGCGTTGGCGCCGATCATTTCCACGCCGAACTTTTCCAGAACGCCTTCGCGCTCCAGGTCCAGGGCGCAGTTCAGAGCAGTCTGGCCGCCCATGGTTGGCAGCACGGCATCCGGACGCTCTTTTTCGATGATCTTGGCCACGGTCTGCCATTTGATCGGCTCGATGTAGGTCGCGTCGGCCATGTCCGGGTCGGTCATGATGGTGGCCGGGTTGGAGTTCACCAGGATGACGCGGTAACCCTCTTCGCGCAGGGCTTTGCAGGCCTGGGCGCCGGAGTAGTCGAATTCGCAGGCCTGGCCGATAACGATCGGGCCAGCGCCGAGAATCAGGATGCTTTTAATGTCTGTACGTTTTGGCATGGGTTTGTCACTCAAATCCGCAGGTCAGTCGGCAAGCCGTCTTGATCGATTTCTGAAGCCCTGAGGGGCGCCACCGGTGTCGGGGCCGCCCTCAAGGGCTTCTCGCTACAGTCTCAAGGCGAACGCTTAGCGTCGCTTGGCCATCTCGTTGATGAAGCGGTCGAACAGGGGCGCCACATCGTTCGGGCCCGGGCTCGCTTCAGGGTGGCCCTGGAAGCTGAACGCGCTCTTGTCGGTGCGCTTGATGCCTTGCAGGGTGCCGTCGAACAGCGATTTGTGAATCGCACGTACGTTGGCTGGCAGGGTCGCTTCGTCAACCGCGAAACCGTGGTTCTGGCTGGTGATCATCACGACGCCAGTGTCCAGATCCTGTACCGGGTGGTTGGCACCGTGGTGGCCGTGACCCATTTTCAGGGTCTTGGCGCCGGAGGCCAGAGCCAGCAGCTGGTGACCGAGGCAGATACCGAAGACCGGAATCTCGGTTTCCAGCACTTCCTTGATCGCCTTGATCGCGTAGTCGCAAGGCTCCGGGTCACCAGGGCCGTTGGACAGGAACACGCCGTCCGGCTTGAGTGCCAGCACGTCGGCAGCCGGAGTTTGCGCCGGAACCACGGTGACGCGGCAGCCGCGTTCGACCAGCATGCGCAGGATGTTCAGCTTGACGCCGTAGTCGTAGGCGACCACGTGATATGGCAGCTCGGACGCTTCGATGGTCGCGTGACTGTCGGTCTTCAAGTCCCAGACAGTGGAGCGCCATTCGTACTTTTCCTTGGTGCTGACGACTTTCGCCAGATCCATGCCCTTCAGGCCCGGGAAGCCTTGCGCGGCGGCAATTGCAGCTTCTTCGGAGATGTTGTCGCCGGCCATGATGCAGCCGTTCTGTGCGCCTTTTTCACGCAGGATGCGGGTCAGGCGACGAGTATCGATACCAGCGATTGCCACAACGTTGTTGGCTTTCAGGTAGTCGGACAGGGACATCGTATTACGCCAGTTGCTCGCTACCAGCGGCAGGTCACGGATAACCAGGCCAGCGGACCATACGCGGTCAGACTCGGCGTCTTCCGGCGTGGTGCCGGTGTTGCCGATGTGCGGGTAAGTCAGGGTAACGATCTGCTGGGCGTAGGAAGGATCGGTAAGGATTTCCTGATAGCCGGTCATTGCGGTGTTGAACACCACCTCACCAACGGTTTGACCGTCGGCTCCAATGGCTTCGCCGCGAAAAATGCTGCCATCAGCAAGGGCGAGTATGGCTGGCTTAGTCAAGAAGACCTCCCGTAAATAACGCATGAAAGGGCAATCGCAGGTTGTAAAAAAGCGGAGTGACGTATGGACACGTCACCCCGCTTCTTCACTGAATTATTCTGCGCGCTTTTAGTGGACACACTAAAGCTGTAGCTTACAGAAAAAGGCTTTTTTGGTCCACCGCTAAAGAGCCTAAAAGGCCGGAGAATGCGACAGGCCGTCGCGCGGTGTAGAAAAACCAGCGCAAACCGGGCGTTTGCGCTGGGTAAAACAGTCAATCAATGCAGGTCGAGCACGTCCTGCATGTCGTACAGACCCGGCTCGCGACCATCCAGCCACAACGCCGCACGCACAGCACCCTTGGCGAATGTCATGCGACTGGAAGCCTTGTGCGTGATCTCCAGGCGCTCGCCCTCACAGGCGAACAGCACGGTGTGATCGCCAACCACATCACCACCACGCACGGTAGCGAAACCGATGGTTTCCCGCTCTCGCGCGCCGGTATGGCCTTCACGGCCATAGACCGCAACCTTCTGCAGATCACGATCCAGCGCATCGGCGATCACTTCACCCATGCGCAGCGCCGTGCCCGAAGGCGCATCGATCTTGTGCCGGTGATGCGCCTCGATGATTTCGATGTCGGCATCGTCGCCCAGCACCCGGGCGGTCATTTCGAGCAGCTTCAGCGACAGATTGACCCCAACACTGAAGTTGGCCGCGAACACGATCGGAATATCCTTGCCCGCCTCGGCCAGCAGCTGCTTTTGCGCAGCGTCGAGCCCGGTGGTGCCGATGACCATGGCCTTGCCGGCCTTGCGGCAGAACGCGAGGTTTTTCAGCATGACTTCCGGCAGGGTGAAATCGATCAGTACATCGAACTCTTCAGCCACCGATTCGAGATTGCCGGACAACGGCACACCGATGCGACCCAGCGAAGCCAGCTCACCGGCATCCACCCCGATCAGCGTACTGCCGGGACGAACGATCGCCGCGGTCAGACCGGTCAGCGGCGCGCGCTGCTGCACGGCCTCGACCAGAATCTTGCCCATGCGCCCGGCGGCGCCCATCACAGCTATACGTCGCATGCCGACTCCTTACAGATCGCCGAAGAAGCGCTTCACACCATCGAACCAACCGGTGGTTTTTGGCGAGTGGCTGTTGTCATCCGCCAGCGAGCTGCGGAATTCTTCGAGCAATTCGCGCTGACGACGATTCAGATTGACCGGGGTCTCCACCGCTACACGGCACATCAAGTCGCCCGCACCACCGCCCCGCACGGGCGCCACGCCTTTGCCGCGTACACGGAACTGCTTGCCGGTCTGGGTGCCTTCAGGGATTTTCAGTTTGACGCGACCGTCGAGGGTCGGGATTTCCAGCTCGCCGCCGAGCGCCGCATCAACAAAGCTGATCGGCACTTCGCAGAACAGATGTTTGCCGTCGCGCTGGAAGATGTCGTGCTCGCGCACGTTGATCACCACGTACAGGTCGCCAGTCGGGCCACCTTGAGTACCCGCCTCGCCTTCGCCGGACAGACGAATGCGGTCGCCGGTATCAACGCCAGCCGGCACTTTGACCGACAGTGTTTTGTACTCTTCGACGCGACCGTCGCCGTGGCAGGAATCGCACGGATCGGAAATGATCTTGCCCTGGCCATGGCAACGCGGGCAGGTCTGCTGCACCGAGAAGAAGCCCTGCTGCATGCGCACCTGACCGATGCCGCCGCAGGTCGGGCAGGTCGATGGCGACGAGCCTTTCTTCGCGCCGGAACCATCGCATGGCTTGCAATTGACCAGTGTCGGTACGCGGATATTCACGGTAGTGCCGCGCACCGCTTCTTCCAGATTCAGCTCCAGGGTGTAGCGCAGATCGCTGCCACGCTGGGCGCCGCCACGGGAACCGCCACGACCGCCACCGAAGAAGTCACTGAAGACATCGCCAAAGATGTCGGAGAAGTTCTGCCCGCCGAAACCGGCGCCACCGCCACCCATGCTTGGGTCGACGCCAGCATGACCGTACTGGTCGTACGCCGCGCGCTTGCTCGAATCGGACAATACTTCGTAGGCCTCGTTGGCCTCTTTGAACAGCTCTTCCGACGCTTTGTCATCGGGATTACGGTCCGGGTGATGCTTCATCGCCAGACGACGATAGGCCTTCTTCAGGTCTGCATCGCTTGAACCACGCTCTACACCCAATACTTCGTAATAGTCACGCTTTGCCATAAGTCTTTTGCACTCTTGAGGACGTTCGGCAAACCCCTCCTGAGGATGGCCAAACTCGTTGAGCCCCAATACAGGCCCGGACCCAACTCACGTCAATTCAACGATCCTGGTCTTTGTTTCTTTTGGTACTTGCGGCGCGAAAAGCAGGAGCATTCCCGGCCATACCAGCAGCAGGCGAACCTTGTCGCATGCTGTAAAAATTCGTGTATTCCAGATACGCCAACGCGGGAGCAAGCTCCCGCGCGGCGACATCCTACCAGTCACCGCCGCAAGGCAGTCAACCGGCCGACCAACAACTTACTTGTGGTCTTTGACTTCTTCGAACTCGGCATCGACAACATCGTCAGCCTTTTCAGCTTTCTCGTCGTGCGGCGCCGCGCCTTCAGCAGGCTGAGCCTGTTCGGCGTACATCTTCTGAGCGACCGGAGCCGAGACTTTCGACAGCTCTTCGATCTTCGCTTCGATGGCAGCCTTGTCGTCGCCTTTCACAGCGGCTTCCAGTGCAACCACAGCGGCTTCGATCGCGGTCTTCTCTTCAGCGCTGACCTTGTCGCCCGCTTCGGTAACCATTTTGCGAGTCGAGTGAACCAGTGCATCACCCTTGTTACGGGATTCAGCCAGTTCAGCGAACTTGCGGTCTTCCTCGGCGTTCAGCTCGGCATCGCGAACCATCTTCTGAATTTCTTCATCCGACAGACCGGAGTTGGCCTTGATGGTGATCTTCTGCTCTTTACCGGTCGCCTTGTCTTTCGCACCAACGTGCAGGATGCCGTTAGCGTCGATGTCGAAGGTCACTTCGATCTGTGGCACGCCACGTGGAGCTGGTGGAATGTCGGCCAGGTCGAACTTGCCCAGGGACTTGTTCTGTGCGGCTTGCTTACGCTCACCTTGCAGAACGTGAATGGTCACAGCGCCCTGGTTGTCGTCGGCAGTCGAGAACACTTGCGATTTCTTGGTAGGAATCGTGGTGTTTTTCTCGATCAGCGCGGTCATCACGCCACCCATGGTTTCGATACCCAGGGTCAGCGGGCTGACGTCGAGCAGCAGAACGTCTTTCACGTCACCGGCCAGAACGGCGCCCTGAATCGCAGCACCCATGGCAACCGCTTCGTCCGGGTTCACGTCTTTACGAGCTTCTTTACCGAAGAAATCGGTCACCAGCTTCTGCACCAGCGGCATACGGGTCTGACCGCCGACCAGAATCACGTCGTTGATCGCGCCAACGTCGATACCGGCGTCTTTCATGGCGATACGGCAAGGTTCGATGGTGCGCTGAACCAGGTCTTCAACCAGCGCTTCGAGCTTGGCACGCGAGATCTTCACGTTCAGGTGCTTAGGACCGGTAGCGTCTGCAGTGATGTACGGCAGGTTGACGTCGGTCGACTGAGCGGACGACAGCTCGATCTTGGCTTTCTCAGCGGCTTCTTTCAGGCGCTGCATGGCCAGCGGGTCACCTTTGAGGTTCATACCGCTTTCTTTCTTGAATTCGTCAACGAGGTAGTCGATCAGACGAATGTCGAAGTCTTCACCGCCGAGGAAAGTGTCACCGTTGGTGGCCAACACTTCGAACTGGTGCTCGCCGTCAACTTCAGCGATCTCGATCACGGAAACGTCGAAAGTACCGCCACCCAGGTCATAAACGATCACGGTGTGATCGCCCTTGGCCTTGTCCATACCGTAAGCCAGAGCAGCTGCGGTTGGTTCGTTGATGATACGTTTAACGTCCAGACCGGCGATGCGGCCGGCGTCTTTGGTCGCCTGACGCTGGCTGTCGTTGAAGTAGGCCGGAACGGTGATCACCGCTTCGGTCACAGGCTCGCCGAGGTAGTCTTCGGCGGTCTTCTTCATCTTCTTCAGAATTTCAGCCGAGATTTGTGGCGGCGCCATTTTCTGGCCGTTCACTTCAACCCAGGCGTCGCCGTTGTCAGCCTTGGCGATTTTGTACGGGACCATCTTGATGTCTTTCTGTACGACTTCTTCGTCGAACTTGCGACCGATCAGACGCTTCACCGCGTACAGGGTGTTGTGCGGGTTGGTCACTGCCTGACGCTTGGCCGACTGACCAACGAGGATTTCACCATCGTTGGCGTAAGCGATGATCGACGGCGTGGTACGCGCGCCTTCGGCGTTTTCGATAACTTTGGCTACGCCGTTTTCCAGCACGGAGACGCAGGAGTTGGTAGTCCCCAGGTCGATACCGATAATTTTGCCCATGTTCACTCTCCCGAAACTTTGGATTTTGTTGCCGCAGCAGTGGTGGCTAACTGCGGTAATACTTAAACGCTTGACTTCTAAATGGGGGCCTTGCGGCTAATTTCAAGCCTTCTCGTCAATCGAAGGCGAAATTGGCGCCGGCGCCTTGCTGACCACAACCATGGCCGGACGCAACAGGCGGCCATTGAGCTGGTAGCCCTTCTGGAACACCTTCAGAACGCTGTTCGGTTCGACGTCGGCGCTTTCCTGCATGGCCATCGCCTGATGGTGAACGGCATTGAACGGTTCGCCATGCGGATCGATCGCTTCAAGCTGGTAACGCTTGAGGGTGTCGTGGAACATTTTCAGGGTCAGCTCGATGCCTTCGCGCATCGGACGGATGCTTTCGTCGTCCGGGCTCGACAGTTCGAGACCGCGCTCCAGGCTGTCGACGATTGGCAGCAAGTCACCGGCGAACTTTTCCAGCGCAAACTTGTGCGCCTTCTCGATATCCTGCTCGGCACGGCGGCGGACGTTCTGCAGATCGGCAGCTACGCGCAGCGACTGATCCTGCGCGGCGGCCAACTGCTCTTCGAGCACTTGTACACGGGTCGCCAGGTCGTCACCCGAAGTTTCGGGCGCCTGATTGGCTTCTGGATTTTGCGTATCTACTGTCTGTTCGTCAGCCATAGAATTCTCCTTTCAATTACGTCCGCGAGCAGTACTCGCGCTTCTGCCCCGATATATGGGGCCGCAAAATCAGGCTTCAAGGGCCTGCAATGATTAACCCTACAAAAAAGTGCTGCATTGTCATTCCCGCTCGGACTAAGCATTTGATCGGATCAAGCAAATCGAGCTAAGCGAGGGCATTGTCAGCCTGAAACAAAACACTGTATAAATAACCAGACCTAAAGCCTGGGAGCGGCCTTTATGCTGGTGCACCTGTCCGTACATAACTACGCCATCGTTGAACATCTCGATCTCGAACTCGATCGCGGGATGAGCGTGATCACAGGGGAAACCGGCGCCGGCAAGTCGATCATGCTCGACGCCCTGGGCCTGACCCTCGGCGATCGCGCCGACAGCGGCGTAGTTCGCCCAGGCGCCGACAAGGCCGATATCCTGGCCACCTTCGACCTGGTCGACATTCCCGAAGCCCATGCCTGGCTGGCCGAGCGCGATCTTGAAAGCGATGGTCCGTGCATCCTGCGTCGGGTGATCACCGCTGAAGGCCGTTCACGCGGCTATATCAATGGCACGCCCTGCCCGCTCGGCGATCTCAAGGCCCTCGGCGAGCTGCTGATCGATATCCACAGCCAGCACGAACACCAGTCCCTGCTGAAGACCGACACTCACCGGCGCCTGCTCGACGAATACGCCGGCGCTACCGATCTGGCCCGCCAGGTTCAACTCGCCGCGCAGCGCTGGCGTCAAACCCGCCAGGAGCTGGAGCGCCTCTCCAATTCTGGCGACGAACAACGCGCGCGCCACCAACTGCTCAGCTACCAGCTTGAAGAACTGGAAAACCTCGGCCTCGGCGACAACGAGCTGGAACAGCTGGAGCAGGAACACAAGAATCTGACCAATGCCGAAACCCTGCTCGGCATCTGCCGACAGGTGGTCGAGCAGTGCAGCGAAAGCGATTCCGGCAACGTACTGAATGCACTGACCGCCAGCCTCAATCGCCTGTCGAGCGTGAACAACTCGGTTGGCGCACTGGGCGAAGCCAGCAGCCTGCTGACCAGCGCGCAGATCCAGGTCGAAGAAGCCGTGGGCGAACTCAATCGCTTCCTTGACAACTTCGATGCCGATCCGGCGCGCCTGCAGTATCTGGAAGAACGCCTCGACGCAATTTACACCCTGGCCCGCAAGCACCGGATCCAGCCAACTGAAGTCGCCGAGATGCAGCAGAAGTTGCTGGATGAAATCGAAACCCTCAATGCCAATGACGAATCCATCGAGCGCCTGGGTGAAGAACTGGCGTCCTACGCGCGCCATTATCAAGAGAAGGCCCGAGAGCTGAGCGACTTGCGTCATCAGGCCGCCGGCAGCCTTGCCAGCGCCGTGGAGCAGGAAATCCAGCGCCTGGGCATGCCGGGCGGGCGCTTCACCATCGAACTGCGCGCCAACAGCAGCGACGAATTGCTACCCAACGGCTTGGAGCAAGTCGAGCTGCTGGTCAGCGCCAACCCCGGCCAGCCACTGAAGGCGCTGGCCAAAGTGGCCTCCGGCGGCGAGCTGTCGCGGATCAGTCTGGCGATTCAGGTGATCACCGCGCAGACCTCACGGGTACCAACCCTGGTATTCGACGAAGTGGACGTGGGTATCGGCGGGCCGACCGCCGAAATCGTCGGCCAGTTGTTGCGACGTCTTGGCGATCGCGGGCAGGTACTGACCGTGACGCACTTGCCGCAAGTGGCAGCGCAGGGTCATCAGCATTTGTTCGTGCACAAGGTACGGGGCGAACAAGCGACTCACACCGCCGTGTCCAAGCTGAGCAAGAACGACCGTATAGAAGAAGTGGCGCGGATGCTGGGCGGCATCGACCTGACCAAAGAGTCTTTGGCTCACGCAAAAAAAATGGTGGTTACCGCAAAAGTTTAAGCACAGCAGAAAGCACGAAGGCGACCCTTGGGTCGCCTTCGTTCGTTTCGCGAACCTGAAATTCGCGCGACATGCTTACTTTTTCTTGCGTACGTACAGCACCAGATTGTGATCTACCAGATCAACACCGTGCTCCTCGGCAATTGCCTTCTGGAGCTTTTCGATTTCCGGACTGACGAATTCGACGACTTCACCGGTTTCCACGTTGACCATGTGGTCGTGGTGGCCACCGTCGGCCAGCTCGAATACCGCGTGGCCACCGTCGAAGTTGTGACGGACCACGAGGCCAGCGGCTTCGAACTGGGTCAGAACACGGTAAACCGTGGCCAGACCAACGTCCTCGCCCGCTTCCATCAACGCCTTGTAGACGTCTTCGGCACTCATGTGACGCTGCTCGGTAGAATCGAGCATTTGCAGGATCTTGACCCGTGGCAGGGTCACTTTGAGGCCGGCTTTGCGTAGTTCGCTATTTTCAACCATGGTCAGCTTTCTCGCGATGCTGCTTCGCAGCTTCTCTTAATGCGGGTATGATCGGCGTTTACGTTGTCCCAGCCAAGATAGTGGAAGTCGCCCACCGATGCAAAACACCAAGCTCTTGCTAACCAGTTTCACCTTTGTGGGACTGCTCGCACTCGCCGGTTGTTCATTCCCCGGGGTTTACAAAATCGACATCCAGCAGGGCAATGTCGTCACGCAGGACATGATAGACCAGTTACGCCCGGGAATGACCCGTCGGCAAGTACGGTTTATCATGGGTAACCCTCTGCTGACCGACACGTTCCATGCCGATCGCTGGGATTATCTGTACAGCCTGCAACCTGGTGGCGGTGAACGCCAACAGGAACGCGTGAGTGTTAACTTCAACTCCAACGACCAGCTTGTCAGCCTGTCCGGTGACTTCATGCCGGGCGTGAGCCGTGACGAAGCCATTCTCGGCAAGGACAGTGGCACCAGCGTGACCGCCCCTGCTGAAAACGCCGAGAAGCCGAAGCCGGAACAACCAGCCAAACCAGGTTCCTTGCTGGATTCGATCCAGAAGGACGTGGACGGTGTTGAAACCGTTCCGGTTCCGACGCCTGAACCGCTGGACACCTCGCCGCAGTAATGTGCGAGGCAATAAAAAACCCGGAATTTCCGGGTTTTTTATTGCCTGCGATTTGGCCTATCTACTGATTTCGCGCCTTGGCTTCGGCAGCCTTGGCCGCCCGCAAGCGCCGAACCTCTTTCGGATCTGCCAATAGCGGCCGGTAGATCTCGATGCGATCCCCTGCCTGAATCAAGCGAACCTGTGAATCAGCCACCACCTTGCCGAAGATTCCCAGCGGACATTCGTTCAGGTCCAGCTCCGGAAATTCATCGCCAATACCTGACTTGAGCACCGTCTCACGCACTGTCGTCCCTTCAGGAACGCTCAAAGTGCGCAAGATCTGACGATCCACGGCGGCATACACCACTTCAATCTCGATCACCGGCTCAACCATGCATCTGCTTGGCACGCTGGCAGAACGCATCCACCAGCGTATTCGCTGCCTGATTGAACAGCGGCCCGAGCGTCGCGCGCACCAGCGGGCCGGCGTAGTCGAAAGACAGGTCAAGACTGATCTTGCAGGCCTTCTCGTTCAACGCCTTGAAGACCCAGACGCCATGCAGTTGGTTGAACGGGCCTTCTTCCAGGTTCATCTCGATCGATTGCCCCGGCACCAGCGTATTGCGCGTGACGAAGTGCTGACTCAGACCACCCTTGGCCACGCCAACGCTGGCACGCATGTGCTCGGGCGAGCTTTCCAGCACCTCGGCGGACGAGCACCACGGCAGGAATTCCGGGTAACGCGCGACGTCGTTGACCAGGTCGTAGAGGAATTGCGCCGGGTATGGCAGCAACGCCGAACGTTGAATATGTGTCGTCATGTAAGCGTTACTTCCAGAGCTGAGCGGCAAACACTACCAGAATGCCGATGGGCGCCACGTAGCGCATCAAGAACAGGGACAGGGCAAACAGCGCCGGGTTACGAATCGACAACTCGTCACGCACCGCCTCACGCCCCATCACCCAACCGGCAAACAGCACGAAGCACAGGCCTCCGAGCGGCAACATGATCCGCGAGGTGAAGAAATCAATCACGCCGAAGAAGTCCAGACCGCCTGCCGCCCCCCATTGGTAGAGGTGAAACAGCCCGCCATCGTTCACGAAAAATTTGGCTTCCTTCCAGATATTGAAGGAGAAAACCGTACCCAGACCGACGAACCAGCAGATGAACGCCAGCCAGAAAGTCACCCAGCCACGGCTGATTTTCGTGCGCTCAACCAAATAGGCAACCATCGGTTCGAGCAGGGAAATCGCCGAGCTCCAGGCGGCAATCGCCACCAGGACAAAGAACACCACGCCCATCAACTGGCCGAAAACCACGTTACCGAAGGCAAATGGCAGACTGACGAACATCAGGCCCGGGCCTTCGCTAGGGTTCAAACCGCCAGCAAATACAATCGGAAACAATGCCAGACCGGCCACCAGCGACACGAAGGTGTCGAGCAGTGCCACACCGACCACCGTGCCGGACAACGAGGCTTCCTTGGTCATGTAAGCGCCGTAGATCATGATCGAGCCGACGCCCACGCTCAGGGAAAAGAACGCATGGCCCATGGCGGGCAGCAAGCCGTCGAGGACTTTTTCCGGGTGGAAATCGAACATGAAATGCACGCCCTCCATGAAATGCCCGGTGGTCATGCTGTAACCCAGCAAAACCAGCACCATCACGAACAGCAGCGGCATCATGATCCGCAGACTGCGCTCAAGCCCGGCAACCACGCCTTTGGCGATCACCACGGCCGACAACAGCATGAAAACTGTGTGCCAAAGTGTCAGGCGCCAGGGATCGGAGATGACATTGCCGAAATAAGCGCCGACCTGCTCCGCCGTGGCGCCCTGGAAGTCGCCGCGCCCCATGTCGATGATGTAATCCAGCGACCAGCCGCCAACCACACTATAGAAAGACAGGATCAGCAACGCCGTGATCATCCCGGCAAATGCGCCCCACGACCACTTGCCCGAGTGCCCGGCTTCCAGCGCCAGCACCTTCAGGGCGTTCGCCGGACTCTGTCGTGCGCGGCGGCCGATCAGGGTTTCAGCCAGCATGACCGGGA
This sequence comes from Pseudomonas sp. IT-93MI4, assembly GCF_949767635.1. Taxonomy (NCBI): domain Bacteria; kingdom Pseudomonadati; phylum Pseudomonadota; class Gammaproteobacteria; order Pseudomonadales; family Pseudomonadaceae; genus Pseudomonas; species Pseudomonas sp. IT-93MI4. The sequence continues at coordinate 446,344 of NZ_CATKPP010000033.1, forward strand.
TCCCGATCAATGCGATGCAGGCCAGAAACATCAGCACGAAGGCGCCGCCGCCGTAGACCCCGACCATGTAGGGGAATTTCCAGATGCTGCCCAGTCCCACGGCCGAACCGGTCGCGGCGAATATGAAAACCCAGCGGCTAGCCCAACTGCCGTGGACAGAAACCTTGTCTGTCGACATTGAATATCACGCCCAAGCGTTAGAAAAAGAGGCCGCATTGTCCGGGATTCACTCAACGTGCTCAAGCACGCAGCATCACCGTAGCCGAGGACCGTTTATCTCCATATAATGCCGCCCCTATGGCTAAACAGAAGAAACACCCAACAGGGACCATCGCGCAGAACAAAAAGGCGCGACACGATTACTTCATCGAACATCGTTTCGAGGCTGGTCTGGTCCTGGCCGGCTGGGAAGTAAAAAGTCTGCGGGCAAGCAAGCTGCAACTGGTCGACAGTTACGTGCTGCTCAAGGATGGCGAAGCCTGGCTCCTCGGCAGTCACATCACGCCGTTGATGACCGCCAGCACCCACGTCATCGCCGATCCGACCCGCACCCGCAAACTGCTGCTCAACAAGCGCGAGCTGGAAAAACTCGCCGCTGCCGTGCAACAGAAAGGCTACGCCTGCGTGTGCCTGTCCTTCTACTGGAGCAAGCACATGGTCAAGTGCGAGATCGCTCTGGGCAAGGGCAAGAAGGAATACGACAAGCGTGACACCGAGCGCGAACGCGACGCCGGTCGTGAGTTGCAGCGCGCCGTGCGCAACAAGGGCAAAGAAGAATAATTTCTTCTGCCTGAAAAGATCGCAGCCTGCGGCAGCTTCTACAGGGAAAGACACATTCCTGTATAGGAGCTGCCGAAGGCTGCGATCTTTTTGCTTCTAAAAGCTACATCCCCTTGCGCCGCTCCGCCCGAGCCATGCGCTGAACCTCCTGCCGCACCTCCTCCAGCACCTCCTGCACATACAGAATGTGCCGACTGGAAACCTCCCGCGCCTGCTCCGCACGCCCCTCGATAATCGCCAGATAAAGCTCCCGGTGCTGAGAGATCAGCATGTCGCGGGTTTCCGTGCGCTGCTTGTACATGCCGCCAATGTTGGTCACCACGTTGCGCTTGAGCAGATCGAACAGACCGCGAATGGTGTGCAGCAGCACCGCGTTATGGCTGGCTTCGGCGATCGCCAGATGAAACTTCGCATCCGCCGCGCCCTCTTCTGCCCGGCTCACTTCGTCATGCCGCGTATAGCAATCCTGCAACTCATTGAACGCAGCAGTCAGACGCTCACGATCCACGTCCGTAGCGCGCAATGCTGCGTAATAGGCACACGATGCCTCCAGAGTATGCCGAAACTCCAGCAAATCACGCTGCGCCTCGGGATTGCTCTCCAGCAGCAATAGCAAGGGATCGCTGAAAGTCGAGCCGAGCGTTTCCACCACATAATTGCCGCCACCCTGGCGACTGACCAGCAAGCCCTTGGCCGCCAGTTTCTGAATCGCTTCGCGCAACGACGGACGCGATACGCCGAACTGCTCGGCCAAGGCGCGCTCGGCCGGAAGCCGTTCGCCGGACTTCAGCGTGCCCTCGAGGATCATCCCCTCGAGGCGCTCGACAATATCGTCAGACAAACGGCGCTGACGAATCTGATCAAACCCCATAACTCATTTCTCCACGATCCCGACCGCTCGCCGGGCTCTCTATTCTGGCCTATCGGCGCCCCGCCGACACCTGTCAGCGCACATTCGCCCGACCGGATCAGATGCCCTCTGCACCGCTTATTCGACAAAAGTTTCAGGGCGACAAATTGACACACCGTCATCAAGGCTTTTACCCTAGCCAACAGCGATTGTAAATTGGTATTACCAATTAACCAAGAACGCTGACAGTGCCTGACCAACAACAATTAGGGGCCACCCCATATGCAAACCTGGCAACAGCTCTATACCCCGCTCGGCAGTCTCGGCGTCTCCGCTCTTGCGGCCGTCATCCCCATCGTTTTCTTCTTTCTCGCGCTGGCGGTGTTCCGCCTCAAGGGTCACGTGGCCGGCAGCATCACGCTCGCCCTGTCGATTGCCGTGGCGATTTTCGCCTTCCACATGCCGGTCGACATGGCCTTCGCCGCGGCCGGTTACGGCTTTGCCTACGGTCTGTGGCCGATTGCCTGGATCATTGTCGCGGCGGTGTTCCTTTACAAACTGACGGTCAAGAGTGGTCAGTTCGAGGTCATTCGCAGTTCGGTGCTGTCGATTACCGACGACCAGCGTCTGCAGGTGTTGCTGATCGGTTTCTGTTTCGGTGCGTTTCTGGAAGGTGCCGCCGGCTTCGGCGCGCCGGTAGCGATTACCGCCGCGCTGCTGGTCGGCCTCGGCTTCAACCCGCTGTACGCCGCTGGCCTGTGCCTGATTGCCAACACCGCGCCAGTAGCGTTTGGCGCACTGGGCATTCCAATCATTGTTGCCGGGCAAGTGACCGGCATCGATGCGTTCAAGATCGGCGCCATGACCGGCCGCCAACTGCCACTGCTGTCGCTGTTCGTGCCGTTCTGGCTGGTGTTCATGATGGACGGCCTGCGTGGCGTGCGTGAAACCTGGCCGGCAGCACTGGTCGCAGGCCTGAGTTTCGCCGTGACCCAGTACTTCACTTCGAACTTCATCGGCCCGGAGTTGCCGGACATCACCTCGGCCCTGGCCAGCCTGATTTCCCTGACCCTGTTCCTCAAAGTCTGGCAGCCAAAACGCGCCGCCGGCCAACACATCGCTGGCGCCGTTTCGGCCTCGGTGGTGACCGCCAGCGCAGGAGGTTTCGGCCAGAAGCGCAGCACCGTGGCGTCGCCTTACAGCCTCTGGGAAATTTTCATCGCCTGGTCGCCATTCCTGATCCTCACCGTGCTGGTAACCATCTGGACCCTCAAGCCGTTCAAGGCCATGTTTGCCGCCGGCGGTTCGATGTACGCCTGGGTGTTCAACTTTGCCATCCCGCACCTTGACCAACTGGTGATCAAGACTGCTCCGATCGTCGCCACCCCGACCGCCATCCCGGCCGTGTTCAAACTCGACCCGATTTCCGCGACCGGTACCGCGATTTTCTTCTCGGCGCTGATCTCGATGCTGGTACTGAAGATCAATTTCAAAACTGGTCTGACCACTTTGAAAGAAACCTTCTACGAACTGCGCTGGCCTATTCTGTCGATCGGCATGGTGTTGGCGTTTGCCTTCGTCACCAACTACTCAGGGATGTCTTCGACCATGGCGCTGGTCTTGGCCGCGACCGGCGCAGCCTTCCCGTTCTTCTCTCCGTTCCTCGGCTGGCTGGGCGTGTTCCTCACCGGCTCGGATACCTCGTCCAACGCGCTGTTCAGTTCGCTGCAGGCGACCACCGCGCACCAGATCGGCGTCAATGACACCCTGCTGGTAGCCGCCAATACCAGCGGCGGTGTGACCGGCAAGATGATCTCGCCACAATCGATCGCCGTGGCCTGCGCCGCGACCGGGCTGGTGGGCAAGGAATCGGATCTGTTCCGCTTCACTCTCAAGCACAGCCTATTCTTTGCCACGATTGTCGGCCTGATCACTCTGGCCCAGGCCTACTGGTTCACCGGCATGCTGGTGCACTAAACCTATAAACAAAACGGAAATAACCGACGCCGGCTGGTGATTCCGGCGTCAGCAATTCACACCCCGGTCTGTAAGGCTGCTGAAAGCAAGGCTCTTTATATTCAGCAGCCGCCACAGACGGATAACCGGGCCCACCCGGAGACACGCCTGATGAGCGAGCTTTTTTACAACGCTGTGCCCAACGCCACTCGCGTCGCACCGCCACTGCCCGAACCTCGGCAATACCCCAGCGAGAAACCGTCGCGGGTCTATCTGTTCGGCACCTGCGTGGTCGACCTGTTCTACCCCGAAGCGGGGATGGACGCGATCCACTTGCTGGAGCGCGAAGGGATCAAGGTCGAGTACCCGCAAGGGCAGAGCTGCTGCGGGCAACCGGCCTACACCTCGGGTTACACCGAGCAGGCGCGGACGGTGGCGCGCGCGCAACTGGCGCTGTTTGCCGGGGATTATCCGGTGGTGGTGCCGTCGGGCTCCTGCGCGGGCATGTTGCGCGAGCATTACGCCGACTTGTTCAAGGACGAGCCGCAAACGTTGAAACAGGTGCAGGCCCTCGCGGCCCGCACCTATGAGCTGGCCGAGTTCCTGCTGTTCGTCTGTAAGGTGCAGCTCAAGGACAGCGGCGAGCCGGTCAAAGTCGCGCTGCACACCTCGTGTTCGGCACGGCGCGAAATGAACACCCACCTGCACGGCCGCGAGTTGTTGGCGCAGTTGAGCAACGTGGAACGGGTCAACCACGACCACGAAAGCGAATGCTGTGGCTTCGGTGGGACATTCAGCGTCCGTATGCCAGACATTTCCGGCGCGATGGTGGCGGACAAGACCCGGGCGTTGAAGGATTCCGGCGCGCACAAAGTGTTGAGCGCCGACTGTGGCTGTTTGATGAACATCAACGGCGCATTGGAGAAACAAAAGGAAGCGCTGCGCGGGCAACATCTCGCCAGCTTTCTGTGGCAACGAACCGGAGGTGCGCTATGAGCACCTCGACGATTATTCCTACGGTTGCCGTAGAAGAAGATTTCCGCACCCGAGCACACAACGCCCTGGGTGATCAGCAGCTACGGAACAACTTCCGCACTGCGATGGATTCACTGATGACCAAGCGGGCAGCGGCTTTCAGCGATGCCCACGAAAGAGAACACTTGCGCGCCCTGGGCAACTCGATCAGGGCGCGTGCGCTCTCCAAGTTGCCGGACCTGCTCGAGCAACTGGAACAGAACCTGACCCGCAACGGTGTGACAGTGCACTGGGCGGAAACGGTGGACGAGGCCAATGGCATCGTCCTTTCGATCATCCGCGCTCACGAGGCGCGGCAAGTGATCAAGGGCAAATCGATGGTCAGCGAAGAGATGGAGATGAACCATTTCCTCGAGGCTCAAGGTGTTGAATGCCTGGAGTCCGACATGGGGGAATACATCGTCCAGCTCGACCACGAGAAGCCTTCACACATCATTATGCCGGCGATCCACAAGAATGCCGGTCAGGTCGCGTCCTTGTTCCACGACAAACTTGGCGTGGAGTACACCAAGGACGTTGACCAACTCATTCAGATCGGTCGCAGAGTCCTGCGGCAGAAATTCTTCGAAGCGGACATCGGCGTCTCCGGCGTCAACTTCGCCGTCGCCGAAACCGGCACCCTGCTGCTGGTGGAAAACGAAGGCAACGGGCGCATGACCACCACCGTGCCGCCGGTGCACATCGCCGTCACCGGCATCGAAAAGGTCGTGGAAAACCTGCGCGACGTGGTGCCGCTGTTGTCGCTGCTGACCCGCTCGGCGCTGGGCATTCCGATCACCACTTACGTCAACATGATCTCTGGCCCGCGCAAGGCGCATGAACTCGACGGCCCGCAAGAAGTGCATTTGGTGCTGCTCGATAACGGTCGCAGCCAGGCCTTTGCCGACAGCGAACTGCGCCAGACCCTCAACTGCATCCGCTGCGGTGCCTGCATGAACCATTGCCCGGTTTACACCCGCGTCGGAGGCCACACCTACGGCGAGGTGTATCCGGGACCGATCGGCAAAATCATCACGCCGCACATGGTCGGTCTGGCGAAAGTCCCGGATCACCCGAGCGCTTCGTCGTTGTGCGGTGCCTGCGGTGAAGTGTGCCCGGTGAAAATTCCGATCCCTGCCCTGCTGCGGCGATTGCGCGAAGAAAACGTCAAAGCCCCGGACAGTCCGCATCCAGTGATGCGCGGCCAAGGCAGCAAGTATTCGCGCAAGGAACGTTTCATCTGGAACGCGTGGGCGAAACTCAACAGCTCGCCGACGTTGTATCGGTTGTTCGGTTTCTTCGCCACGCGCCTGCGTGCGTTAACGCCGAGCAATGTCGGCCCGTGGACACAAAACCACAGCGCACCCAAACCCGCCGCCCGCTCACTGCACGACATGGCCCGCGAGCATCTGGGCAAACAGGGAGATCGCTGATGAGCGCCAAGCAAAATATCCTCGCCAAGCTACGGAAAAGTCTGACCGGCACCACACCGATTGCCGACGACTTCGACGTCGATCTGGTGACCCAGCCTTACACCTACAGCGCCGAGCAACGCATCCCGCAACTGCGAAAACTGATGGAAGCGGTCCACACCGAGATCCATCTGACTACCGGCGCAGACTGGCCGACGCTGCTCGCGCAGTTACTGCGTGACCGTCAGTTGCCAAGCCTGCTGATCGCACCGACTACGCCCCACGGGCAGCGCATCACACAACATTGGGCGAATAATCCTGATCTGCCGACGCTGAAGTCCTACAACCGGCCGATGGAAGAATGGAAAGCCGAGCTGTTCAACGACACCCCGGCCAGCCTCACTGGCACCCTCGGTGCCATCGCCGCCACCGGCAGCCTGATCCTCTGGCCCACCCGTGAAGAACCGCGACTGATGAGCCTGGTGCCGCCGGTGCATTTCGCGCTGCTCAAGGCCAGCGAAATCCGCGACAACTTCTATCAGGTGCAACAGGAATTCGAGTGGGCCCAAGGCATGCCGACCAATGCGCTGCTGGTGTCCGGACCGTCGAAAACCGCCGACATCGAACAAGTGCTGGCCTACGGCGCACATGGCCCGAAAGACCTGGTGGTACTGATCCTGGAGGACCAATGACGCTTCCGGTGAATTTCCTGCGTGATGCGCAGCAACTGATTCCAGCGGAGCGCCGTTTTGACGATCCGCTGTCGACCTTGGCCTTCGGCACCGACGCCAGTTTTTATCGGCTGATTCCCAAACTGGTGATCCGCGTCGAATCCGAGGACGAAGTGGTGGCGCTACTGAAACTGGCCCAGCGCGATCAAGTCCCGGTGACCTTCCGCGCCGCTGGCACCAGTTTGTCCGGGCAGGCGATCAGCGATTCGGTGCTGATTGTGCTGGGGGATAACTGGAACGCTCGCGAGATTCGCGGCCAAGGCCTGCAGATTCGCCTGCAACCGGGCGTGATTGGCGCACAGGCCAACGCGTGGCTGGCACCATTCGGGCGCAAGATCGGCCCGGACCCGGCGTCGATCAACGCTTGCAAGATCGGCGGCATCGTCGCCAACAACGCCAGCGGCATGTGCTGCGGCACCGCGCAAAACACCTATCACACACTGGCCGGAATTCGCCTGGTACTCGCCGACGGCACCCGTCTCGACACCGAAGACGCCGCCAGTGTCGCCGCTTTCCGCGTCAGCCACAGCGATCTGCTGGAGCGCCTGGCAACATTGGGCCGCGAGACCCGCGCCAATGCCGAACTGGCTGCGCGAATCCGCCACAAATATCGTCTGAAAAATACCACCGGTCTGTCACTCAACGCCCTGGTGGATTTCGACGAGCCTGTGGATATCTTGAGCCACCTGCTGGTCGGTTCCGAAGGCACGCTTGGCTTCATCAGCGCGGTGACCTATGACACGGTGATCGACCATCCGAACAAGGCCTCGGCGCTGATTGTGTTCCCGGATGTGGAAACCTGCTGCAACGCGGTCACCGTGCTGAAAAGCCAACCGGTGTCGGCGGTGGAATTGCTCGATCGGCGCAGTCTGCGTTCGGTGCAGGACAAACCAGGCATGCCGGATTTCGTACAGCACCTGTCGAATAATGCCTGCGCGCTGCTGATCGAATCCCGCGCCGCCTCTTCCACTTTGCTGCAGGAACACCTGGCGCAGATCATGGCTTCGTTGACCCGTTTCCCGGTGGAGAAACAGGTCGATTTCACCGAAGATCCGGCCGAGAACGCCAAGCTTTGGGCCATCCGCAAGGACACCTTTCCCGCCGTCGGCGCCGTGCGCAAAACCGGCACCACGGTGATCATCGAAGACGTGACCTTCCCGGTCGAACAACTGGCCATCGGCGTCAATCGCCTGATCGCGCTGTTCGACAAACACGCCTACGACGAAGCGATCCTTTTCGGACACGCACTGGAAGGCAATCTGCACTTCGTCTTCACCCAAGGCTTCAACAGTCCGGAAGAAGTCGCACGCTATCAGGCGTTCATGGACGACGTGGCGCAACTGGTGGCGGTGGAGTTCGGCGGTTCGCTCAAGGCCGAACACGGCACCGGGCGCAACATGGCGCCGTTCGTTGAGCTGGAATGGGGCAGCGATGCCTATCAGTTGATGTGGCAGCTCAAACGTCTGCTCGACCCCAACGGCATCCTCAACCCCGACGTGGTGCTCAGCGAAGATCCGCAGATCCACCTCAAGCACCTCAAGCCGCTGCCGGCGGCTGACGAGATTGTCGATAAATGCATCGAGTGCGGCTTCTGCGAACCGGTCTGCCCGTCGAAAGGTCTGACCCTCAGCCCGCGCCAGCGCATCGTGATCTGGCGTGACATTCAGGCGAAGAAACGCGCCGGCGTTGACACCACCGAGCTGGAACAAGCCTACGAGTACCAAGGCATTGAAACCTGTGCCGCGACAGGCTTGTGCGCGCAGCGTTGCCCCGTAGGCATCAATACCGGCGAACTGGTGAAAAAGCTCCGCGCCCGTAACGCCACGCATCAGAAAACCGCTGACTGGATCGAAGGAAATTTCGCCAAGACCCTGCAAGGCGCACGCTTCACCCTGCACGTGGCCAACGGCGCACGGATGTTGCTTGGCGCAACGCGCCTGGCGAAGCTGTCGGCAACCCTGACGCTTTTGTCCAAGGGGCAGGTGCCGCTGTGGACCAACGCGATGCCGCAACCGGAAAAAGCCATTCGCTTCAGCCCGAGCGTGTCCGACGAACGCCCACGCGTTGTGTATCTGGCCGCCTGTGTTTCACGGGTGATGGGCCCGGCAGCCGGCGACAAAGAGCAGATGTCGCTGTACGACAAGACCCGTGGCCTGCTGGAAAAGGCCGGTTACCAAGTGGTGTTCCCGGACAATCAGGACAACCTCTGCTGCGGTCAGCCGTTTGCTTCCAAAGGCTATGCCGAACAGGCCGAGCACAAGCGTCAGGAATTGATCAGCGCGCTGCTGCACGCCAGTCGCGGTGGACTCGATCCGATCTATTGCGACACCAGCCCGTGCACCTTGCGCCTGGTGCAGGACGTGGGAAATGTTCGCCTGGATCTGTATGACCCGGTGCGCTTCATCCGTACGCATCTTCTCGATCGACTGGAGTTCACCCCGCAAGAAGCACCGATTGCAGTTCATGTGACCTGCAGCACGCAGCATCTGGGCGAAAGCCAGGCGCTGATCGAACTGGCACGCAAATGCAGCAAAACCGTGGTGATCCCGGAAGGCATCCATTGTTGCGGGTTTGCCGGTGATAAGGGTTTCACCACGCCGGAGCTGAACAGCCACTCGCTGCGCACACTCAAGGACGCGGTGCAGCATTGCAGCGAAGGCATTTCCACCAGCCGCACCTGTGAGATCGGCCTGACGCAGCACGGCGGCATCGACTATCACGGACTGGTCTATCTGGTGGATCGGGTCACTCGAGCGAAGGCCTGCTAAAAGAAAGTTAGAACCCTTGAGCGAGGCGGTAGTCCACAGAACAAGCCCCGAACACGCGGGGCTTTTCCTCCTTTCGCTGGCCTGCTCTGACGGTCAGCGAGAGTCTGGATTCCTCAGTGCAAGGAGATACTCATGAAGCATTCTGTACTGTTTGGTCTGTTCGTTACTGCCTCGATGATGGCTTCTACTTCGTTCGCCGATGGCAAACCTGCCGACTTGTGCGAGGCGAATCTGCAAAAGATCGAAAGCGCCAAGACGCAATATCAGACGTCGCCGGATCTGAATTCGCGCGTCTCGGCAAGCGTCAGCAAAGCCCAGGCCCTCAAGGCTCAGGGCAGGATCGACGACTGCCTGGCGGAAACCCAGCAAACCCTTCTGGTAATCCAGAACTCGACGGGTGATACCAAGAAATAAACCTCGGGACGACCAGTCTTCAGGTGGCGTGATGCAGCGCGGTTCGGGTTGACGGGCCACGATGTAAAAAAAACCGAATTCCTGCGTGCGGCCGCGGTCGATTGAACAGGCCCACTACCATACACGGCCTGTTACGACCTCGGCATCGCCGCCAGACCGTCCGGCAGCACCGAGACCAACCGTTCAAGGAGATACCCATGAAGCATTCTGCAATTGCTGGATTGTTCATCGCTGGTGCCCTGCTGACGTCGCCGGTGTTTGCGGCAGACAAAGACCTTTGTGCCGGGAATCTTCAAACCATCAAAGACTTCGTTACCAGTCAGCCGTCAATTCCCGAGACGTCCATGAACAACGTCAAGGAAGCGCAGAAAAAAGCTGAAGACGCGCAGGCGGCCGGCAATGACAAGGATTGCGTTGAGGTCACCTCTTCCTTGATAACCAAAATGCAAATCCGCAATCCAACGCGCAATTGATATGCCACGAGGCCAACCTTCGGGTTGGCCTCGCCGGCCGTTTGGCGTACACTGCGCAGGCTTGTTGCCTCACCTGATGTACGAGGCAATGAGTTCGGGGCCGATTAGGATTCGACGCCGGTGACGAAACTTTAGGTGCATGCCGACTTGGTAACAGAAGTCGTAAATCCACTGTTGCAACTTCTTATAGTTGCCAATGACGACCAATACGGTGCTGCTCTCGCTGCTTAATTGCAGCTGACATGCACTCCTGGTGCCTTCGGGCCCAGCAATCATCAGGGGATGTCTGTAAACCCGAAATGATTGTCATATAGAACAGAATCGCCGTGCAGTACGTTGTGGACGAAGCGGCTAAAACTTACACAACTCGCCCAAAGCACCCTGCCCGTCGGGTCGCTGAGGGTTAACTTAATAGACACGGCTACGCATGTAGTACCGACAGCGGAGCACTGGCGGACGGGGGTTCAAATCCCCCCGGCTCCACCAACTCTCGACGACAAAGCCCGCCTTGTGCGGGCTTTGTCGCATCTGGACATCAGCCAAACCGGCCACACAAGCCCACAGCCTGCAAGCGATCGAACTCGATAACCCCGGCAATGCTCTGCCTACTCACAAAAAAGGACGACACGATGTCGTCCTTTTTCGTACCCGCATTCATCAAAATCAATGAACCGCGCTGAGCAAATCCGGGCGGCTGGATTTGAGCATAGCCTCATTGACCTTGCCTTGAATCGAGCAGGTAAACATCCCCTTGCTGCCAGTCGTCAGCTCTTGCGGAGCAGGCTCGATCAGGAACACGCGCTCGGCACTGTCGACAACCAGCTTGCCCGCCGTTGCGGATGGGTCTTCCGGCTGCCAGTTGGATTTGCCGTGGGACCAGATTTCCGCGCGTGCGTAGAGTCCCTGCGACATGTCCATACGCGGCCCGCCCGCTTTTTCCAACTGGGTGTGGAGTTCATTCGGCGTCTGTTTGGCGTAGAACCCCCAACTGATGATGCGAGTGCCCATCAGGTCTGTATCTTCGGCGTAGAAGCCGGTCAACGACATGCCGTCAATTTCGACCGGCTTGGCGAACATCCAGCGCTGCCCCATATCGCTCTTGGTGCCGCCGGACAATTTGATCTGGCCATTTTCGACCGTGCTCGGCACCAGATCCTTGAACAAAGGTGATTGCACGACTGCCAGGGAGTGATCGTCACAAGCGGCAAACGACGCCACCGGCGAAGGTGCAGCGGCAACGCTGAAAGCAGAAAAAAGGGCCGCAATGGGCAACAACAGGAAAATTGGTTTCATGGAATGACTCGAATGAAAGACTGAAGAAATCGACAGCGACGATATCACAATGACATCAATCGACAGACTTCAGAGTTTCAATCAATGCCGATGCCGATGATGCACATCCGGAAAATGCGCATGACTGTGCCGCATCGGCGTGTGCACATGCGGATGGCTATGCGGCTCCACCCCATCCCACTCAACCCCATGCGTATGTTGATGATGCTCATCGTGTGTATGCCGATGATCATGCTCAAGCGGTTCGTGCTGATGCTCATGAACATGGTTTTCCATCAGATGAATCCATACCCCCACGGCCATTAACGCCGCTGCGAGCAGGAACATCAGCGATATCGACTCGCCGAGCAGCAGAATCGAGATGCCTGCGCCGAGAAACGGTGCGGTGGAAAAGTAGGCGCCGGTGCGTGCGCTGCCGAGGCCGCGCAGGGCGAGGACGAACATTACCAGGCTGACGCCGTAGCCGAGAAAGCCGACCAGCATGATCGGCACCAGCGAGGTGGCGGCGGGTAGTTGGCTGCCAATGAACAGGGCCAGTATGCAGTTGACCAGACCGGCCACGAGGCCTTTGCTGCCGGCGATGAACAGTGCATCCGAGGCAGACACCTTGCGCGTCAGGTTGTTGTCGATGGCCCAGCAGAAGCAGGCGAAAGCGACGGCCAACGGGCCGCTCCAGTCTTGCGCCGAGACGGCCTCTTGTGGCCAGGACAGCACGACGCCACCGGCGACGATGGCGAGCATGCCGATCACGATTCGTCGGTCGGCATTTTCCTTGAACACCACCCACGCCAGCAGCGCCGTGAGCACGGACTCGAGGTTGAGCATCAGTGACGCGCTCGCGCCGGACGTTCGGGTCAGACCGAACATCAGCGCCACCGGCGCCAGCACTCCGCCGAAGCCAATGGCGCCGAGCAGCCATGGCCATTCACCGGTGCCGAGCCCGGAAGGCTTCCAGCCACGATCGCGGACAAAACGCAGGGCGCTCAAGCCCAGACCGCTACCGAGATAGAGCAACCCGGCCAGCAGAATCGGCGAAACCTGTACCCCCAACAGTTTGGCGAGAGGCGTACTGGCGCCAAACAGCGCCGCCGCAATCAATGCGTGGAGAACGCTCACATTCATGCTGGGATCACTCGCTGGGGCCGATGGAATACCGACGCCCATCATCGCAAAACTCAGGTGAGAATTATGTGAACAGCTGATTCGTGTCAGCGAACATCAACTCTGGCACGTGCTCAAATCCAGCAACATTTAATCCGCGCAATCTCTGGGCGGTCACTCGAAGCAGGCTCTATGCTGCGAACATCGAGATGTAATGGAGTTGAAGATGAAGAGCTGGATTGCCGTAGCGCTGGCCGCGCTGATTTCCTTGTCCGTCCATGCGGCCGACGCCCCCACCGTGCGCGTCGAGCCGATCGCGTTCACAACCAGTGCCGACAGCATCCAGCGCAAACAGTCGATCAAGGGGGACCAGACCGCGCAGTACACATTCAACGCCAAAGCCGGCCAGATACTGACCGTCGACTTCAAACCGTCCAACACCTCCGCTTACTTCAACATCCTCGCCAAGGGTGCCGATTACGCGCTGTTCAACGGCTCGATCATGGGCAATCACTTTCTCGGTCCACTGCCCGGCGATGGCGAGTACACGGTTCAGGTCTACCTCATGCGCAACGCCGCCCGGCGTAATGAAGTGGCCAACTATCAGTTGTCGCTGAGGCTGGTCAATGGCGATGCCATCAGCCGGCAGCAGCCATTCGACCAGACGCTGGAATTGCACGGCATCGCTTTTCACGTCAGCACCGAGCAGGTCGATGGCAAACCGACGCTGCGTATCGCTCCCAAGGGGCTGGAGATCGACAACACGGTCATCAGCCAGGCGCTAACGGGTGATGTGGTACGCGCCGAAGTCGCCGACATCAATAACGACGGCTCCCCCGAACTCTACGTTTTTACCCGCTCGCCCGGGCGCGGCATGCCGGGCGAACTGATCGCCTATTCAGCCAACAACAAGAAATCCCTGAGCGCAATCTACTTGCCTCCGGTCAGCGACAACCCGAAGACCGCGTCGGGCTATCAGGGCGAGGACTCGTTTGCGGTGGTGGAAAGCACCCTGGTGCAACGTTTCCCGGTGTATGACAGTGCCGACGCTGGCGCCGGGCGTACTGGGAAGATGCGTCAGGTTCAGTACAAGTTGGTGGCGGGTGAAGCCGGGTGGATTTTGCGCGAGGACAAGGTCACGGAATTCTGAAATGACCTGGCTCGTTACGGCCGACCCGGAAGCCGATTTCGCCGCGGATCATCTGCCCTGAGGCATTGCAGAGCGGTCGCTGCCGAGATGAATTTTTCTTCACTGCTCAGGCTCGATCAACACGGTACAGTCCGCTCGCTCATTCAAGAAACTACGGTTCGCCCGCGCTCTCCCGCGGGCTTTTTTTTGCCTGGCGTTTGCTGCCGAAGCGATACACCCAAGTGTCCTGCACGCCGTGCTGCTGCGATTGCCGCGCCTGTGGGTGAACCCTGATCAGCGCAAACCCCGCCGCTTCAGCCAGACGCTGACTGCGAGCGTTGGCCGACGATGTGGTCAGGTAAAAGGTGAACTCCGGCAGGCGCCTGACCAGTTGCTGCAGTACTTCGCGCATGTAGCCCTTGCCGGCAAACGCGCTGTTGGCCCAATAACCGACGACATAACGCTTGCGTCGACGCGGCACGAGGCCGATGCAGCCAACGACGGCTTGTTCGTCTTCAGTCACGATGAATAAGCGCCGCTCACCGGTCTCGCTGGCGAAATCAGCCCGCGCTTGCAGCATGGACGAAAGCGCCCGCTCCTCACTGGTGTGTTCAACCGCCCACTCGAGAAAAGGCGCATGCTCGTGGTAACTGGCGTTCAGCGCCTCCCGCACCGGAGCGACCAGCGCTGGGTCCGGCGCCCGAACACGCAGCGCCAACCCGTTCACCGTCAATGCAAATTCCATTGCTTGTTCCTCCAATCCCGGAAATGCCGCAGTCGATAACCCTGTGCACTCAACCAAAGAAATTTACAGAGCGCCAGCGCGGTTTGTTTTTTTCCATCTCCTAGGCAATCCTGTCCCTCGATCCTGCCAACCGGAGCGCCCGATGTCACTGCTGAGCCTGCCCTGCCAACGCCTGACGCTCGCCATCCTCGCCCCGGAACAGGCCGAGCTGGAAAGTGACTTTTATGCACGCAACCAGCGCCATCTCGCCCCCTGGTCGCCGATTCGCACCACCGAATACTTTTCTACCGAACAGATTCGTCGACGCCTTGAAGTTCAGGCCAGTGCTTTCGAGGCCGGGCTGGCGATGCATTTCGCCCTGCTGACGCCGGATGGCCAACAGATGATCGGCGCGTGTAATTTCAGCGGGATCATTCGCGGCGCGTTTCAGGCGTGTTATCTGGGTTATCACATTGACCACGCGCATCAGGGTCAGGGTTTGATGCAGGAAAGCTTGGAGGCTGGCATCGGCTACATGTTCGACACGCAGAACCTGCACCGGATCATGGCCAACTACATGCCCGGCAACGAACGCAGTGCGCGCTTGCTGGAGCGCCTGGGTTTCGAGCGCGAGGGCTACGCCAAGGCGTACCTGAATATCGCCGGGCGCTGGCAGGACCATGTGCTGACGGCGCTGGTCAATCCGCTGTTTGAAACGCCGGAGAAGCGTTGGTCGCGTCAACTGGCGTGAGTTTCACAATTTGTTAAGCATTGGCGAAGTATGCTCAAGGCTCCTGCCCTTTCCGGTTGCCTGAAATCCATGCCGCGTGCCGCCACTTCACTGTTTCTACTCGCCGCCCTGCTGTTTTTTTTCGCTTTGGGTAACCACCAGTTGCAAGGCTCTACCGAGGCCCGGGTCGCCGGGATCGCCATGGAGATGCATCTGGACGATGACTGGGTGACGCCGCGCCTGTTCGGCGAACCGTTTCTGGAAAAGCCACCGCTGAGCCTGTGGCTGGACGCCGGCGCCATGCGCGTGTTCGGTGTTTCGCCATGGGCGGTGCGGCTGGCGTCGGCGGTGGCCGGGCTGCTCAGCGTGATGCTGCTGTACGGCATGTTGCGCCGCTTCGGACGCCCGCAAGCGGTCGCCTGGACAGCGGGAATTCTGCTGGCAACCATGGCCAGCTACTGGAGCAACGTGCGCGGGGTCGGCGAAGATGCGCTGCTGGCGCTCGGCGTGACCACGGCGCTGCTGGCGTTCTTTCAGGCACAACGCGCACCGAACGCGGCTAACTCGCTGCTGTTTATCGTCGGCATCGCCATCGCCACGTTGAGCAAGGGCGTGCTGGGACTGGCGATGCCCGGCGTGGTGATTTTTGCCTACCTGCTGGCCGACAACCTGATCGACAAACGCCTGAAGGTCGGCGCCTGGCTGCGTCCCGGCCTGCTCACGGTAGTGGGCCTGATTCCGTTGCTGATCTGGCTCACCGTGCTCTATCAGCGCGGTGGTTCGCACGCTGTCGCTGAAGTGCTGCTGACCAACAGCGTCGGTCGCTTCAGCGGCTCGTTCGTCGAGGCCGGGCATTACGAGCCGTTCTATTACTACCTCGCCAAACTCCCGGAAGCGTTCCTGCCGTGGAACATTCTGGTGTACCTGGGGCTGTGGCATTTCCGCAAGGAGCTGAAGGCCAACCGCTATCTGCTGTTTTTCAGCCTGTGGATCGTCGCGCAGTTCATCATGCTGACCCTGGCCTCGAGCAAGCGCACGGTGTACCTGATGTCGATGACCCCGGCGGCGGCGGTGATCGCCGCTGAGTACGCACGCGTGTTGTTCGAGCGCTTGCAGGCGCGTGAAAACGCAGACCGCTTCATCGGAAAAGTCGCCCGCCATCGTCAGGCGATTGCCGCAGGATTGCTCACGGTGGTGATCGCCAGCTACCTCGGCGCCGCGCAGTGGGCACTGCCCAACGCCGACAAGGAGTTGTCGTTCCTGCCTTTGACCGAACACATTCAGAGCTTGCAGGCCAACGGTCAGCGGGTCGCACTGTTCCAGGCCAATGAACGGGTCGGCGGCGCCAGCGTGTTCTACACGCAACGCGTGCTCAAGGGGCTGGATACTGACGCGCAACTGCACGACTTCCTCAGCGCTTCCCCCTCGAACGTCGCGGTGATCTCGGCAGACAGCGAACCCGCCGCACCGCTCAAAGTGCTCAAGACCATGATGGTTGGGCGTCAGGCGTACTACTTCGTCGGCTACTGACGACCCTCCGCCAGACAATAAAAAACCCGCCGTCACTGGCGGGTTTTGTTTGCGCTGCCGCTTGGCAAACGTCGGTTCATCGGGTGCTCACTGAGTGCCAGTCGGAGGCTTCGATGAAGCCAAGCACCCGCGGGTCCGCTTTGTTTGCGGCAGACACAAACAGTGAGGAACCGTAGCCAGGGTCAGAAATCGGTGTATTCAAGTCCTTTTCCAGCTCCGCCATGCATTCGCTGTGGGTCACCAGGATCAGGTTGCGCCCCGCAAGCTTGTGCGCCAGCGCTTCCTGCAGGATGTGGCCCTTGCAGCTGATTAGCCAATCTTCGCCGCTGGCCGCGCGGTTGAACATGTAACTGGCGGTCTGCACGGTGCGCAGCATCGGGCTGTTGTAGATGTCGGCGTTATTCAGGCCCAGATGTTCAAACTGTGCACCGACACCGACCGCAACACTACGCGAGCGGTCGGTGATGCCGTCGTCGCCACTCAGGCACGGCGCCGGCGAGTGATCACAGCGCTCGACGTGACGCACCAGCACAATCATGTCGCCCTTGGCCCATCCGGCCGCCAGTGCACGGTCGCCGGACACATTGCCATGGGCCAGGTCCGGCACCGCCGCCGGGGCGAGCAGCCACAAGGTAAGCGGGATCACCAGCAGCAACGCGGCGAGCACCACCCAGGTATTGCGATAGCGGGCCAGTCCGCTCAGAGAAATCGAGCGTTTGACGCCGAACAGACTCAGTCTCAATTCCACATCGGGCCGCCTCGTCGGCATCCATCACAGTCAATTCGATGCGGCGAGGGTAGAGAGACGGGCGTAAGTGACGAGTGAAACGCATGTGAAAAAAGTCTTGAAGCGCCCTTGTTACAAATTCCGTCGGACAAAAACCTTTCAGCTCTCGTGTTTGCGGCCGATACAGACCTGCTAACACCCTTGCTGGCTCAAAAAAACAACAATCTTCCAGCCTGACCGACGATCAAGTAGCTCTACGTTCCTGGAGGAATTGTGATGAATAGCTGGTTCGGCAACATCAGCGTGAACATGAAATTGGGCCTGGGCTTCGGCCTGGTCCTGGCCCTGACCTGCGTGCTGGCCCTGACGGGCTGGACCAGCCTCGGCGGCCTGATTGACCGCAGCAACTGGATGAGCGACATCACCCAGCTCAATGCCGGTCTGACCAAGCTGCGCGTGGTCCGCCTGCAATACATGCTGACCAACGGCGACGAAACCGCCGCGCAGAATGTACAAACCACCCTCGAAAGCTTCGCCGCGCAACAACAGGCGCTGATCAACAAGTTCAAGAGCCCGGAAAACGTCAAACTGCTGAAAGAGCAGGCCGCGACTATCGCCGAATACCAGACCTCGCTGAACAAGATGCGCAACGCCTACCGCACCGGCAACAGCGCCCGCGACGTGATGGGCACTAACGCCGACACCGCTTACAACCTGATCGAAACGATCAGCAAGCGCGTGCAGCAAATGGACATGAGCGAGCAGCGCTTCGAGCAGTTCCAGGCCATCACCCAGGCCAAGGAAGCGTTCATCCTGGCGCGCTATGAAGTGCGCGGCTACACCGCCACCACCAACGCCGAAACCGAGCAGAAAGCCGTCGGCCAACTGGACGCAGCGATCGCCAGCCTCAAGCAACTGAACGTGCATTTCGCCGCCACCCAGCAAGACGCCCTGCGTCAGCTGGAAACCGCTTTGACCAACTACCGCAGCGCGTTACAGGCGTACAAGAACGCCAACAGCGAAGCGGTGCAGGCGCGTAAGGAGATGACCGATCAGGGCACCGCGATCGTCAACACCAGCGAGCAGCTGTACCAGATCCAGCTCGACCGCCGTGACATCGAAAGCGCCCAGGCCCGTACCTTCCAGCTGATCAGCACCCTGCTGGCGCTGTTGGTCGGTGTGATTGCTGCAGTGATCATCACCCGTCAGATCACCCGTCCGCTGCAGGAAACCCTGGCCGTGGTCGAGCGCATTGCCAGCGGCGACCTGACCCAGAACGTCACCGTCACCCGCCGCGACGAACTCGGCGTGCTGCAACAAGGCATCGCCCGCATGGGCGTGACCCTGCGCGACCTGATCAGCGGCATCCGCGACGGCGTCACCCAGATCGCCAGCGCCGCCGAAGAACTATCGGCCGTGACCGAGCAGACCAGCGCCGGCGTGAACAGCCAGAAGGTCGAGACCGACCAGGTGGCCACCGCCATGCACGAGATGACCGCCACTGTGCAGGAAGTCGCGCGCAACGCCGAAGAAGCCTCGCAAGCCGCAGCCGCCGCTGACGGCGAAGCCCGTGAAGGCGACAAGGTGGTCAACGAAGCCATCGCGCAGATCGAGCGTCTGGCCAGCGAAGTGGTGCGTTCCACCGAAGCCATGAGCGTGCTGCAACAGGAAAGTGACAAGATCGGCAGCGTCATGGACGTGATCAAAGCCGTGGCCGAACAGACCAACCTGCTCGCGCTCAACGCCGCGATCGAAGCGGCGCGTGCCGGTGAAGCCGGGCGTGGGTTTGCCGTGGTCGCCGACGAAGTCCGTGGTCTGGCCCAGCGCACGCAGAAATCCACCGAAGAAATCGAAGGTCTGGTCGCCGGTCTGCAGAACGGCACCCAGCAAGTGGCCGCCGTGATGAACAACAGCCGCGCCCTGACCGACAGCAGCGTGGCCCTGACCCGCAAGGCTGGCGACTCCCTGGAGAACATCACCCGCACGGTGTCGAATATCCAGTCGATGAACCAGCAGATCGCCGCCGCGGCCGAACAGCAAAGCGCCGTGGCCGAAGAAATCAGCCGCAGCATCATCAACGTGCGCGACGTGTCGGAACAGACCGCCGCGGCCAGTGATGAAACCGCAGCGTCCAGCGTTGAACTGGCGCGCCTGGGCGGTCAGTTGCAGCAGATGGTCAGCCACTTCCGCGTCTGACCTCAGTCAGCGCCAAAGGGTAAATCCAATCGCGGGCAAGCCCGCGATTGCGTCAGTCCAGTCAGCCCATACTCACTGCCCCAACGCTCACACCTCCCACGGATTCATCACTTCCACTCCCGAGAACTGAAAGTCCTTCACGTTCCGCGTGGCGATTGCCGCACCATGAGCACGGCAGATTGCGGCTATCTGCGCATCAGCCATCGACACCGCCCGCCCCTTTGCTTCGCAATCTGCGACGAGTGACGCGTACTCGACTGCGGCATGCGCATCGAACGGCAAAATGCGTCCAGCGAAGTCTTCCTCGAACATAGCCATCGCATGAGCTTGAAGATTCTGTTTGCGTTTGCCTGAGGGAAGTCGGGCGATGCCGTGGAGTATCTCAGCCACCGTTATCGCACTGATGGCCAGATCCATGGCGGGCTGCGCATCAACCCAGGCCAGCACCCTGGCTTCAGGTTCGATACGCATAAACTCTGAAAGCACGTTGGTATCGAGCACTATCATTCAGAAAAATCCACCCCGGTGGCTTTCTCTAAGCGCTCTGGCAGATCAAGTTCTGCTCCGCCGAGAGCACTGAATCTGTTGCGTATCCGGCTTCCAAGTCCGCCGGCACGATCCACCGTTGCCAAGGCTCGACCGAGAATCAGGCGCGCCTCTTCCTCCATGGAGTGTCCGTTGTGTGCAGCGGTGATACGCAACTGTTCCTTGAGCTTCTCGTCAAGGTTTCGAATGGTGATGCTGGCCATGACGCCTCCTGCAATCAATGAAATCATTGATTGCAGGCTAGCACATCCGTTCCGGCTCACACCGGGCAATCTTCCGAACGGCCATTCTTACTGCAGCAGATGGTCAGCCATTTCTGCGTCTGACCTTCACCTCTGCGCTGAACGAAAGATCGATTCGCGAGCAGGCTCGCTCCTACAGGGGTTGCGTTGGATCAGCAGGCCGGTGCGCGTGTTGCCTGACTCTAGCGAGTCCCGCGCTGGCGCAACGCCGAGGGCATGAAATACGCGTCTTCCGGCACCGGTTGCGAGAAGTCCACGGTGGAGGCTTCTTCGTTGTCGAGGTTCTGCACGTAGTAACGGCGGGCCTGCAGGTCGTGGAACACGTCCAGTGCGCTCCAGGTGGTCGGCAGATCGTAGAAGTTTTTAAGGTAGGCCATCGACACCCGCCACAGCTCCCCTCGCCCATCGTATTGATCAACCAGCGCCGCCCCCCAGCTGTCCTCGTCGAGGAACAGCACGCGTTTGGAATAGACATGCCGCGCGCCCGGTTTGAGATTGCCTTCGACCACCCACACGCGGTGCAGCTCATAGCGGGTGAATTGCGGGTTGAGGTGGCCCGGGGTAAGCAGTTGCGCGTACTTCACGTCGGGGCTGCCGACCTTGTAGTTGTTGTAGGGAATGTAGATTTCCTGCTTGCCCTTGAGCTTCCAGTCGTAGCGGTCCGGCGCGCCGTTGAACAGGTCGGTGTCATCGGCGGTGCGCAGGCCATCGGACGAGGCGATCGGCGTGTCATACGCCAGGTTCGGCGCACGGCGCACGCGGCGTTGGCCGGCATCGTAGACCCAGGCTTGGCGCGGGTCCTTGAGCTGATCGAGCATCTCGTGCACCAACGCCGCACCGCCGGCCAGCCGCGCCGGGCTTTTCACGAAAGCGAGGTAGTAGAACAGGATGTTTTTCAGGTCGGCGTACTGCCCGCCCGGACGGTAGAAGTTGAACAGCGCTTCCTGCTGCGAGGTCACCAGCGCAAAGCTGCCGTTGCGCTGCACCGGGGCTTCGGACGCGCGACGTACCACGTAGATTCCGCGATAACGGGTGATGTGGTTCCACAGCACTTCGATGCCGTCCTTGGGCACCGGGAACGGTACGCCGCCGTAGGCATCGGCGAATCCGCTGCCGCCCTCCAGCAACTTGGCCGAGGTCGCGTTCTTCAGGGTGTTGTCATACAGCCACTGCGGCGCCGAACCGGAACGACGCGACGGGTAGACCGGCATCTGGAACGTGTCCGGGTAGCTGTTGAACAGCGCAATCTGACCGGGGCTGAGGTGGGCCTTGTACTGGTCGAGATTGGCCTTGGTAATGGTGAACAACGGCTTGTCCGCCGCATATGGATCCGGGTGATGTTGGCCCGGTTTGTAGCCGGCGGGCGCCTGGGTGATGCCGCCGGTCCAGGCCGGAATGGTGCCGGCGGCGTTGCCGGCGCGCTCGGCGCCCATAGGCGTGAGGGTGGTTTTCAGTTGTTCGGCTTGTTGCGGGGTGATGGCGGCGAGGGCGCTGCCGGCGGTGAGGCCCAGAACCAGCGCCAGCGAAATTCGGGTCATGCTTGAAGTGTGAAACATGATCTTCTCCAAAGTACAAAAACCTGTGGGAGCGAGCCTGCTCGCGAAAGCGGTGTATCAGTCGACATCAATGTTGAAGGTGCCTGCCTCTTCGCGAGCAGGCTCGCTCCCACAGGGGGGATGAGGTGTTGCTGAAATCTCGTGTAGTCCCTTAAAGGAAATACTTGAGATTGAACCCGACGTTGTCGCGGTCGCGAATCCCGTTGTTCTGCCCGCCGCCCCAGAAGTTGGTGTACTGCACCTCGGCTTCGAGCTTGTTCTGGTAGTTGGCCTTGATCCCCAGGGTGTAGGCCTTACGCCCGTCGATGGTGTTGCCGGCCTGATAGCTGTTGCCCTTGAAGTCGTCCTTGTAGACGACGTAAGGCGACACGTTGACCCCGGCGTACACGTCGTTCCAGGTGCCGTTGAACATCACCGTGTAGCTGTAGGAGTTGCGGTTGACCTGATCATCACGATCACCGCCGGACACATAAGAGGTGTTGCCGGTACCGGCGTAATAGCGCGTGCTGCCGTCGTAGGCGGTGTATTGCAGACTGCTGCCGCGCAGGTGTTCGGAGGCCAGTTCGAAGATGCCGAACATCGAGTCGAACGACAGCGTCGGGCCGAAGTTGTAGATGCTGCCCAGTGAGGTGTTGAACGCTTCCACGCGCTCGGCGTTGTTGATCTCGCTGTCGAGGGTGACCATCTGCCCGCCGACGTTGATCGCCTTGCCGGTCACCGCCACAGCGGCACCGTTGGCCAGATCGCCGATCAAGTCGTTAGTCGCGGCGATGCCGATCGGCAGGTTCGGCCGGTAGGCAATCTCGCCGAACACCGAGGCCTGGCCCAAAGTGGTATTGAAGCTGAAACCATACATGCGGATGTCTTCGGCATAACGCCGATGTGCCTGAATGTTGCCCATCACATCGGCCGTCGCCAGACCGTTAGCCAGCGCCCCGGCCTGACTGCCAGCGACGCTGGAGAGCATGTTGGTCAGGGCATTCATATCGATGCCTTTGTAGCCACCGAGGTCAGCGGCGATGGTCGGCTCCTTGGCGTGGTAGTTGACCAGATACAGGCCGAACTCGGTGCTGTTGAGCTCCTCGGCGATGTAGCGAAACGCAAAGCCAAACTGACCATCGTTGCGCGCGTTGTAGTCCTTGCCGATCGACGCCACTTTCAGCGTATTGCCGTAGGCCGGCGTCACACCGTTGGCGTACAGGCCGGTGCTTTTCAGCGCCGGGCCGAGCAACGGATTGTTGCCCAGTGCGCTGTACAGCCCGATAACGTTGCCGAAGCCCGGCACAGGGGTGTCGAGCGCAGTGCCGCTGAAGTTGTTGTAACCGGTGTTGCCGCCATCGGCGAACAAGTCGGTCTGCGAGTAGAAAGTGCCGACCGGGTCGATGCGGGTTTCCTTCCAGTTGGTCTGGTAGAAGCTCTCCAGGGTCAACGAATCGCTGAGGCCAATGTTGAAGCTCACGGCCTCCACCGGCATCAACACTTCCTTGACCTCGGCCCCCGGCAAACGGTATTTCGCCGCGTCGACCGGGTTGGTGGTGTTGATCCCGCCGCGATAGAAGATCCCCTCGCCCCAGTTGAACACCTGACGACCGACCCGCGCAGTGACCGGCATCTGCGCCACGTCCCAGTTACCGTAGACATAAGCGTCCAGCATTTCGATCCGGCTGCCGGCGATGTCGCGGGTCTGGCTGGTGAAGCGGTCGTCCTGCGGGTAACTCTGGCTCGGCTGCGACGGGTTGTTGTTGCGGTAGTAATCGTTGCGCTTGTCCATCAACTGGGTGTCGTAGAACGCCGTGCCGCGCAGGAACATCCCGTAGTTCTGGTAGTTGGCCTCAAGCTCGGAAGTGATCTTGTACACCTCGGAAACCAATCCGGTGTCGAAGTTGCGATTGCCGTCGTTGGTGTTGACGTCGTCGTTGTTCTTGTCACGGCCCTGCACCCGCCACAAACGCCCATAGGACAGGGTCGTGTCGATCGAGCCGGTGACTTGATTGTCCAGCACGCTGAACTCGGCAGCCTGCAACGCATCCACCGCACAGAGTTGCAGCAGCCCTGCCAGGCCGACACCGGGCAGGGCCACGCCGGTGAGGCGCAATCGAGTGTTGATCATGGGTTCCTCCTTCCTTGTTCTTATTGTTTTTTGCGTGACCGCGATGGCTACGGTGCCAGTCCCGCACGGACATAAATCCGGCTGTGCGCGCCGAAATGCCCGAGCAGTTTGAACAGCTGCTGATTGAGTGCTGGATGCTCGAAGGTCTCGCGCTGCATCTGATTGCCGCTGCTGAAATCACTGGTCACCGGGGCCGTCTCCAGCCACTGGCCGATGGTTTCATCGAACGCCGCCGAGTCCTCGACCGACTCGGCGCTGACCACGTCGCGCAAGTAGTCCACCGAGTACGGCGGATAGTGTTGGTCTTGAGCGACATCGGCGTAGGCCGCGAGCATCGGATGCGCCAGACCGGTGCGCAGCACGCGGCGCAGCCAGGTCGATTGATACTTCTCGATTTCCATATGGCGGGTGGCGACCCGTTCGATCGAGGCTTTTTTATCGTCGGCAAAACCGGCTAGCGCCTTGCCTTCCAGCAACAACAGACTCGGCAGCTCGACCCCGGGCAGCGGCTTGGCGTGATACGGCTGGGTCAGATCCTGCACGTGATGCACGCCCCAACCGAGGAACCGGTAGCCCCAGTAAGGATGGCCACTGGCGAACGCCAAACGCGCCAAGCCCAAGTACTGATAAGCGCGCCAGTCCGGCCAACTGCGCTGAAGAAATCCGGCAGCGGCATACACCACCGGACTCTCATGGAAGAAGCCCATGTGGAACGGCGCCTGCGAGCTGTACTGAAAACGCGCATCACCAAACGGCTGCGGGCCGAAGCCATACAGCGCGCCGACCTCGCCGGGGTTATCGCTGAACAGGTTGATGTCATGACCGTAATCCGGCTCGTCGGCGGCGCTCGCCAGTACCGCCAGCGCCGCGACTTTATCGCCGTCCGCCACGCGAATGAAACGCTGACGATTCCATGGCGAAAGCGTCTGTTCGACCATCACCTGATCGGCACTGAGATGTTCGCGCTCGGGGATGTCTTGGCCCGACAGCGGCTGAATGACCATCGCCAGATGAATGCGCGGATTGAGTCGCAACGCGGTGAGAAAATCGTGGCGCAGATCGTCACTCGGTACGGCGGGCAGCTTCAGATTGTCGGGTCGCGGCGGGTACTGGGTGAAGTGTTCACGGGCGAAGTTTTCCTGTTGTTCCAGCAGCGCGACCACTGCCGGATACTGCTCGGCGAGAAAACGCTCCAGCGGCTCGACCTCGACCGGCGGCGCATCGCGCAGCGCCGGCAGTTCCTGCAACGCCAGATAGCTGCCCACCGTGTGGTTCGACCAGCCCCACGCCGTCGGGGCCGTTGCACAAAGCAGCAACAGGAGAAAGGTCAGCTTCATTGCTTTTAATTCTTATTGGAGGTGCCGTGGGGGTGAGCCTAACAACCGCCCCCGGCGCTGACACTGTCCGATCTCACCAGAAAAAGTCTCCGATAGCGCCATGTGCACAATAGCGAGAACACCACTGTTCCCCTGTGGGAGCGGGCTTGCTCGCGAAGGCGGTGTGTCAGCTTGCACATGAGGTGACGGGCAGGCCGCCTTCGCGAGCAAGCCCGCTCCCACAGGAGATCACCACCGTACTTTTAAGCGGGGTAACCGGTGATTTTGCGGATGCTCTGGTACAGCGGCTTGAGCTGGCGATACATGCGCAGGTACACCTCGTTGTACAAACGCTCATAGACCTGCTGTGCCTCGGGCTGCGGGGTGAATACCGTCCCGACGCGGGTCATCGCGGCGATTGCCGTGGGGAAATCCGCATACAAGCCCAACCCCACCGCACAGCAAATCGCCGCGCCCAGACCGGACGCCTCGTACACATGCGGACGCTCCGCCGGCAGACCAAAAATATTCGCCGTGAGCTGCATCGCTGCATCACTCTGCGAACCGCCACCGGCCACCCGCAGACGCTTGATCGACACCTTCGAACGCCTCTCGATGTTCTCCAGGCCCTGGCGCAACGCATACGCCAGCCCTTCCAGAATCGCCCGGTAAATATGCGCGCGGGTGTGCACGTCGCCGAAGCCGATCATCGCGCCTTTGGCTTCGACACCCGGCTCACGAATCCCCGGCGACCAATACGGTTGCAGCATCAGCCCCATCGATCCCGGCGGCACCGCGTTGACCAGCGCATCGAACAGTTGCTCAGGTTCAATGCCCTGCTCTTGCGCCTGCTGCATTTCACGCAGGCCGAACTCGTTCTTGAACCAGCTGACCATCCAGTAACCGCGATAAATCATCACCTCGCAGTTGTACTGATCCGGCACCGCCGAGGGGTACGGCGGGATCAACGGGACGATTTCCAGATAGCGCGAACGGGTGCTGGTGATCGTCGCGGTGGTGCCGTAGGACAGGCACACCGTACTCGCATCGACCACGCCGGAACCGACCACTTCGCAGGCCTTGTCAGCGCCCGCGGCAATCAGCGGCAGCCCCTCGGGAATCCCGGTGTGGTGGCTGGCTTCGACGCTGATGTAGCCGAGGGTTTCGCCGGGTTTGTGCAAGGTCGGCAATTGCTCGGGACGCACCGCCAGCGCCTGCCATTTCCAGTCGCTGGGCGCGGCCCATTTCAACCGTTTGAAGTCGAACGGCAGATAGCCGACGCAACAACCCACCGAGTCGACAAAGCGCCCACACAAACGATGGGTGAGAAACCCCGAGAGCAGCAAAAACTTGTCGGTCGCCGCCCATACTTCAGGCTGGTGTCTGGCGATCCAGTTGGCCTCGGCCTGAGCGCGAAAATAATCCACGGTGGCCTGCGCGCCGACCAGTTTGAATAGCCAGCCCCACGGCCCCTTGATCCCGCCCTCGACTTCGCTCTGGCGCTGATCGAGCCACAGAATGGCCGGGCGCAGCGGCTTGCCCTGAGCATCGACGTTGATCACCGTGCCGCGCTGAGTGGTCAGCGACACCCCGGCAATCTGCGAGCGATCAATCCCGGTTTGCGCCCATACCTGCTGACAAGCCTCGCCGAGTTTCGCCCAATAATATTCCGGGTCCTGTTCGGCCCAGCCCGGTTGCGTCGAGTAATACGCCTGCAACTCGACCTTGCCTTTGCCCAGCAGATTGCCCTGCAAATCGAAGAGCAATGCGCGCACGCTCTGGGTGCCGTTGTCGATCGCCAGCAGGTAGTGCTTGTTCGGGGGGGTATCCATGGCGCTCTCTTTTAGGGGCCTCAAGGCGTGGCATCCGGCAGACCGTGATGGCGTTGCCACAACGCCCGGTAACGCTGCAGCTCTTGCTGCCAGTGTGCATCGTCCCAGCCCAGTCTTGGCTGGCAGAGTTGGCGGATGGCAGCGAAATATTCTTCACCACCGCGCGCCAGCAACAGTCCCAGACGGGTACGACGTAGCAATAGATCATCGAGGTGCAGCACCATTTCCGCCTCACAGGCGAAGGCCAGTTCTGCCCACAAGGTGTCGGTGTTGCCGACCGTCTCGTGACCCAACTCGTCGATCAACTGCGCCAGTCGCGGCAGGTCGCGACCGTGCCTGCCGGCCAGACGTCGCCACTGTTGCGGGCTGAGTCCGGGGATCGGCCGTGGTGCTACAGCGGTAAAAACCGCTGCGCCATCATCTTCGAAATCGCGGCCAAGCATGTCGCCACAGGCCTTGAGCACTTCGATGGCTTGCGGGCGAAACGTCGTCAGTTTGCCGCCAGCCAACGTGACGCACCCCGGCTCCTGCCACAGCACATGTTCACGGGTTTCATTCGACGGCTTGCCTTGCTGTTCACCCGCCGCGCTGCCGACCACCGGACGCACGCCGGACCAGGTCGACAGCACATCGCTCGCCGTCACTTCGGCACCTGGAAATTGTTGCGTGCAGGCCGCCAGCAGATAGTCGAGTTCGTCAGCGCTGATGCTCGCGCTCTGGTCCAGATTCTCGCGATGATCGAGGTCGGTGGTGCCGACCACCGTCGCCCCTTCCCACGGAAAAACGAACACTGGCCGACGGTCGCGCGCATGCAGAAAAGTGAAGGCCTGCGCCACCGGCAAACGCCAGCCCGGCAACAGCAGATGGCTGCCGCGCAATGGCCGCAACTGTCGTGGTGCCTCGGGCAAACGCAGGCGCTCAGCCCACGCTCCGGTCGCCACCGCCAACACGCCGCAACGCAATTGCAGCGATCCACCCGCTTCGCAGTCCTCGATCTGCACCCCACACACCCGACCGTTTTCGCGCAGCAAATGTTCGACGCGCACCCCGTTGAGCACTACCGCGCCATCGGCCCGCGCTTCGCTTAACACGCGCATCACCAGCCGTGCGTCATCGGTCAGCGCATCGACAAAACAGGTGCCGCCGAGCAGGTGATTTTCCTTCACCCCAGGCGCCAGAAAACGCAGTTGCTGCGCATCATGAAAACGATGGCTGCGGCGTCCCGCCAACGCGTCGTAAACCGACAACAAGCCACCGAGCACACGCGGCCCGGGAAAGCCGCCGCGATAGTGCGGCATCATGAAACTCATCGGTTCCACCAGTCCCGGCGCTTCATCGAGCAGACGCTGACGCTCGCGCACCGAATCGCGGGTCAGGCGCCACTGGCCCTTGGCGATGTAACGCAAACCGCCGTGAACCATTTTCGACGATCGGCTAGAGGTGCCCCAAGCGAAATCCCGTTGCTCCAGCAGCAGACAACGCCAGCCACGCCGCGCCGCTTCGCGCAGAATTCCAGCACCGCTGATGCCGCCGCCAATCACGATCAGGTCCCAGGTTTCGTCGGTCAATGTCGGCAAGGTTTGCTGGCGCCACGCGGCGTTCCAGTCCGGGTGCATGATCGTCACTCCTGCATCAGCGTGCCGGGGTTGAGGCGCCCGGCCGGATCGAAGTGTTTGCTCAGCGCCTGCAAGGTGTCCATCGCCAGTGCGCCTTTCTCGCGCGGTAGATACGGCGCATGATCCTTGCCGACCCCATGCTGGTGGCTGATCGTGCCGTGGTTGTCGACGATGGTCTGGCTGGCCGCGTGCTTGAGTGCCTGCCAGCGCGCCAGCGTCGCCGGATAATCCGCCGCCGGGCGAAACACATAGGTGGTGTAGATGCTCGAACCTTCGCCGTAGACGTGGGACAGATGGGTGAACACATGCACCCGCTCACCCTGCGCCGCCAAGGCATCGCGCAAGCTGTTTTCGATCAGGTTGAGCAGATTGTCGACGTTGCTCCAGTCGGTGGCGGTTTCCAGGGTGTCGACCACATAACCGGCGTTCCACAGGTTCTCGCGCAGGTAGGGGAAACGGAAGCGGTTCTGCGCCCACTTGTTGCCGAGCAAGGTGCCGGTGAACACGCCGCCGAAAGCTTTCAGATGCTGCCGCGCTTGGCTCAACGACAGCGCGTTTTGCCGACGGTTGCCGGTCACGCCGAAGGTCAGCAGGCACTTGCCTTCACCGGCACCGCACAGGTTCAGATACTTCTCCAGCCAGGCGATCTGCTGCGGATGCCCGGCCAGCGCCAGTTGGGTTTCGGTCTCCACCGCGTTCGACAGGCGCAGCATCGACAACGGCACTCGCGCCTGGGCCAATTGGCGGATCGCTTGCAGCGCCTTGCTCCAACTGGGCAGGAACACTCCGTAAAAACGCTCATCGGCGGGCAGCGGACTGACCCGAACTTTGACCTCGGAAATGATCCCGAAACGGCCCTCGCAACCGAGCACCACTTCGCGCAGATCAGGCCCCGCCGCCGAAGCTGGGAACGTCGGAATTTCCAAGGGCCCGGCGAAAGTTTCCAGGGTGCCGCCAGCGAACAATTGCTCGATGCGCCCGTAGCGCAACGACTGCTGACCGCTGGAGCGACTGGCGACCCATCCGCCCAGCGTCGACAGCTCCCACGACTGCGGGAAATGCCCCAGCGTGTAGCCGCGAGCGCGCAGCTGACTTTCCACCTGCGGGCCACTGGCGCCGGGGCCGAACGTCGCCAACTGGCTCTGCTCGTCGAGGTCGATCAGGCGATTCATCCGCGCCAGCGACACCGTCACTACAGGCCGCGTCGAATCCGGCGGATTGATGTGCCCGGCCACCGAGGTGCCGCCGCCGTAGGGAATCAGGCACAGGTCCTGCTCATGGGCCAGGACCAGCAATTGACGGATCTGCTCGGCGGTTTCCGGGAACGCCACCGCATCGGGATAGTTGCCCAGCGCACCTTCGCGCAGCGCCAGCCAGTCCGGCAGGCTCTGGCCCCGGGCGTGCAGCAGACGGTCATGGGCATCAACGCTGTACAAGGTGTGCGCCGCCAGCCGCGAGAGCGGCACCCGCGCCAATGCCGCGTCCAGCGTGGCATCGGGCAACACGTGCCCGGCCCCCAACCGTTCATGGAGAAAGCTCGCGCCCTGGGCCGGCAGTTCGACCACCGTGGTTGCTTCTCCCCAGCCGTTCCAGCGTCGCATGCGTGTGTCCTTCTTATGCAGTCTGATCAGTGATGTGGCAGGCCTCCATACTAGTCAGCGGCCAAAAAGTGTCACGGTCGCATCCGGCCAGTTCGAGTAGCCAATTGAGTCAAACGTCGCGCAAGTGCCAGCCATTTACTTTAGTCGGGGTTTCAAATTACCTTTCAGGCATTCATTCGCTCACGCAGGCCTTGATCAAGGGATTCGGATCATGCAATCGCTCGGCTTCACCTCGGTTCCGCCGCTGCTCAAATACGTGCGCCATGCCGAGCAGCTGGGCATGGCCATCGAGCCGGCGTTGGCGGCAGCCGGTTTGCAGGCGCAGCAACTGAGCGACAACAGCCTGCGCCTGCCGGGCGAAACCCATGAACGCCTGCTCGATTATTTCTGCGAGCACTCGGGCGACCCGCTGTTTGGTCTCAACGCGGCCAATTTCGTCCTGCCCAATTCCTGGAGCGTGCTCGGTTACATCACCATGAACTGCGCGACCCTGGGCGATGCCATGAGCCGGATCATGCCGTTCGAAAAACTGGTGGGCGACATGGGCGTCAGCCGCGCCGAAGTGCAGGACGGTCATGTACACCTGATCTGGACTTGCCGCTACGAGCGTCCGCGGATTCGTCGGCATCTGGTGGAAAACGTTCTTGGCTCATGGCTGCAATATGCACGCTGGATTGCCGACACACAGATGTCGCCCGCCGCCGTGTGGCTGGAACATCCGTGCCCGCCAGATGCTACCCAGGCGCAGTACGAAGCGTTTTTCGATTGCCCGGTGCTGTTCGAGCAGGCCTATTCAGCGCTGATCGTGCCGCTGGCGTATCTGCAATTACCGCTGCGCCAGGCCGATGCGCAATTGCTGCGTACGCTGGAAGAACACGCGATGGGTTTGATGGCGACGCTGGAGGATGCATCGCTGGAACAACGGGTCAAAAGCATCCTGCGCCAGTTGCTCAAGGAAGGCTTGCCGCGCAAGGAACAGGTGGCCGAGCAGCTCGCGGTGTCGGTGCGCACGTTGCAGCGCCAGTTGCATCAGGCGGGGACGTCGTATCAGCAGATTCTTGATGACTTGCGTCAGGAGCTGGCCGAGCATTATTTGCTCAACAGCACCTTGCCGATTCAGGACATTGCGCAGTATCTGGGGTTTACCGAACCACGGTCGTTTCATCGCACGTTCAAGAGCAGGCGCGGGATGCCGCCGGGGGAGTTTCGGCAGATGCATCGCGGGTGATTATTCTGGCCTCATCGCTGGCAAGCCAGCTCCCACAGTGACCGGGTCGTACACAAAATCTGCGGCTCGCACATAACCCTGTGGGAGCTGGCTTGCCAGCGAAGGCGCCAGTGGCCACACCAAAAACCCGACAGACAATTCCTCAATTTCAGCAACCCAATAAACCCACTGCAACCCCCGTGTTTAAAGACACTCAGTGTTACGCCCTACTGCCTACAAATCCTTGCGCCACTGCCTACGGCTACGCCAGAATCCGCCGGCTTGTGCGCCCCGGAGGCCGTCGGTAACTTGAGTCCGTCACTGATTTCCAGTGATCGGGTTTAGTAGCCCGAGGTTCTTCCAGGGTGCATTGCACATCAAACAGTCAGGCATTTTCCGTCTGCGCTCTATGGTGGCTGTGCGCAGGGCGCTTTCGAGCGCGCCGGTTCCCTGGGTCCCCGGTCTACTAACCTGCGCACAGCTGCCACCTCTTCTTATTAGTAGAGAAGCGGTGATGGCTCCTACTTCAGGACCCAAAATCATGTTCAAAGTTACGCCCAACCCGCCGCCCACCGACGCGGCCTCCCCCTATGAATCCCCCGAATCAAGGAAATTCCACGAAGCCGCCGAGCGCGCCCTCGACCACTACCTCGGCCCACCGAGGCCCGCGATCATGGCCACCCCGTACCAGCCCAATCGTCTCTACATGGCCAATCCGGCCAGCGGCACCGAACCGTTGCTGGCCGACGCCTGCGAATCCCTCGGCTCGGCCACCGTGATGCTCAACGACTTCGCCGGGCTACTGGAAGGCTCGCACCGCAAGACTCTGCAAGGCATCGCGCAAGTAGTGATGGTGGCGGAGATCGCCGTCAACCGGGTGCTGGACAAGTTAGTGCCGACCGAATAAACGAAAAAGCCCGCGGCCAGACCTTGATGGTATGGCAGCGGGCTTTTTTGCCTGTCTCGAATCAGACACTGATCGCGTTGGTGAACACCAGTCGATTACCAAACGGATCGGCAATGGTCATGTCCTGACTGCCCCACGGCATCGCCTGAATCTGTGGGTGCGAGAATTTATATTCCTTGGCCATCAGTTGCTGCTGAAACGCCTCCAGCTCATCGGTCTCGATGCGCAACGCCGAGCCAGGCGTCGCATCGCCATGATGCTCGGACAGGTGCAGCACGCACTCGCCACGGGACACCTGCAGATACAGCGGGAAGTTCGCTTCGAAACGATGCTGCCAGTCGATCTTGAAACCGAGGAAGTCGACGTAAAACTCCAACGCCTTGGCTTCATCGAAGATCCGCAGGATCGGGGTGGTTTTGCCGAAGCTCATGGGGTGCTCCCTGACTTGTTTGGCCCAAAAGTGTAGACGGGCTGGATGTCAGCAATTCGGCTTGGCGGTGGCTTTCTTTAATTGCAATGTGCCACCACTGTGACGCACTCCGCGAAACGTCAGCGAAAGTTGTTGCGCAAATCCCCGTCCCGCGCCAGAAACCGCCCTTCCCGGCGACCATTCGCCTGCCCGTCGCGATAACTCAACACACCATTGACCCACACCCCATCAATCCCCTGCGCCGCCCGCTGCGGATCAGCGAAATCTGCCACATCGCGCACCGTCGCCGGATCGAACAGCACCAGATCCGCCCAGTGCCCCTCGCGAATCTCGCCGCGCTCTTTCAAGCCAAACCGCACCGCCGACAGGCCGGTCATCTTGTGTACCGCCGTGTGCAGCGGAAACAACCCGAGATCGCGACTGAAATGGCCGAGCACTCGTGGGAAAGCGCCCCACAGGCGTGGATGCGGGAATGGGTCTTCCGGCAGTCCGTCAGACCCGACCATCGACAGTGGATGCGCGAGGATTTTTCGTACATCGGCCTCGTCCATGCCGTAGTACACCGCGCCCGCCGGTTGCAGGCGCTTGGCGGCTTCGAGCAGTGGCACGTTCCATTCGGCGGCGATGTCGATCAGGTCGCGACCGCTGACTTCGGGGTGCGGCGTCGACCAGGTGATGGTGATGCGATGGGCATCGGTGACTTGCTTCAGATCCAGCGTCGAAGAGCTCGCCGCGTAGGGATAGCAATCGCATCCTACGTGCTGGGTTTTCGCTGCTTCCTCCAACGCCGCGAGCAACTGCGGACTGCGCCCCCAATTACCGACACCGGCGCATTTGAGGTGGGAGATGATCACCGGTGACCGCGAATGACGGCCGATGCTGAACGCTTCTTCCATCGCCTCCAGCACCGGTTCGAATTCACTGCGCAGATGGGTGGTGTACACCGCGCCGAACGCCGTGAGTTCTTCGGTCAGTTGCTTCACTTCGTCGGTGGAGGCGTTAAAGGCGCTGGCGTAGGCCAGGCCTGTGGATAAACCTAGCGCGCCGGCCTCAAGGCTTTCACGCAATTGCTCGCGCATGGCGGTGATTTCGTCAGGCGTGGCGGTGCGGAACAGGTCGTCGAGGTGATTGCTGCGCAGTGCGGTGTGGCCGACCAGTGCGGCGACGTTCAGCGTGGTGTTCGCCGCTTCGACGGCGGCGCGATAATCGCTGAAGCGCGGATAGACGAACGCCGCTGCGGTACCAAGCAGGTTCATCGGGTCCGGCGGATTGCCTTTCAAACTCACCGGCGAGGCGCTGATCCCACAGTTGCCGACGATCACCGTGGTCACGCCCTGGCTGAGCTTGGGCAGCATCTGCGGCTGGCGGATGACCGCGGTGTCGTCGTGGGTGTGCACGTCGATGAAACCCGGGGCGAGCACGCGGCCGGCGGCGTCGATTTCTTCGGTCGCACTGGCGTCGTGCAAGTCGCCGATACGTTCGATGCGCCCGTTGAGAATCGCCACATCGGCGCGGTAACCGGGGGTGTTGCTGCCATCGATGACGGTGGCGTTGCGGATCAGCGTGTCGTACTGCATGTCTGTCTCCCGGCGGGAGTCAGCGTCAACTCCTGCCCTTGATCAAATGGTGATCGAAGCCTTGCTCCACCAGATACCGCCAGGCTACCTGAACCTCTTCGGGGATCGCCTGTTCGACCTGAAAACCCAACGCAGGGTAAACCATGATGCGGTGCACATCGCCGACCATTTCGTCGATCAGGCCCAGCACCCCGATCAGGTTGCTGACGTCATCAGGAAAATCGAACGACGGCGCATCCACAAAGGCTTCCAGTCCGGGCCACTGCACGGGCAGGGTCAACGCCACGCGCCGGATCGAATTGGGTTTGGTCAGAAACGTCGCACGACGCACGTCGGGAAACATCGCTCGGGCAAACGCGATGTTTTCGGCAAAGTTGGTCGCGCGGGTTTCCAGGGTGAACTGCTGCGCCGTCACCCCTTGCGCCAAGGCGCGTTGGGCAAAAATATCGGCTTCGGAGCGTTCCCACAAATGCCGGGTCCAGTTGCCGGTATTGCCGGTGAACAACAGGTGGGGTGCCACGCCGTCTTTCAACAGTTGGCAGGCGTAATCGCAGACCCGCAAGTCGTAGGAGCCGCAGACCACGATCAGTTCACAAGGGCTGTGTTGGCGCCCCGCACCGAGGAATTTCCAGAGCACGCTGGCGTGCTGCAACGTCAATGTCATGACCGGGCAAACCTCTGGGTCGGGCGCGCGTTGATGAACAGCGCTCCATCGGCATAACCGTGCGCGCCCCTGCCGTCGAGCCTAAGCGCAAGCCGAGTGAAATCGGCATACACGCCTGCAGCACCATGCGCGGTCAGCGTCGGGTCGTCGCCAATGCCGATGCACAGTGCGCCGCTGCTGACCGCCGACTGCACGCCGCTGACAGAGTCTTCGAACACCAGGCATTCATCACTTTGCCGACCCAGTTGTGCCGCCGCCAGGCGATAGGGATCGGGGGCCGGTTTGCCGCTGCGTACGTCGTCGCGGCAGATGATGCTGTCGAACGCCGACGTCAGGTCGTGTTGCTGCAGAACGTGGTCGACCCGCGCCCGCCAACTGCTGGTGACCAGCGCCAGGGGCACGGCGTGCTCGCGGAGTCGGGCGATCAACGCCGCGACGCCCGGCACCAGCGCACAGTTCGTCACCTGCTCGATGGCGTCGACTTCACGCTTGATCGCCACCTGCTGCGCTTCGTCGAACTCGGCAAACAAGGTCTTGAGGGTGTAACCACCGGGGCGGCCGTGGATGTGCTCGTCAATGAACGCCTGATCGACGCTGAGCCCGTACTCGCGCGCCACGGTGGTCCAGGCGTGTTCAATCACCTCGCGCGACTGAATGAGCACGCCGTCCATATCAAAGCAGACGGCTGTAAACGTTTGTTGAGCCATGAGTTGAACTTCGCATTTTCTGATGAGCAATGAACGCCAGCACCGTTCCGACCAACGCGAACAGCGCCATCACGTAGTAGGACCACTGCGGCCGGGTCTGGTACAGGTAGCCGGCGAAAGGTGTGGCCAGGCCCATGGGCAACGCCACCGCCAGGGAGTAATAAACCCCTTGAGTAAAGACCTGAATATCCTGCGGTGCCTGGTCGCGAATAAAGCGCATGATCGCCGCGTGGTAGGCGGCAAAGCTCAGCGCGTGCAGACACTGCCCCAGCAGGATCAGCGACACCGCGTCGCTGTTGGAAAACAGCGCCCAGCGCAGTGCCGCACAGACACTGGAAAACATCACCAGGGACAACGGCGCGCAAAACGCCAGGACCTTGTTGGAGAGCGCGAACCAGGTGATTTCCGCAATCACCGCCACCGCCCAGAACATGCCAATCGCTGAGGAAGAGAAGCCCTTCACTCCCCAACCGATCGAAGCCGTGGAAAAGTACAGGGTGTGGCTCAACTGAATGAAGCTGGCGGCGGCAATCGCGATCAGCAAACTCTTGTGTGCCAATAGCGCCCGCCAGTCAGGCCGTTTGCGCGCCGGGCCGGGCGGCTCCAGATGCGCCCGCGCCACCTGGCGCTTCAGGTGCAAACACGCCACGGCGGTGAGTAACATGCTCGCTGCGATCACCAGCGGCACCCACGACTGGCTGTACTGCGCAAACAGAAAACCACCGAGGGTCGAGGTCAGGATAAAGGCCGATGAGCCTACCGCCCGCACCCAACCGTAATTCTGCAGGGCCAGTTTGTCGCGCTTGAGCAGATAGGACTCGGACAGCGGCAACACCACCATCCATACCCCTCCAAACAGCACACTCAGGCACACGAACATCCATAAGTGCGCCGGGATGAAGTAGAACAGCAACGTACATAACGCGGCGGTAACGCTCAGAACAGCGGCGAGCCGCAACTGATCCACGCGCCAGTCGGCCACATAGGTGATCAGCACCCCGGTCACCACCTGCGGCCAATACGCTGCGGCGATCAGCAAACCGATTTCACTGGCACTGAAACCCAGTGAATCCAGCCAGGTCGGCCAGAACGGATAGATGATCCCTTCCGCCGCAAAGAACCCGAAAAAGATTAAATACATTCGTCAACCATACGCCTGACACTCCAGAAGCAGGGCTCCCCAGGAGCCCTGAATACCATCCATTATTCGAAGCGTTGCTGGGTGAAGCTGTTTTTGCCCTTGCGCCAGACGATCAGCGATTCACTCATGACCACCAGATCGACCATGCCTTCTTTCAGCGCATCCAGTGCGTCCTGGGAAGAGCACACGATCGGCTCTTCATGGCGGTTGAACGAGGTGTTGATCAAGGCTGCCTGACCGGTTTTCTGGTGCCAGGCCGTCAGCAGGCGATGCATGAACGGGTCGCTCTGCGGGCGAATGATCTGCGGGCGCGCGGTGCCGTCGATGTGCACCACGGCCGGACTCGCCTCGCGAAATTGCGGATGGCAGTCGTAGGTCATGGTCATGGTATCGGCGGCCACTTGCTCCTCGTCCCAACCGACGTAGCAGGCCGGTGCTTGCTCAATGGCGGTGACCGGGCCGAACGGCATGAACTCGGTGCGGTGCATGCGCTTGTTGAGCCAGTCGTTCACCTCGGCATCCTGCGCGTGATAGACGATGCTGCGGTTGCACAGCGAACGCGGGCCGAACTCCATCTTGCCCTTGAACATGCCCAGCACCTGATTTTCCGTCAGGGCCTCGGTCAACACCTCGATGATGTTCGACGGCGTGTGATAACCGAGTTCAGGGTAGTCGCGATTGATCAGGTTGATGTTCTGCGAAACGCTGCGCGATTCCGGGCCAAGCATCATCGACGGATTCTTGAAGCGGGTGCTGTTTTCCAGGTACGCGGTACCGACCGCAGCAGCCAGTGCCAGGCCGCCATCGCCCATGCACGGCAGCACGTAGACGTCTTTGACGCCCGGGATCTCACGCAGACGCTGGTTGAGTTTGACGTTGCCAAACACGCCGCCGGCCAGGCACAGGTTGGCACTGCCGCGCAGGGCCAGATGATGGCTGACGGTGGCCACCAGCAGGTCTTCGCTGTGACGCTGTACAGCGGCGGCGATGTCCTCGGGGGTTTCCCGGGCAAACAGGGTTTCCAGCGGCTCGCTGTAGGTGTTGTAGGACGGCAGGAACATATCGCCGCAGCGCGCCTTGATGCGGCCGTCTTCGAAACGGATCATCTGCTGCATCACGCCCAGCAGTTTCTGCGGATCGCCGAATGCGGCCAGACCGGTGACCTTGCCTTCGTGGCGGTTGGGTTTGTAACCGAGCAGGTGGGTGATCCGGCCGTAGAAATAACCGAGGCTGTCGACACTGGTTTCGCGTTGCAGCACCGTGGTTTCTGACGGGCTGTACCAGGTGACGGTCAGCGACTGAAAGTCGCCGCGTCCGTCGCAGGTCAGGGTCAACGCGTCCTCGAATGGCGAGCAGACATAGGCACCGAGCGCATGGCACTCGTGGTGATCAATGTAGTACGCCTTGCCTTGCAGACCGTTGTCGACGATGAACCGGTCGAATTCGCCGCGCTTTGCCTTGTCGTTGTTGATTTCATCGGTCACACGCTGACGGAACTGCGCAAGGCCCTGGGGGTTGCTCCTGACTTCCTCGACGATGCGATCGAAGTACAACGCCAGATGTTTGTCGGCACTGAAACCGGCATTCCATCCATAGGCGACATGATCGACGTCTTCCAGCGACACGCCGGCCTGGCTCAACACAAACTCGATGGACTTGGCCGGCCAGATTTTATGGTCCTTGATGCGGGTGAAGCGCTCTTCACTGACCGCTGAAAGAATCTGACCATCACGTACCAGGCAAGCACCCGCCAAATCATTGTTTGTAATACCCAAAATGATCATAACTATTCCTTGTTTTCGCCAATTGAGGTGACGGCTTCGCCCACGCGCGTAGCGTGCAATGCAATAACCAGAGTCAATGACAGATGCCGGCCGTCATGGCCGACCATTACTCATCGAGAGATCGCGGATTCATGTAGGTCCGCCGGGGGAATACGCCCTTACGAGAAGGCATCAATGTGTCTCGCCATCGCAAATTCCTTTTGCCAGAAAACTCCATGGGCGGTGCCGTGCTGCACGGGCCTCATGCCTGCAACACGTGGAGGGCGACATCCATCGCAGCCGTCCTCGTTTCATCGCGGTAGCAGCCTAGCCGGTAATTTCCCGAGCACCCTGCGAAGTCCCCGCTAAAAATTAAATTCCACTGGCATGCGGCGTATTTGCGGGGGTTTACCGGGACAAAAAAACGGACGATGACGGCGTGCCATTCAACTTTTCTGTTTTTGTTCCACCGCTTTCGCGAGCAAGCCCGCTCCCACCGGTTGATCGCATTCCGTCAGCCAGAATGCGGTTAACCTGTGGGAGCGGGCTTGCTCGCGAATGGCTTCACGCGGTGCAGCGTTAACTCACACCATTTCGTTACGAATCCACTCCACCACCGACGAACGCTTTGGCGCCCAGCCCAGCAGTTCACGAGCGTGTTTGCCGCGTACGCGGCTGTTCGAGCCAAGGCCGTAGTTGGCCATTTCGTAACCCCACTCGGCTTCGGCGTCTTGCAGCGGCCAGTCTTGTGGCTCGCCGAGATTCAGCGCTTCGGCCATGGCAGTGGTCATGTCGATGAACGACGCTTCGCCGCTTTCGACGAAGTAGAAGGTGCCCGGGACGTTTTTGGTCAGCGCCAGCAGGTACAGGGCGACGACGTCTTCGATGTGCACGTTGGACCAGATGTTCTGGCCAGTGCCGACATGGCGCACCACACCACTTTTGCGCGCTTGTTTGAGCAGGCGCGGCAACTGCACGCTGTCGCGATTGACGCCCAGGCTGTGGCCATAGATTAGGGTGTTGCAGATCACCGCCGAGTTCACCCCGTCCTTCGCGGCGGCGAGGATCAGGTTGTCGATCGCCACACGGGCAGCCTTGTCGACGGTGGGCTCCGGCAGGTTGTCTTCGTAGTAGATGACATCGCTGGACTTGCCGCCCGAGGCATCGCCGACGATGCTCGAACCGCTGGTGTGCAGGAACACTTTGTTCGAACCGCGCAGGGCACCGAGCAACGCTTCGACAGCACCGCGATGGTCGCTGCTGGCGGCGTTGATCACCGCATCGGCGGCGCGGGCCTGTTCAGCCAGCAATGTGCTGTCTTCGAGGGTGCCGATCACCGGGGTGATGCCCAAAGCTTTCAGCTCATCGGCCTGTTCGGCGCTGCGCACCAGGCCCGTGACACGGTGCCCGGCCTGAACCAGACCGGTGGCGATCGAGCCGCCGATAAAACCGGCAGCGCCGGTGATGAATACGTTCATGGAGAAACTCCCTGCGTGAATAAGTGATGCAGCGAGTATCGACCGGTCACTCCGATGGAAAAACCCGCCCTCGCCCAAATCACTGTTGCGCAGGGATCACGAATCAACCCTTGAAATCGGCGCTGGCGTAGGCCGCAAGTTTGCTCTGGATGAAGTCGAGGAAGCACTGAATGCGCAGCGCCAGTTGCGAGTTACGGTAGTACACCGCGTTGATCGGCTGGCGATAACCGCTGTTGAATTCCGCCAGCAGCACCTTGAGGCGCCCGGCGCGAATGTCGTCGATGGTCATGAAGTGCGAGAGGCAGGCAATGCCCTGCCCTTCCAGCGCCAGATGGCGCACGGTCTCGCCGCTGGAAGCGCTGATCGCCGGGGTGATCGGCCAACGGTCACCGTGCACGTAACGCAGCGGCCACTGATTGAGGCCTTCGTTGTGGGTGAAGCCGAGCAGGGTGTGTTCGCTCAAGTCGGCGACCTGCTGCGGCGCGCCGTGCTTTTCCAGATACGCCGGGCTGGCGACGATCAGCAGCGGGCTGCAACCCAATGAGCGCGCATGCAACGTCGAGTCGGCAAGAGTGCCGATACGGATGGCGACGTCGGTGCTTTGTTCCAGCAGGTCAATGATCAGGTCATTGCTGTTGAGTTCGAGCTGGATGTCCGGGTACAGACCACGGAATTCGTCGATATACGGCACGATGGCGTGCAGCATGAAGGGCGACGCGGCGTTGATTCGCAGGCGCCCGGACGGGGTTTGCTGGCGTGAGGACAGTCGCTCTTCGAGGGCGTCCATCTGATCGAGAATCAGCTTGGCCTGCTCGAAGAAATACTTGCCCTCCTCGGTCAGGTCCATGCGCCGCGTGGTGCGGTTGATCAGCGTGGTGTCGAGCTTGGCTTCCAGCCGCGACAGTGTGCGGCTGACCGCCGAGGGGGTCTGGCCGACCTGCTCGGCGGCGGCGGAAATCGAACCGCACTCGATCACGCAGACGAAAATCTGCAATTCATCGGATCTGGCTTTCACGGGTGTCCCTTATTGATCGTCAGCACAAAATCCATTGTGGAGAGAGAACACCCCTGTGGCGAGGGGATTTATCCCCGATGGACTGCGCAGCAGACCCCGCTTTTCGAGATCAAGATCGGGGGGCCGCTGCGCGACCCATCGGGGATGAATCCCCTCACCACATTTAAAACCCTCACCACAGTTACAACCGTAACCACATGAAATCACCTCAAGCCTTGAGGCCAAATACCTGCTTGAGATGCTGCTCATACCGCGCCACATCATTCTCGATGTTCGGGCGCTTCATCACGTCCACACAGAGGAACGTCGGCAACCCGCTCATGCCCAAGAACTCGTTGGCCTTGTGGAACGGGAAATACACCGCATCCACACCTTTGGCTTCAAAGAAATCGCTCGGGTCATCGAACGCCTGCTGCGGTGCGTTCCAGGTCAGCGACAGCATGTATTGCTTGCCCTGAATCAGGCCGCCGCTGCCGTACTTCTGCGACGCATCGGAACGGGTCCGACCATCGCTGGCATAGAGGCTGCCGTGGCCTTCGGTGAAGACTTCGTCGATGTACTTTTTCAC
This sequence comes from Pseudomonas sp. IT-93MI4, assembly GCF_949767635.1. Taxonomy (NCBI): domain Bacteria; kingdom Pseudomonadati; phylum Pseudomonadota; class Gammaproteobacteria; order Pseudomonadales; family Pseudomonadaceae; genus Pseudomonas; species Pseudomonas sp. IT-93MI4. The sequence continues at coordinate 488,448 of NZ_CATKPP010000033.1, forward strand.
GGTCCACGGCGCACCCATCCACCAGCCCGGCATCTGATAAATGATCACGTCGGCCCAGAGGAATTTGGCCACTTCTTCGGCGACGTCGTAGCCCTCGTCGATGAACGTGGTTTTGACATCCAGACCACCGCGATCCAGCACGCTCAGCGCGGTTTCGTGCAGGGTGGCGTTGTAACGACCGTCGGAGTGGGCGAATTTCTTGCCACCATTGATCAACAACACTTTTTTCATCGGAACGCCTCGCGCAGCCATTGGGCTGGAGAAAGATGGGAAAACGAATGGCGGCAGGTTAACCATCCATCTCGCGCGGAATAAGCCGCGTCGGCGCAAAATACATTTGATCAAAAAGCACGAATCGAATGCCGATTGTTGCAATAGCATTCCCGGCCATCTGCATTTGAGGAGTTGTTTTGATGAGTGAACGCCACGGTTTCATCCTGCATGCCAAGACCCGCCCGGAAAAAGCCGAGGCCTTCGAAGCGCTGTTTCGCGCCTATGTCGAGCCGAGCCGCGCCGAGCCCGGCTGCATCGAGTACCACATGCTGCGCGACAAGGAAGACCCGACGCTGTTCATCTTTTACGAGATCTGGGAAAGCCAGGCGCACCTCGACGTGCACTCGAACCTGCCGCACATGCGCGAGTTTTTCGACAACCGCATGACGTATCTGGAGCGTGATTTCGATATCCGTCGGATCGACATGCTCAGCGCCTCGTCGGCTAGCCGCTGATCAGCAAATGGGCGCCGAGCGCGCCCAGTCCGATAAAGAACACCCGCTTGAACAGCACGGCACTGATGCGCTGACGCAGCCATTGGCCGAACCCCATGCCCAGCATCGCCGGGATCAGCACCAGCAGCGACGCACTCAATTCGCCACTGCCCAGTGCGCCGCGCCAGAACAGGCCGCCGGCCAGCGCCAGGGTCGAAACGGTGAACGACAGGCCCAGCGCCTGCACCAGCTCATCGCGACTCAAACCCAGCGCCTGCAGGTACGGCACCGCCGGAATCACGAACACACCGGTGGCCGAAGTGATAACCCCGGTGATCAGCCCGCACAGCGGACCCAGCCACGGTTCATGCCGAGGCTTGACCTGCAGCGTTGGCAGCAACAACCCGCTCAATGCATACAGCAGCAACGCCGCGCCCAGCCCACGCACCACCCAATGCCCGCCTGCCATGCCGATCGACAACGTGCCGACGGCGGTGCCGAGGAAGATCATCAGCAACAGCGGCCACAGGCGTTTGAGCAGCCCTTTCAGATGCCCGCCGAACGCCAATTGCCAGACATTGGTCAGCGTCGCCGGAATGATCAGCAACGCGGCTGCCTGTGATGGCGCCATAGCCAGACCGAGCAGGCCCATGGCGACGGTGGGCAGACCGAGGCCGATTACGCCTTTGACCAGTCCGGCCATGATGAAGGTGGCGACGACCAGCAGGGACAGGGCCAGGCCAAGGTTCTGGTAGAAATCTGCGAGTGCGTTCATGGCGCTACTGTGCGCTTTGGCGGGTGCGCTGAAAATCTGCCATATACTGAGGCTGCCTCCGTCAATGCAAGAGGCTGTTAATTGCTTTGCGGCTGATGGCCCCTTCGCGAGCAAGCCCGCTCCCACAGTTTTGGATTCACCACTGATCCACTGTGGGAGCGGGCTTGCTCGCGAAGAGGCCCGACCAGACACCACAAAAACCACAGGCTGCCCCATGCACTTCGACCTCACCGACCTGCGCCTCTACTTGCACATCCTCGACGCCGGCAACATCACTGCCGGTGCCGCCCGCAGTCATCTTTCGCTCGCCGCCGCCAGTGCGCGCATTCGCGCGATGGAAGCCTCGCTGGGCACCGAGTTCCTGCAGCGCGGCCGCCGTGGCGTGAGCCCGACGCCCGCTGGCAAGGCACTGGCCCACCACGCGCGCATCCTCCTGCAACAGGCCGAACGCATGCAGCAGGATCTGGCCGACTACGCGCAGGGCGTCAAAGGACAGGTGCGACTGTTGTGCAACACCACGGCGATCACCGAATACCTGCCGGAAGTGCTCGCGGACTTTTTGCGCGAGCATCCCAACCTCGACATCGATCTGCAGGAACTGCCCAGTGCCCGCATCATCCACGCCTTGCGCCAGGGCGCAGCCGATATTGGCATCGTCTCCGATGCGGTGGACACCACCGATCTGCAGACCCAGCCGTTTCGCGACGACCCGTTGCGACTGATCGCGCCGCACGGACATCCACTGGCCGACGCCGCCGAGGTCAGTTTCAGCGCCGCTTTGCACTACGATTTCGTCGGTCTGAGCACCGACAGCGCGCTGGCGATCTACCTCGAAGAACAGGCGCTGCACAGCGGCTCGCGCATGCAGGTGCGGATCCGCGCCGACGGTTTCGAAGGGGTGCTGCGCATGGTCGCCCGAGGCGCCGGCCTCGCCATCGTGCCGCTGGCGGCCATTGAACGCGCGACGCCGCGCTCATTCAACAGCATCACCCTCAACGAGCCATGGGCCCGCCGCACCCTGATGCTCTGCGCCCGGGACTTCAGCGCGCTGCCCGGTTATGCCAAAGCCTTGCTGCAAGCCTTGACTCTCCCCTGAGGGGCAGACTTCATCCTTGGCGTTCAACGGCAAGGAGCATGACCATGGGCAAACGCATTCTGCTGATTCTCGGCCATCCCGGCGCGACGAGTTTCTGCGCCGCACTCGCCGAGCGCTACGCACAATCAGCGCTCGATGCCGGACACCAGGTGCGTCAGCTACGCCTGGGAGAGATGGCTTTTGACCCGGTGTTGCGCCAGGGGTATCAACAGGTTCAAGCGCTGGAAGAAGACTTGAGCCGCGCGCAATCCGACATCCTTTGGGCCGAACATCTGACGCTGGTCTACCCGATCTGGTGGGGCGGCATTCCAGCGCTGCTCAAAGGTTTTTTTGATCGGGTGTTGCTGCCGGGATTCGCCTTCAAATACCGAAAAGGCAAACCCTTTCCCGATCAGTTGCTCAAGGGGCGCACCGCGCATTTGCTGGTGACGATGGACACGCCACTCTGGTATTACCGCTGGATCTACCGGATGCCGGGACTGCATCAGGTGCGCAAGACCACCCTGCAGTTCTGTGGTATCACCCCCCTGCGCACGCTGACCTTCGGCCCGCTGCTTGAGTCCAGCGACCGGCAGCGCCAGCGCTGGCTGCAACAGGCGCACGCTATCGCCCGCCGCTAAGTCTGCCGATAATGCGCCGCACGGTTTCACATTGAAAAAGGACTTTTATGTACATCGGCCAAGCCGCGCAACGTGCCGGCACCACCATCAAAAGCATTCGCCACTACGAGTCGATCGGTCTGCTGCCCGCGCCCCGGCGCCAAGGTAAATATCGCCTCTACGACCAACAAAGCATCGGACTGCTGATCTTCATCAAATGCGCAAAAGAGATGGGCTTCAGGCTCCGGGAATTGCAGACGATTTTTGCCGCGCATCATGGCGAGGCCATGCCATGGGATCTGGCCCAACAGGCTATCGAGGCAAAAAAACGCGAGATCAACAGCAGCATCGCTGAGCTGACGCGGCAATACGCGCAACTGGAAGGTTTCGAAATCGACCTTGAACGGGCGCGGGTCGAATGCCCGCTGGAAAACCTTTGACGGTTTGCGCGTTTCTGAGCAGCTCGATGTCGAGCACAGACAACTGAGCGGCAACCGGGCGCTATAGGGTGCGAGTTGGTTTCTTTGCCATCCGCCCACTGCCCGGAGTTCTCATGACCGCGACCGCCCCCATCACCGTTCTGCGCGACACCCACCCGCTGCCGGTACTCGATGCCTGCAAATGGGAAAAACTCGAAGGTGACCCGCACACCGTGAACCTCAACGCCTACACCAGCGAAGACGGCAGCAAGATCATGGGCACCTGGATCTGCACCCCGGGCAAGTGGCGGGTCGATTATGTGAAGTGGGAGTACTGCCATTTCCAGGAAGGCTACTGCATCATCACCCCGGACGGCATGGCGCCGATTCACCTGCGTGCCGGCGACATCTTCGTGGTTGAACCGGGGATGAAAGGCACCTGGGAAGTGGTCGAGACCGTGCGCAAATATTTCGTCTTCGCCTGATGCAAAAAAAGCCGGGAAACCACCCGACGTGATTTCCCGGCAACACCTACTGCATTCTGGCTGACGCCATGGTTGTGGCGCCTGTGAGATTTGTGGCGAGGGGATTTATCCCCGATGGGCGCAAAGCGCCCCCCCGCATTGTGTCAGTTGAAACGCAGGCTCAGTGATTGCGACTGCTACACAGTCGATCGGGGATAAATCCCCTCACCACAAAGTCTCCGTTGCCACAAAAGTATTGATGTCCAAGTTACTGTGGCTTGCGATAGCTGTTGATAATCGCCGAGAAGTCCTTGCCGCCCTCCCCGCGCTGGCTCATCGCCTGATACAACTGCTGCGCCACCGCGCCGAGCACCACCGGTTGATGCGCCTGACGCGCCGCTTCGGTGGCCAGCCCCAGATCCTTGAGCATCAGTTCGGCACCAAACCCACCGGTATAACCGCGCGAGGCCGGCGCCGTTTCGACGATGCCCGGCCACGGGTTGTACATTTCCGAACTCCAGCAACGCCCGGTCGAGCTGTTGATGATCCCGGCCAGCACCGAGGTGTCGATCCCCAGTGCATCGCCCAGCGCCATGGCTTCGCTGACGCCGACCATCGAGATCGCCAGCAGCAGGTTGTTGCAGATCTTGGCGATTTGCCCGGTGCCGACTTCACCGCAATGCACGATGTTGCGGCCCATCTGCGCCAGCACCGGTTGCAGGGTGGCGAACAGTTCCGGAGTGGCGCCGACCATGAAGGTCAGCGTGCCGGCGGTCGCGCCGCCAGTGCCGCCGGAGACCGGGGCATCAGCCATGGCCACGCCCTGTTTGGCAGCAGCGGCGGCCACATCGCGGGCGGTCTGCGGATCGATGGTGCTGCAATCCACCGCCGGCACGCCTTTGCCGATACCGGCCAGCACACCGTCCTCACCAAGCCAGACGCTGCGCACATGCACCGCCGCCGGGAGCATGGTGATCACCAATTCGGCGTCTTCGGCTGCTTCACGGGCCGAGGCGCGGATAGTGCCGCCCAGTTGCTCAAGCTCCGCCAGCACCGTCTTGTTCAGGTCGACCAGGTTCAGTGAATGGCCGGCCTTGATCAGGTTGCGCGCCATCGGCGCGCCCATGTTGCCCAGACCGATAAATGCGATTTTCATGGCGATTCCTCAGCGCAGGTTGATGGTGGTGTTCACGCCGTCGTTGACGCTGTCGTCATCGAACCAGCGCGCCGTAACCGTTTTGGTCTGGGTGTAGAACTGCACCACTTGCTTGCCGTACGGACCGAGGTCGCCGAGTTTCGAACCACGGGAACCGGTGAAGCTGAAGAACGGCACCGGCACTGGAATCGGGATGTTGATGCCGACCTGGCCGACGTCGATTTCCGTCTGGAATTTGCGCGCCGCTGCACCGCTCTGGGTGAACAGGCCCGTGCCGTTGCCGAACGGGTTGGCGTTGACCAGTGCGATGGCCTGATCGAGGGTGTCGACTTCCAGCACCACCAGCACCGGGCCGAAGATTTCCTGGGTATAGATCTGCATGTCGGTGGTCACGCCCGAGAACAGGGTCGGGCCGACGAAGTTGCCCTGCTCGTAACCCGGCACCTTGATGTCGCGACCATCGAGTTCAAGCTTGGCGCCTTCCTTGATGCCGCTTTCGATCAGATCAAGAATCCGCGCCTTGGCTTTCTTCGAGATCACCGGGCCGACATCGGTGCCCGCCTCGCTGCCGGCGTTGACCTTGAGTTTCTGCGCCAGCGCTTTCAGATCCGGCAGCCATTGTTTCGCCGCACCAACCAGCACCACCACCGAGGTGGCCATGCAGCGTTGCCCTGCCGCACCGAAACCGGCGCCGACCAAGGCATTCAGCGCTTGCTCGCGATTGGCGTCCGGCAGCACCACGGCATGGTTCTTCGCACCCATCATCGATTGCACGCGTTTGCCGTGCTTGCCAGCCAGGTCGTAGACATGCGTACCGACCGCGGTCGAACCGACGAACGACACCGCTTTGATGTCCTTGTGGGTGCACAGGCCATCGACGACGTCCTTGCCACCGTGCACGACGTTGAGCACGCCCGCCGGAACGCCCGCCTCAATCGCCAGCTCCACCAGCAGCATGGTCGACAGCGGATCCTGTTCCGAAGGCTTGAGCACAAAGGTGTTGCCGCAGGCAATGGCCATCGGGAACATCCACAGCGGAATCATCGCCGGGAAGTTGAACGGGGTGATGCCGGCGCACACGCCGATTGGCTGGCGCAGGGTGTAGGTATCGACACCACCCGCCACGTTTTCGGCGAACTCGCCCATTTGCAGGGTGCCGATGGAACAGGCGTGTTCGACCACTTCCAGGCCACGGAAAATATCGCCCTCGGCGTCGGCAATAGTCTTGCCCTGCTCGGCGCTCAGCACTACGGCGATGCGCTTGGAGTGCTCGCGGATCAGTGCCTGCAGCTTGAGCATGATGCGCATCCGCGCGCCGATCGGGGTCAGTTTCCAGGTCTGGAACGCGCGGTGCGCGGCACTGATGGCGGCGTCGACTTCAGCGGCAGTGGCGAACGGAACCTTGGCCAGCACTTGCTGGGTCGCCGGGTTGACGATGTCGTGCCACTCGGTGGTCTGCGATTCGACCCACTCGCCGTCGATCAGCAACTTGACCTTCTGGACCGTGGTTTCGTTGGGCGTAAGCGATGCGTTCATGCTGGTCTCCGAAACTTGTTTTTATCGTAGGAGCCAAGGCGAAAGGGTTCGCCTTGAGATGAGGCGTGTGTCACGAATTGGTTGTCGGACTGTTTTTGGAGTATAGATGTGCAAACTTCTAATAAGAACGCACATATAAGCCCGTCCATCATGCAAAAAAACATCACCTCCCTGGGGTCGCTGAACTGGGACGACCTGAAGTTTTTCCTCGAAGTCGCCCGTACCCGCAAGGCCAGCACCGCGGCCAAACGGCTCGCCGTCGACTACACCACCGTGTCGCGGCGCATCAGTTCGCTGGAAGCGGCATTGGGTACGTTGCTGTTCGAAAAATCGCGCACCAGCGGTTTTGTCCTGACCACTGAAGGCCAGCGTTTGCTGGGCTATGCCGAGTCGATCGAAAGCACGTTGCACATGGCTTGCGAGCAGGTCTCGGGCTCTGGTGTGGCGCTGTCGGGGCATGTGCGTATGGGCTGCACCGAAGGTTTCGGCAGCTTTTTCATCACCCCGCAACTGAGCCACTTCGTCGACGCCTACCCAGCGATCTCGGTGGACATCCTGCCGCTGCCGCACTTCATCAGCCTGTCCAAACGCGAAGCCGACATCGTCATTGCCCTGGAACGCCCGGAACACGGCCCGTACGTGTGCTGCAAACTCTGCGACTACCGCTTGCAGCTGTACGCGACCCAGGACTATCTCGACCAGCACCCACCGATCCGCCGCCCGGCCGATTTGGGCAAGCATCAATTCATCAGTTACGTGGATGACCTGGCGTTCAGCTCGGAGCTGCTGTACCTGGCGAACGTGCTGCCCGGCGCCAGCGCAAACCTGCGCAGCACCAGCGTGATCGCGCAGTTCGTCGCGGCGCAGCAAGGGCGTTCACTGGCGATTCTGCCTTGCTTCCTCGCGGCGCAGGATCCGCGCCTGCTGCCAGTGCTGCCCGAAGAAATCGACATCACCCGGCAGTTCTGGATGTACTGCCGGGAGGATCTGAGGAAGTTGAAGCGGATCACCCTGTTGTGGGATTACATCCGTGAGGTGACCGAGCGCAATCAGGGTCTGCTGATGGGGCAGACCCGCGAGATGCGGTTTGCCGATTAATCGGCGCTGACCACAATCGACACCCGGCGATTTTCGGTGCGTCCGGCGGCAGTGTCATTGGACGCCACCGGCTCGCTGCTGCCCAGTCCGCGCAGCTGAATGTTCTCTTCCTTCATACCGACGGTGGTCAGCACTTTGGCCACGCTTTTGGCCCTACGCAGCGACAGTTGCTGGTTGTAGGTTTCCTTGCCCGAGGCATCGGTATGACCGTCGACCCGCACCCGCTCGATACCGACGCCGAGCAGTGCCTTGCCGATGCGTTCGACGATTTCGGTGCTCTGGTTGTTCAGGCTTTCGATATCGCTGCCAAACAGCACTTTGCCGGACAGGCCAAACTCCCAACCCTCGTCGGTCGCTTCGAAGCCTTGTTGTTTGAGGACGGCGATCTGCGCCGGGGTCAGGCCTTTCTGCGGTGCGGTCTGGCACCCGGTCAGCGCCAGTACGGCGATCATCAGCAAGGCGGAAAACAGTCGAGCGGGAAATGTGAACACGGAATCAGCTCCTGGTTTGCAGATTGACGACCGGGCTCTCCGACCCGGCAGTGAATTGAGCGCCACGCGACAGGCGCTTGGCCTGATACATCGCCGCGTCGGCCGCATTGAGCAAGGCGCCTGGCGTGACACCATGATCAGGGAAAACGGCAATGCCGATACTGAGCGACGTCACCACACTGGTGTCGCCCGGCAGCGCGATGGGCATGTCCATGCTGGCGAGAATCTTGTCAGCAATGCGCTCGGCGTCCTCGATCTTGTGCAGCGGCGCGAGCAGTACGGCGAACTCGTCGCCGCCGAGCCGCGCCACCAGATCCTCTTCACGCAGTTGCGCGCGGATCCGATTGGCGACCGCCACCAGCACCGCGTCGCCAGCGGCGTGACCGAAGTTGTCATTGATGCCTTTGAAGCGGTCGCTGTCGAGAAACAGCACCGCCACCCGCTCATTGAGCTTGCCGGCGTTGCGCAAGGCGCGAATCAATCGCCCCTCGAAAAACGCCCGGTTGGGCAAACCGGTGAGGCTGTCGTGGCTGGCCTGATGGGCGAGGGTTTCGTTCTCGCTTTGCAGATGGGTCTGCCAGGATTCGAGTTCGTCGAGCAGGGCATTGAAGTCGTTGCCGAGGTTGTCGAGCTCGGCGATCTGCGCCGGTGGTACCCGGCGGTCCAGCGCACGCTCGCTGCGGGCGGCATGAGCCACCGCCGCGAGACTGCGAAGCGGGCCGGTAATGCTGCGCAGCTGTCGGCGCGCCAGATACAGCGCGACCCAGGCACTGATTGCGGTGCAGAGAATGATCCCCGCCAGACCGCTGAGCAAGAAGCGCATCAGGCTACCGCCGTGACCGACCAGCAGGATGCGTCCGATTTCACGATCCTGATGCACGATCGGCAGGCTGATCGGCTTTTCCAGAATGGTCCGGGCAGCCTGCATTTCCAGTTGGGAAAACAGACCGTTTTCGGGCCGCTGCCAACGCGCCAGCAACTGCCCCTGTGTATCGAACACCTGGGCATCCGCCACCTCTTCGGTGGACGCGATCAAGGCCAGCGCTTCGGTGGCGGCGTCCTTATCGTTGAACACCACCGCCGCTTCCACGGTGTAGCTGATCGAACGTGCAATCAGATGCAGGTTGTGATCGGCGTACACCCGCAGCGCGAGAACGCCCAGCAGGGTCAGCGACACGCTGGCCATCGTCACGGCCACCAGCGCGACAATCAAATGGCCGCGGCCGATGACCGAGCCCAGTGTCGGGCGGCTCCTGGAACGAAACAGCTTCATGGTGCCGCCGGTTTGCGGCGCGACAACTGCAGTACGCTCGGGTGGATGCGTACACCGCTGCGGGCGACGGAGTCGAGATTGACCTCGAAGGACACCTGCTGATCGCCGACCCGCAGGCAGAACAGGCTGCCGACCGTGCACTGATCGCCACCTTCGCTGATGCTCAGCACCGGATGGCCGATCAATGAGGTGAACAGCCGACTGCGTTCATCTGCGGTGAGTTTGCCGATGTACACCGCATCGCATTCGCTGACGATCGCCGGGTTGTCGGCCAGCAGTCGGCGCACAGCGACCGGACGACCGGTGGCTTGCGTAGTGCCTTTGACCAGGTCATCGGTGTATTCGGTGGGGCCGACGATGCACAGGCGCAATTGTGCGGGTTCCACCGGCCAGCGCGCGTAACTGAGGATGCCCAGCACAACCTGCGTCACCGACTGGGCGCGCTGCTCGGCCATGCCCACCGGCGTCTGTGCCTGCGCCATGGCGGCGCCGGTCAGCAAACAGAGCAGACCGACAAGCAATGCGTGCTTGCAGCGAACCACGCGCTCTGTCGCCCAGACAGCCACCTTCATGCAGGGATTCTCTTGGATCGTACCGAAATGATGCCGCAACGATAGCACAGCGCAGTAACACCAGCGAGACAGCAGCTGCTGACCAGATGGTCAATAATCGGCACCGAACATCAGGTTATTTCATTCCCGAACCTCGCCACCTTCTTCCAGTTCCAGCATCAATCCGCTCAGGCGCTTGACCTTGCGCTGCACCGCCTCTTCAAACACGCCGGCCCGGGGCTCGATCAAAGTGAACCAGTGTTTGGCCCGGGTAATACCGGTATAGATCAATTCCTTGGTCAACACCGGATTCAAGGCGTCCGGCAGGATCAGCGCGGTGTGGGCGAACTCGGAGCCCTGGGATTTGTGCACCGTCATCGCGTACACCGTTTCCACATCGTTGAGCCGGCTCGGCAGCACGAAACGCACACCGCCCTGCCCGTCGTTACGCGGAAAGGCCACGCGCAGCACCGGTTTGCCGGCGTCCGGGCCTTCGCGCTCGGGCAACTTGAGGGCAATGCCAATATCGCCGTTCATCAGACCCAGACCGTAATCGTTGCGGGTCATCAGCACCGGCCGGCCTTCATACCATTGCTGGTCATGCTCGATCAGGCGTGCCTTGACCAGCGTTTCGGTGATCCGCAGATTCAGCCCTTCAACGCCCCAAGGCCCCTTGCGCACAGCACACAACAACTGGAAGGTATCGAACGCCTGCAGCACTTCCCGCGCCCAGTTGATCCAGTCCGGATGCTCCAGCGGTCTTTCCGCTGGCGGGCGTTGTTGGCGCAGGATATTCAGATAGTGGCGATAACCCTTTGGACCTTCCCCATGACCGTCGAGCAGCAGCCGCTCGAACGTGTGATCGTGTTCGCCCTTGAGCGGCAGGGAAAACACGTCATCATAGTGACCGGCCGCCAGCAACTGGCGCGCCTCCTCCGGCAACTGCTGATTGACCCGCCGCGCCAGCTGACCGATGCCGCTGCCTTCACCGAAGCGTCGGGAATGGCGCAGCATCACCAGTTGCTGCGCCAGCGGATGCGAGCCGTCGCGGTCCTCGTGCAAGCCACTGTCCTGCAAGGACTCTCCACTGACCGACTCCAGCCACTGCCGGGTCTGCGGGTTGTACCAGCCTGCCTCGGCATCGCGGCACAGATCGCCGAGCACCGCCCCGGCCTCCACCGAAGCGAGCTGATCCTTGTCGCCGAGCAACACTAGACGCGCATGCGCCGGCAACGCATCGAGCAGGTTAGCCATCATTTCCAGGTCGATCATGGAAGCTTCATCGACCACCAGCACGTCCAGCGGCAAGCGGTTGCCGGCATGGTGGCGGAAGTGTCGGGTGCCGGGCCGGCTGCCCAACAAACGATGGACAGTGGTCACGTCGCAGGGGATCTTCTCGCGCACGTCTTCGGTGACTTTCAGCGACTGCACTTGCTGGCTGATGGACTCGGTCAACCGCGCAGCAGCCTTGCCCGTGGGCGCCGCCAGACGAATGCGCAGCGGCTGACCGGCTTCCACCGCCGGCGCCTGGAGCAGCGCGAGCAGACGCACCACCGTGGTGGTTTTGCCGGTTCCCGGACCGCCCGTGATGATGCTGAAGGCTCCCCGAGTGGCAAGCGCGCAGGCGAGTTTCTGCCAGTCGATCACTGCTCCCGGCCTGGCGGGGCCGAACAATTCATCGAGACGCTGGGGCAAGTCATCCGGCGGCGTTTCGCCTTGGGCCAGACGTGTGCGTAACGCCGCATCGATACGCCGCTCATAGGCCCAGTAGCGCCGCAGGTACAGACGCTTGCCGGACAGCACCAACGGTCGCTGATGCGCCGCTTCGCTACTGTCCGCAGCCAGTGCAACCAGAGCGCTGCCCGCCAGCACCTTGCACCAATGGGCGCCATCCAGCGTTTCAAGCAACTGCGACGGCAGGAGCAAGACATCACTTTGCTCATCGCCTTCAGGAGGTAAAGACAGGGCGAAATCCGGGGCCTTGAGGGTTTCGAACAGGTCGAGGCAGACATGTCCGTGACCCAGTTGATGGCTGGTCAGTGCGGCAGCGAGCAACACCAGTGGATCGGACTGGGGTGCGAGTTCGTACAGAAAACCGATAAAGGCCTTGTCCAGCGAACGAAGCCAGCCTCGCTCGACCCAGCGATCAAGCAAGATCAGCAGATCCGAGGCACTGGTCAGTGGCGCCAGGCTCGACGGGTTGTCGATAGCCGATGACAGATCGGCGAAGGTACGGCTCATAGCAGGACTCCCTGTTCCCATGCGGGTTCGGCCTTGGGTTCCGGCTTACCCTGGAAAAGACGATCCAGGCGCTCGATCAGTTCGCGCGGCGGCCGCGCAAAATACACGCCGCGACTGTCTGCCCGGGTCCCCCGCAGAAACACATACAACGCACCACCGACATGCCGATCGTAATCGTAGTCAGACAACCGCGCCTTCAGTTGCCGATGCAACGCCAGCAGATACAACACGTATTGCAAGTCGTAGCGGTTGTCGAGGATCGAGCGCTCCATGGCTTGCTCGGTATAGGCTGCATCGTCGACACCCAGCCAGTTGGATTTGTAGTCGGCCACGTAGTAGCGCCCCTCGTGTTCGAAGGTCAGGTCGATGAAGCCTTTGAACATGCCGTTGAGCTGTACTGGCTCGGCGGCCACTCGTGCCACACCGTTGTGGGTGTACTGGCGCACCCACTCATCGAGTTTGAGAACATCAACCTTGTGGCTGGCGAACCAGAACTCCATCTCCACGCGGTACTGTTTGAGTTGCTCGAGAACCACCGGAGGCTGTCCGCCACCTGCTGGTAGCGGCGACTTGAGCAAGTGTTGCAGCCAGTCACTCAGAGTGGTGATCCAGCCTTCCCAGCCGCGCAGGTTGCAGCGTCGGCCAATCGCATCCTTGAGCGTTTCAAAAGGAACGGCAAAACCTTCGTCTCCGGCCCATTCGAGCAGACCATGAAGAAAGGTTCCTGGATTCGGACCGCGAGGAAAACGATGAATATCGGCGCCACCGGCCACGATCTCGCGTGGCGCATCCGGGTCGAGACGCTCATCATCAAACAGCTTTTGCGCTTGTGGACTGTCCGGCGCCTCATCGCTGCCCACGCTCAACACGTCACTGATGCGCAAAGCACTGTAGGAGGCAATCCACCAGTTTTCGCTGGCCTTGCGCTTGGGCACCAATGTAGCGCTGAGGATCGCTTCGTTACGCTCGGGCCGGTAGATCTCCTGAGTGGCTTGAGGCAACTCCCCCAAACTGATGGCCGCGCAGTTCTGTTGCAAATCCTGCAGCCAGCGGCTCAGACCGGTTGACTCATCCAGCCTTGCGCCGCCACCCAGCAGATAGCCAAGCGCCGAAAGATGAAGCACCGAACCGTTGTTGTTACCGCGCTTGAGGTCCGTGACACCCAGCCAGCAGGCATGCTGCGCGCGAGTCAGGGCGACGTAGAGCAGACGCAGGTCCTCGGCCAGACGCTCGTCATCCGCCAGGGCGATCAATTCGGCGGTCGGCTTCAGTGTCACCTGGGCTTTGCCGGAGGCATCGTGGTAATGCAGCGGCAAGCGACTGCCATCCACCGGTTTTGCCGAGCAGATGAACGGCAGGAACACCAGTGGATACTCAAGCCCCTTGGACTTGTGAATGGTCACGACCTTAACCAGTTGCTCGTCACTCTCCAGACGCAATATCTGCTCTTCGCCGGCCTGACCAGACAACGCCAGAAGCTCGGCCAGATGACGAATCAGCGCTTGCTCACCATCAAGCTCAGCGGCAGCCTGCTGCATCAGTTCCGACAAGTGCAAAAGGTTGGTCAGTACCCGCTCGCCATCACTGCGTGCGATCAGGGTCTGCGGCAGGTGAAAGTCGTGCAGCAGGCGCCGTAACATCGGCAACACACCTTGCTTGCGCCACAGTTCGCGATAGCCACGAAACTGCATGACCCGGGCTTCCCAGACCAACTCGTCCTGATTCAAACGTTCCAGTTCAGCCAACGGCAGATTGAGGGTGATGCAAGCCAGCGCAGCCTTCAGAGAGCGCTCGACATCCGGCTCCGCGCAGGCCTTGAGCCAGGAGAGCAGGTCATGCGCTTCCTGGGCGGCGAACACCGAGTCCTTGTCCGACAGGTAAACGCTGCGCACGCCACGGGCCGCGAGTTCTGCGCGTACGGCTTGGGCCTCTTTGCCGTCGCGTACCAGAATCGCAATGTCAGAGGGTCGCAAGCCTCTGAAGTCTTCTGCGTCGCGGACAAATCCCGCCGCACCGGTTTGCCCGCCATTGAGCAACGCGGTGATTTCGCTGGCACAGGCCGCCGCCAATTGCTGGCGATAGACCGCGCCTGACAGCGGCTGATCCGTCGACAGGTGCCAGACATTCAGTGCCGCGACATCGTGCCCGGCAATCTGCAGCCGCTCTTTACGCCCCTGAGACTCAACAGGCTGGAACGGCACCGGGTTTTCCCCGGTTTTTTCCCGAAACAAAAACGCGCCGCGTCCCTGCTCGCGGGACTCGGCGCGTTCGAATACGTGATTGACCGCGTTGACCATGCCATGGCTGGAGCGGAAGTTGGTGCCCAGCGTATGCAGGCGGCCGGCAGTGGCCTGACGCGCACGCAGGTAGGTGTAGATATCGGCGCCACGGAACGCGTAGATCGCCTGCTTGGGGTCACCGATCAGGAACAGACCGGTATCCGGACTGTTGTCCTCGATGCGGTAGATGCTCTCGAAGATCCGGTATTGCACCGGGTCGGTGTCCTGAAACTCATCGATCAGAGCAACCGGAAACTGCTCGCGGATCACCGCAGCAAGGCGCTCGCCGCTGTCGGATTGCAACGCCGCATCGAGGCGCAACAGCATGTCGTCGAACCCCATTTCCGCACGACGACGCTTCTCTTCCTCAAAACGCGCGCCCCCCCATCTCGCCGCATGTTGCAATACGGCGGCATCGGGGGTGGGAAGCGCGTCGAGGCTCGACTTGAGCCCCGGCATCGCGTCGAGACCCGGATGACTCGGTGCCTGGCCCTTCCAGGCTTCGGCCATTCCGTCAGGGGTCAATCGGGTGAAACCGGTGCCGATGTCCAGTTGCTCCATGGCCTCGTCTTCGGCCCACGCCTTGAGTTTCTCGAACCAGGGCTCGAAGTAGCGCGCCTGCATCTTGCGTCCGTCGACGGCTTTGCTCGCAACGCCTTCGTGACAGATCACAAGCAGCTCATCGGCCCACTGACGCCACGGCATCTTCAGCACGAGCAACGCGGCACGCCGTTCTTGCAGACACTCATTGATCAATTCTGCAGGGGCCTTGCCGTCATCACTGTCGCGCTCACTGCCAAACAGGCCGCGCACTCGTGGCAACAACGCTGCCGGCCCGCCCCAGTTAGCGCGAACCCAGTTCAGCGCGTCGCCCTGCATCGGGTAACAGAACAATCGCCAGTAATCGCGCAGCACTTCACCGAGCAGATCGCTGTGATCGGTTTCCAGGGACTGGGTAAACAGGCTGCCGCTGTCGAACGCGTGTTCGCGCAGCATGCGCTGGCACCAACTGTGGATGGTGGAGACGGCCGCTTCATCCATCCATTGCGCGGCGATGTCCAGGCGATTGGCGCAACCGGGCCATTGTGCCGGGTCAAACTGCTCGCGCAGCTCGGCAATCAAGCCATCCGGCGCCGGGGTTTCTTCACGGAAAAACCGCGCAGCCTCGGCCAGCCGCGTACGGATTCTTTCACGCAGCTCCTTGGTGGCGGCATCGGTGAAGGTCACCACAAGAATCTGCGGGGGCAGCAATTCACGGCCGAAGCCGCTCGATTCGCCGCCGTGGCCAAGGATCAGCCGCAGATAGAGAGCAGAAATGGTAAAGGTCTTGCCGGTACCCGCACTGGCTTCGATGAGTTGACTGCCGTGCAGTGGGAAGGCCAGAGCCAGCGGTGTTTTGGTACTCATGCGCGTGCCCCTTCGCTGGCCAACGAGCGCCATGGCGCTTCAAACAGGGGGCGATACAACGCGTCGCACCAACCGGAGAATGTTTCGTCGGCACTCAATGCGTCAAAGTCAGCGAATTGGCGTGACAGCGCAGGGCTTTCACGGCGCTCACCTTCACTGGTCTGGCCGTCGCCTTCGTAGGCTTTTCTGGCAGCCGCCTCAGCCTTGAGCGGATCAGTCTGCGCAAGCCAGGCGAAGGCCGTCTTGACCGCGATCGGCAGCGGCTGGCGCATGCCGGCCTGCCAGGCGAGCAGCAGATCACCCAGAAAACGAACCGCTCGATCCTTCTCCAGCGGCTCAAGCAGCAGCGTATCGTCACTCGCCACCAGTGCCGTGGTCAGGATAAGTCCGCTGGCGCAGGCCACCAGGTGATTGACCCACGGCTTGATCAACCGATGCCATTTTCGACTTTTGATCGAGCCGATGCTGTTGGGAATGGTCGTGACCGACAACACGCCACCGTCAGCGCGTTGATGCAAACCGGCGAGCCAGCCTTCAACACGCACGCCCTGCAACTCAAGACTGACCGGGAGCGCGCTGGTCAATGGTGTCGGCCATAACGCCAGAAGGTGTTGGTAACGTTGCAGCAAGTCCGGTAACGGCTCGATCAACTCTCGTTGCAGGCATTCGCCGAAGCCGGCCATGGGCAGCAATCCGCTGTTTTGCAAACGCCGCGCCTGATCTTCGAGTGCCCGATCGATATTGTCGGGCTGCCGGAGTGCGGCGTTGAGCAGGCTGTCGCTCAGTGTGTAGCGTTGCAATGCGTCCAGCACGAACGGTTCTTCGTCAGCCAGGGGCGCCTCGGCGGCCTCGAAGTACACTTTGAGGCGCTGCGTGAAAAAGTGCCGGACCGGGTTACGCAAGAAATCCTGCAGCAGAGCCAGACTCAGCGGCTCCTCCTGAACATGGGGCGCGAGTAGCTCCGTCTCATGTTGTGGCGCATGCACCTGGTGCAAAACCTGCCATTCACGGGCATAACTGAATAGTTGATCGCCGTCATGGAAATAGCGCGAACTGAACGGTTGCAGGGGATGCTCCTCGGTCATGGAGGTCAACATATCCTGATGCTCATCGAGCGACCGCCAGCCACTGGCGAGGTGATCGCGCAACTGCCCGATCAGCACTGAAGCAGGCCGTTCACTGTTGTCGCGAATGCTGCGTCCGACCCAACTGATGTACAGCTGATCGCGCGCAGACAGGAGCGCCTCGAGCAACAGATAGCGATCGTCTTCACGCCGGGAACGGTCCCCTGGCCGGTAGTCACTGCCCATGAGGTCGAAATCCAGCGGGGGTTGCGCCCGGGGATAATCGCCATCGTTCATCCCCAGCAAACAGACAAGCTTGAACGGGATTGCCCGCATGGGCATCAGCGTGCAAAAGTTTACTGCGCCGGCGAGAAAACGCTGGGACAGACGCCCCTGATCCAGCCCCGCGAGCCAGGCTTCGCGAACCACCGTCAGCGGCAATTCATCGACCAACCCAACGGATTCACAGGTCTGCAGCCAGGTTTCGCGCAACTCCTCAAGTTGCGTGAGCAGATAATCGTCGTGCTCATTACTGGCCTTGAAAAACAGCTGCATCAGGATTTGCAGGCGCTGGCCCCACACCTTGGGCTGAGCGACTTGAGTGAGTTCGTGATGGGCCAGTTCCAATGCATCGAGCAGGGCAACCAACGGACCGATCAACGCAGCATCCAGACCACCGATTTCATCGTAGGGTTCGATACCGGCACAGGCGCTGGAGCTGCCAACTGCGTACCCCAACAACATCCGCCGCAAACCGAAATGCCAGCTGTTCTGTTCAAGCTCATCCGGCAAGCCCAGGCCGGCACGTTGCCCGGCGTTCATTCCCCAGCGCACGCCTGCTCCTTCGATCCAGCGATGCAGAGTAGGCAAATCACGCTCTTGTACGCCAAATCGGGCGCGCAACGCAGGGACGTCGAGCAGATCGAGGATCTCGCTCACCGGGAAACGACTATCGGGCAGCTTCAGCAGGTGCTCGATAGCAATCAGCAACGGATCGCGGCCCCGCTGGCCCTGGTCGGCCAAGGTAAATGGAATGAAGCGTGGATCATGTCGATCCAGTTGTCCGAACACCGCCCGGATATGCGGCGCATAGCTGTCGATGTCCGGCACCATCACAATTACATCTCGTGGGCGCAGATCTGGATTAGCGCTGAAGCGTGCGAGTAACTGATCGTGAAGGATTTCCACTTCGCGCTGGGCACTGTGGGCTATGTGAAAGCGGATCGACCCATCCTGCGTCAAGTCAACGGCAGGCCAGCGCTCACGCGTTTCATTCAGTGGCCGCAACTCGAGGATGTCGTCCTGAAGTTGGTTGAGCATGTTATGTGGCTGATTTTCGCTGAACAGATCAATGCGCCCATCACGAAACGCCGCGCGATAGCTGTTGGGGTCATCGTAACTGTCGAGCAGGTTGATATAGTCGCGGCCTTGCTTGCCCCAGGCGGCGAGCAGCGGATGAGCATGTTGGTGCAACGTTTCAGGATCGAGTACGACCGGCATGCCGTTCTTGCGGCTCTGACGCTTGTATTGATGACGCAGCAGATCCTTGTCGGCGACGATATCGGCCCAGTGGTGTCGGCAAGGGTTGTGTACACACAACAGCACCTGACTGAAACGTGCGAGTCCGGCCAACGCTTCAAGCACCTGGGCGGGCAACGAGGATATACCGAACACGATCACCCGCGAGGGTAGTCCTGCTGGTGCATGTTCGAGGGAATTTATGCACTCGATAAATCGTTGATGAACACCGGCGCGGCTCTGGGCCATGCCTTGCTCACCGACATCTTCCAAAAGAGCACGCCACAATTCAGCCTGCCAGCAACTGACTGGAGGCAGTGGCTTTATCTCGCCTCGAACATTACGTAACTGATGCCGGCCCTCGGCCCAATCTTCGAGCCAGTCGGCCCGATACACCTGATATTGGTCAAACAGGTCTGCCAGGCGCTCGGACAACTGGTAGCGCTTGCGCAAGTCGGTGTCATGGGTGAGGAAGCGTTGTAGCGGTTCGAAATGGGGGCGATCAATCACTTGCGGCAACAGGCGCATCAGCCGCCAGGTCAGGGGAGCTTTGTCGAGCAAGGATGTGGCGGGGATTTCGTCTCGGCCCAACACCATACGGTAGAGCTGCCACATGAAACTGCCTGGAAGCTGCACATCGATGGCAGCGGCTATTCCGCAACCACCGAGATCGTCCTCTTCAGGATCTTCTGCCAATGCCAGCTTGAGCCATTGGGCGATACCGTTGCTTTGGACCAGAGCGATTTCATTCTCCAAGGGAGCCAATGGGTAGCGCCGCATGATGCTGACCACCAGGCTGCGCAGCTCGTCCAGGCTATTGCTCTGAACCACCATGAATGCAGCGTTGAGGGACGAGGCGTCCGGCATAAAAGCTTCCTTGGAAAAGTACAAAAGCCAAGGCAGAACCTTAGCACTGTCGGCAGGCTGTGACAGCCGGAAGGGCCTACCGCAGGCTGTAGGA